>NZ_AP023033.1:3497500-3806666 GCF_019670125.1 Agarivorans aestuarii
CCGTGTCTCAGTCCCAGTGTGGCTGATCATCCTCTCAAACCAGCTAGGGATCGTCGCCTTGGTGAGCCATTACCTCACCAACTAGCTAATCCCACTTGGGCTAATCAATACGCGAAAGGCTCCGAAGAGTCCCCTCCTTTGGTCCGAAGACATTATGCGGTATTAGCAGTCGTTTCCAACTGTTGTCCCCCACGTAAAGGCATATTCCCAAGCATTACTCACCCGTCCGCCGCTCGTCAGCAAAGTAGCAAGCTACTTTCTGTTACCGCTCGACTTGCATGTGTTAAGCCTGCCGCCAGCGTTCAATCTGAGCCATGATCAAACTCTTCAATCAAAAGTTTTTTCGCTCAAAGTTAAAAACTGAAATTATTACTGTTGTTACAGTGCAAGACTCCAGTTCACTTAAGCTTAATTTTTTCACTTAAGGCCCTGTGAGTGCTCACACAGATTGCTTGATAAATTGTTAAAGAACGTTGCTTCGTTGCCGAAGCGAGGTGCGCATTCTACGCTTTCCTCTGTGGCTGTCAACCGCTTTTTAAAAGATTTTAAAAAGAAGTTTTTGCGCCGCTAACTCAGCCCTAGGCCTTGTTAACCCTGTCTTAGCCTTGCTGCGCTTTAGAGCGCTGCGTACCGTGTCAGTGGAGGTGCATTATAGGGAAGCGATTTGGTAAAGCAACAGTTATTTTGCTTTTTTGCCAATTATTGAAAGATAAAACCAAAACAGCACATTAAATAAGCAAAAAGGCGCCATTTAAGCGCCTTTTTTCTCATTAAGTACTATTTTGTTACTTTTCTACTTTATCTTCAGCTACTGGTTCAATAGATTGCTCATCGTCTTTATGCTGGCTCTCAGTTCGATGACAATCTAGATCTTCTTCATCACCCACTACGTGTTTAAATTTGAGGTCCTTTACAGTGCGAACTGTGTAGATAGGCCCCGAAACAGCATAGGCTGCAAACAGCGTAAACAAGATAACTGCTGGCTTAACTGCAATAACAATAAACACTAATACAATAAGCAGCACGGCAAAAAATGGTACACGGCCTTTTAAATCGATGCCTTTGAAACTGTGATAGCGGAAGTTACTCACCATTAATAGACCACTGATGACTGTAATAAAGCAGGCAACAAATTCTAAACTGTTACCTGAAAACTGTAGGTCTTGAGCAAACCAGACCATCCCAGCTATTAACGCGGCCGCGGCTGGACTAGCTAAACCTTGAAAGAAACGTTTATCCGCAATACCCACTTGAGTGTTAAAGCGGGCTAAGCGCAAGGCTGCACCTACTGTATAAACAAATGCTGCCAACCAGCCTATTTTGCCTAAGTCGTGCAGCGCCCAATTGTAAACTACCAGAGCAGGGGCAATACCAAAGGAAACCATATCGGCCATCGAGTCATACTCTGCACCAAAAGCACTCTCGGTATTTGTTAACCTAGCAACTCGGCCATCTACTCCATCAAAAATCATTGCAACAAAGATGGCGATAGCCGCTGCTTCAAATTGGTCGTTCATTGATGCTACTACTGCATAAAAGCCTGAAAACAGCCCTGCGGTGGTAAACAAGTTGGGGAGTAAGAAGATACCTTTTTGGCGGGCACCTTCGCTAACTTTTTGCTCGGTCATTTAAATACTCTATAAAACAGCCTTAAAACTTTGGCTAAAAATAGCATAAGCCCCTAAGTGTTAATAGCAATTCAAAGACAAAAGCAGCGCAATGAACTATATCTTAGACATAAGAAATAAATATTTGGAGGAGTTCATTTTTTAGGTCGACTAAACGCACAGATTGGTAGTAACACTATGGACATAGAAAGATTGACTAAACATTTGAGTTTAGATTCTCAGCAAATTAACCAATTTGCTCAACTTGAACAGCGATACAATCGCTTGATGGATGACCTGTTTGGTTTTGAAGGCGATCGAAAACAAATGTGGAAAGCAATGCGCGAGTTGTTAAAAGAAAAAGATCAAGAGATAACCAAGCTGCTTAGCGACAGCCAAACTAAAAGCTATCTCAATCTAAAACAACTTCAAAGCCAACAACGTAAGCAAGCTAATTAGCTTGCTTACGCTTTACCTTTATTTAAAGGCTAATTGGCCATCTTCCAGCTCAATACGAATCGTTTTCCCTGGTTCAATCTGTCCCGATAGAATCGCTTGAGCTAAAGGGTTTTCTAACTGCTGCTGAATAGCGCGCTTGAGAGGCCTAGCGCCATAAACCGGGTCAAAACCCGCTTGCCCTAGTTTATCTAACACCGCATCACTGAATTCCAACCTGTAACCTTTCTCTTCAAGGCGCGGCACTAAGCGCTGAACTTGTATTCCGGCAATCGTACGGATCTGTTCATGAGCAAGGGGATGGAACACCACCGATTCATCAATCCGGTTAATAAACTCAGGCCTAAACTGCTGAGCTAACACTCCCATTAATGCCGTTTTAATCTCTTGATGGGTCATCTCGCCATGCCGCTCTTGGATGATGTCTGAGCCAAGGTTAGACGTCATGATGATCACTGAGTTGCGAAAATCTACAGTGCGCCCCTGGCCATCGGTTAAGCGGCCATCGTCTAGCACTTGCAGCAAGATGTTGAATACATCTGGATGCGCCTTCTCTACTTCATCAAGTAAAATGACCGAATAAGGTCTGCGCCTTACCGCTTCGGTTAAGTAACCACCCTCTTCATAACCTACATAGCCAGGAGGCGCGCCTACCAAGCGAGCTACTGAGTGTTTTTCCATAAACTCCGACATGTCGATACGCACCATAGACTCTTCGGTATCAAACATAAATTCGGCTAAAGCTTTACATAACTCAGTTTTACCCACACCGGTTGGTCCTAAAAATAGAAACGAACCAATTGGACGATTTGGATCTGATAATCCTGCTCTGCTACGGCGAATGGCATTTGAAACAGCTTCTACGGCTTCACTTTGGCCAATCACCCTATCGTGCAACTGCTGCTCCATGCGTAACAGTTTGTCTCGCTCGCCCTCAAGCATCCGATTAACAGGAATGCCAGTCCAGCGCGACAGAACATCGGCAATTTCGGCATCGGTAACCTTATTTCGCAATAAGCTCATATCTTGCATTTCAGCTTGAGAAGCTAAATCGAGCTGGCGTTCTAGCTCTGGAATTCGGCCATACTGTAACTCTGACATACGATTTAGATCACCGGCGCGGCGTGCAATATCCATATCCAAACGTGCTTGTTCTAAATCCGCTTTAATATGTTGGGTGCCAGATAAGGCCGCTTTTTCTGCCTTCCATACTTCATCCAGCTCTTTAAACTTGGCTTCTTTTACCACCAGCTCTTCGTCAAGTAAGGCCAAACGCTTAACACTGGCACTATCGGATTCTTTTTGCAGCGCTTGGCGCTCCAACTTCAGCTGGATTATTTTTCGCTCTAGCTTATCTAAAGCTTCGGGCTTTGAATCTATCTGCAGACGTATACTGGACGCCGCTTCATCAATGAGGTCGATAGCTTTATCGGGTAGCTGCCTATCGGAAATATAGCGATGCGACAAACTGGCTGCAGCAACAATAGCAGGGTCGGTAATCTCTACCGAGTGATGTAATTCGTAACGTTCTTTTAAGCCACGTAAAATAGCAATGGTATCTTCTACATTAGGCTCTTCCACCAGCACTTTTTGGAAGCGGCGCTCTAAGGCCGCATCTTTTTCAATGTACTGTCGGTACTCGTTTAAGGTGGTCGCGCCTACACAATGCAGCTCGCCGCGCGCCAAAGCGGGTTTAAGCATGTTGCCGGCATCCATGGCGCCATCCCCTTTGCCAGCACCTACCATGGTGTGCAACTCGTCGATGAACAGTATCACTTGGCCTTCTTCCTGAGAAAGCTCGTTAAGCACTGCTTTTAAACGCTCTTCAAACTCGCCACGATATTTTGCCCCGGCGACTAAAGATCCCATATCCAGTGACAATACGCGTTTGTTTTTTAAGCCTTCTGGCACTTCGTGATTAATAATCCGCTGGGCTAAACCCTCGGCGATGGCGGTTTTCCCAACCCCTGGTTCACCAATAAGTACTGGATTATTTTTGGTGCGACGCTGCAATACCTGCACAGTACGGCGAATCTCGTCATCACGGCCAATCACTGGGTCCAGCTTGCCCTGCTCAGCACGCTCGGTAAGATCGATGGTGTATTTCTCTAACGCTTGGCGTTGGTCTTCGGCATTAGGGTCATCAACTTTTTGACCGCCGCGAATTTTGCCAATGGCTCTTTCAATGTTTTCTTTTGTTGCCCCAAGCTCGCGCATGATATCGCCCAGCTTGCCTTTATCTTCGGTCACCGCTAAAAAGAAAATCTCGGAAGAGATAAACTTGTCTTTTCGTTTTTGGGCAAGTTTGTCACACAAATTAAGAAGAACCACCAGTTGGTTGGAAAGTTGAACCTCTCCACCAGTTCCTTCTACTCGGGGCAACTGCTCAAGGGCTTGTGAAAGCTGTGAACGTAAGGCGCTACCTTCTATGCCTGCTTCTACTAATAAAGGACGCAGTGAAGCGGCATCCTGATTGAGCATGGCCGACATTAAATGCACCGGTTCAATAAACTGGTGGTCGCGTCCTAATGCTAAGGATTGGGCGTCTGAAATGGCTAATTGAAATTTGCTAGTGAATCTATCTAGGCGCATGTCACACCTCCGCATTTATTAAACTATTAATGATTATGTGGGATTAGATGCAAAAAAATTCAAGATAAATGGCATTAAAAAACCATCAAGACGATGGTTTTGTGAGCTTTATTGCTTTAACTAAGCCAGATGGCTGCAGCCATTCGTCCAGTTTGACCATCACGTCGGTAAGAAAAAAAACGTGAAGCATTATTGAAGGTACAACTTTCATCCGCATAAACATCAACTAAACCCAGCGCGCTAAGACGCTGTTTAGCCAGATGATGAATATCGGCGTAATACTTACCGCTATTTGAGCTAGCCTTAAAAGCACTGGCCGACTGTGAGTTTTTAGCAACAAACTGCTGATAAACCTCGCTGCCTACTTCAAAGGCATCTGGCCCAATCGCCGGACCAAACCAAGCCATTATCTCACTGGGAGCAATACTCATTGCTGCTACAGTATTTTCTAGCACGCCATCGAGCAAACCTCGCCATCCGGCATGTGCCGCCGCCACTACAGTGCCTTGTTTATCGCAAAAAAGCACTGGCAAACAATCTGCCGTCATTACTACGCAAACCGCGTTGTTTTGTTTAGCGATGCTGGCATCTGCCTCAGCAAATTGCATGCTAGCTAGACTAGCATCTACCACGCGAGTGCTGTGCACTTGTCTTAGCCAACAAACTTGCTGTGGCATATCCTGTTGAAAATTTTGCCGATTGGCTTGAACTGCACCAGCTTCATCCCCTACATGGTCACCCAAGTTATAGCAATCATAGGGAGCTTCACTCACTCCCTTCAGACGATCACTATAAATGGCTTTAATATTGGCAGGGCAAGGCCAGTCTACCAGCAGCTTGGCCATTGCTAGCCTAAATCCGGATTGAGTTTGTGATCAGCGCGTAAGGCTTCTGCAATATCCAACATGTCTTGGGGCACTGGCGCGTGCCACTCCATCATTTCACCGCTTATTGGATGCTCTAAACGCAACATTACTGCATGCAGAGCCTGGCGCTGAAAACCACGCATGGCAGCAATAAGCTCTTCACTAGAACCTTTAGGTAGACGCAAACGACCATAGGTCTGGTCACCCAACAAGGAATGACCAATATGCGCCATATGTACCCGAATTTGGTGAGTGCGGCCGGTTTCTAGGCGTAAGCGAATACGGGTATGTTGGCGAAACTTCTCTGCTACACGGTAATGAGTTACCGCAGGTTTACCAGTTGTCACCACCGCCATGTGAGTGCGCTTAGTTGGATGGCGACCAATTGGCTCCTCTACTAAACCACCCGCGGTCATCACGCCTGTGGCAATCGCTTCATATTCACGGGTAACGTGGCGAGCCTGTAGCGCTTCAACCAAGTGAGTTTGAGCAGGAACGGTTTTAGCAACCACCATTAGGCCGGAGGTATCTTTATCTAAACGGTGCACAATACCGGCACGCGCAACTTCGGCGATTGATGGATAACGATGCAGCAAAGCATTTAACACGGTACCGCTATTGTTGCCAGCGCCAGGGTGTACCACCATGTTTATCGGTTTATTGATAACTAATATGTCGTCATCTTCGTAAACGATGTCGAGTTTAATATCTTCGGCTTGGGCTTCAACCACGTCTTCC
Organism: Agarivorans aestuarii; assembly: GCF_019670125.1. Taxonomy (NCBI): domain Bacteria; kingdom Pseudomonadati; phylum Pseudomonadota; class Gammaproteobacteria; order Alteromonadales; family Alteromonadaceae; genus Agarivorans; species Agarivorans aestuarii. The sequence continues at coordinate 3,503,760 of NZ_AP023033.1, forward strand.
AACACGGTGCTTAATACAATTTCTTCCCCGCCAACCACCTTTTCCCTTGGCTTCACTTTTAACTCGCCGTCTAAGCGAACACATTCGCCTAGGATCCATTCCTTGATCCGTGAACGGGAATAATCGGGAAATAATGTAGCTAACGCCTGATCGAGGCGAGCTCCAGCTAGCTCATCATCAACGATTGCTCGCAACTCTAATGGTTGACTCATCTTAGGTTTTACCTCTATCGGGAAGGCCAAAACGGGCTATTGTAATCATTCTTAGCTTAAAGCATAGAAGAAAATGGTTTGTTAGATGCACCTCCCACTATATATGTCACTCGGTGATTGACGGTTTAGGTGGCATAGAGGATACTGTTTGCCCATTATTTGAGGTGTATAACCTAATACTTTTCGACCTTGAGACAAGTATTGCTATGTGGTTATCACAGAAACAACAAAGACGATTTTTAGTCCATGATGCGCGTTTATAAGCAAACAATTTCAGTAATACTGCTCGGCTTAATGCTTGGAGCCTGTTCTTCGAACTCTAAAGATAAGCCAAAGATCCCAGATAAACCTGCATCTGAACTGTATGCAGAAGCTCAAACAGCCATTAACAATGGTGCTTTTACCGATGCTGTAGAGAACTTAGAAGCCTTAGATACACGTTATCCCTTTGGCCCATACTCTAATCAAGTACAGCTCGACCTTATCTACGTATATTACAAGCGCAGCGATACTGCGATGGCCTTAGCCAGCACCGACCGTTTTATTCGTAACAACCCCACCCACAGCGAATTAGATTACGTGTATTACATGCGTGGTCTGACTAATATGGCGGCAGATTACAACTTGTTCCAAAGTGTTGTGGGCATTGATCGCTTCGATCGAGACCCAAGCTTCTCTCGTCAAGCCTTTAACGATTTTAAGACTTTGATTAATCGATACCCGCACAGTGATTATGCAGCAGACGCCAAGCAGCGTATGGTTCATTTGAAAGATAACTTAGCACGCTACGAAGTATCGGTTGCCCGTTACTACATTAAGCGCGAAGCTTATATTGGAGCGGTAAATCGCGCCCGCTATGTTATTGAAAACTTCTCAGATACACCCTCTGCACGCGATGCGCTCAAAGTGATGGAAGACGGCTACAAAGCCTTAGGCATTACCGATAAAGCGGAGCAAACAGCATTGATAATGAGTGTGAATTAGTATTGATTAAGCATTAAAAAAGGCGAGCTTAGCTCGCCTTTTTTGCATCTGAACACAAATTAAATCGCATCTTCGTTTTCTTCACCAGTACGGATACGGATAACGCGGTCTACATCGCGTACAAAAATCTTACCATCGCCAATTTTGCCCGTTTGTGCTGTTTGCACAATGGTTTCAATACAACGTTCGAGGTCGTCTTGTTGCACAACTAGCTCTAACTTCATTTTGGGTAAGAAGTCTACTTTGTACTCAGCGCCACGGTAAAGTTCAGTGTGGCCTTTTTGTCGACCAAAGCCTTTTACTTCGGTAACTGTCATACCCGTAATACCAATTTCGGCTAAAGCTTCGCGAACATCATCCATTTTAAATGGCTTGATAATTGCCGTGACTTGCTTCATGTGTACTTCCTTTTATTTATCATTTTGTTGAGTCTCTATATCCTTACTTTAAGCCAAGCGCGCGCATGTGACAACGTTATACACTTAGCTTAATGAGGGAATTGGCTAAAAATCACCACTTAGCTCACGCAAAATCAATATGTTAGCTGAATTTTGAGGGCTTAAACTTCATGGCAAAAATCAATAACTGAATTGATGGCTCATCATTTTCAATCGTTTATTAGTCTTATTCATTGGACTTACCACACACTTTGTACAAAAAATCTCACTGTAGCTGCAGACCCACTATAAGCGTGTACACTTATTAGTAGAAACTAGAGTTAAGAGCGCCCTAATTGACTAAGCAAACTGGATTTACCCTACTTGAATTAATGGTAACCATTGCGATTGCCGTGGTATTACTCGGTATTGGCGTACCCAGTATGAACAGTTTGTTTCAATCAATGGCAGCTGATGCCTCAAGCAATAGGATGATGCGAGAAGTACGCTTTGCCCGCAGCCAAGCGATAAACCTCAATCAACGAGTAGTGGTTTGTGCCCTACAGGCCAATGGCAGTGATTGCGGCGGAGAGGTGAACTCTGGTTTAACCGTATTTGCCGATGACAATAGCAACGGAAAACTAGATAGCGGAGAGAAAGTTCTGCTAGCAGCCGAGCCCTTTACTAAGGCTGGCAATATAGACTTTAAAGGAGCAATAGATTCTTTTTCTTTTCAGAGCGATGGCTTAATTGCCGGAGCTTCGGGAAGCCTCTACTTTTGTTCAAATGATAATAGCTACATTGATGGTGTAGTTATCTCAAAAGGCGGCAATATTCGCTTTATCACCGACAGTGAAAAAAGCAGCTGCCCTATCTAAACACCCACCTTAATTAATATTCAAGTTCTGCAAATCGTACGTTGGCAATATCACTACTAAACTCACTGTTAAGTTCAACACATTCAATCTGGGAAATACTGCCAAACCTTTGGGCGCTAGCGGTGTGATTGGTATATCGCTGTTTAATTTCGGCTGTAATCTCTGCCATTGAATCTAGATCTTTAGGCGAAGCTATTACCACTTGTTCATAACCTGTGGAGCCAGCCATGTAGCACTTAACGGTAATCGCCCAGCTTGTAGATATGGGCAAAATCAAACATAAGAAAATAGCTAAACGTTTCATAAGATCACCAACAATCAGCATTTGAGTTTCCCGATGAATCTTCAGCTGATTTGCTGCCCTCATCATCGATAGAGAAGATTTTACAATCGGTATCAGCACTAAGTTGAGTACCTAAAGCAGTAGCCTTGGCAGTAAATGTACTAGCTGCTGCAGAACTACTTAGCGTAATCGCGTAATAGCCGTTCTCGGTGTTATAAGTGCTTGCACCAGAAGCAACCAAACTCAAGCTGGCTAAGTTAGCGGCATAGCTCGCATTGTCTGCATAGTACTGCTCTTGTAATACCGCTAAGGTGGCCAGTTCTTTTTTGGCCTCACTGCGCCGAGACTCGGCGACAAAAGACGTATAAGCAGGGTAAGCTACCGCCGCTAATATGGCGACAATCGCTACCGCAATCATTAGCTCCATTAAGGTGACACCGCGCATCGAGTGTTTCATTTAGCCCTCATCAAAATAGAAGTAAATTTGTTGTGGGCTCATATCCATATTGGCTTCTCTTGAACCTTCCTTACACTCCCCGGCACTTTCACAAGTATGATCGTTGTTTTCATCTTGATCATCAAATTCTAAGTCTTCGCCAGGGTCTCCACCAAATACTCTTACCACAGACTCACCTTGCTCATCCTCGCCGGAGTGAATAATCAAGTCGTCGGGTACTTTGTTATCTACATCGTAGTAGCGACTGTTATTGATACTGGTCCCTATGTGCATATCTACAGCATAGGTGCGCCCTTTACCAATAGTAGGGATAGTACATGTTGCCGAGTTAGTGGTTTCTGGAGTGAACGAAGTGAAATACAACTCACCGCCTAATACCAAAGCCGCTCCCAAGGACTTTTCGCCATCCTCAACCAAGTTATATACCCAACCCTTGGAAGCACCCAACGCAATGAGCTGCGTTTCAATGGCGGCTTCATCACTTAAGGCACCAATAGGATCACTGGTAATGTTATAGAGATCATTAGAAACAATCGCTACCGGCTGGGCATCGTCGTCAAGCGCGCCAAAATCGGTAACCTGAACATTATAATCGCGGAACATGTAAAAACGGTTATCTACACCATTGGGATCTTTATCACTCACCGGTTTAGTTCTATCCCCTGTTCCAATTAACACGGCATCGTAAGGGATCTGCTGAGAGTCAGTAATGGTCACTTGGTCCTCACCTTCTCCAGTGGTAATGCGAGTGAGCTTTTTAAGGTAGGTTCTTACAATAACTGGCTCAGTGAAGAACTTACGTTTATCGGTAACTACTGAGCTATCACTAATGCTCGCTAAAGCGGTCATTTTCCACTTCGACTGGGTGGCTGAGAATAAATCAACTCGCCATACTTGGCCTCCGGTATCACCAAAGTACAAGCGGTCAATATTACCATCCCCATCACTATCTAAGGAGGCGACTCTAGCAGGTATGCTGTGAGTTAGGCGATCATCGTCTGCTGCTGTAATGCTCCATACTAGACTGCCATCTAAAGCATCAACAATAAATACACCACGACCTCTATCATCATCGCTAGGGGTGCTTAAATCTTGGTTGGTATCATAGCCACCACCAAAAATAACAACTGGATTACTATGGCCTGGTACGTAGCCTACTGTAGGCTGGGACCAGCTTTGACCAAGCTCAGACATGCCAGTGCTTGAGCTATCAATCCGCCACAACATTTCGGGTAAATCCGGTTTGGTTAAGTCCATCGCATAATATGCATCACCACCGCGGCGTAGTCCGGTAAATACCAGTACTTTGTCTCCACTGCTGCTGTACTTACCATCATTATCAGTGTCTTTGAGCAATACTGTTGGCGTACCGTCTATCCCATATACATGTTGCGAGCTTGCTATGTTATTCCGCAGGGTAAGTTGTCTGCCCAATAACTCATAGGGGAAAAATGCCCAGCTTTCAGCAACACTTGACCCAGTATCTTTAAACATGTGCATAGCACCACCATTGGTACCAACAATGATTCTTATGTCCATATCGTCAGGATCAGTACTATCAGCCGCAGCCCCACTGCGTAAACCATAGTTAATCACTAAGGGTCGAGAATGCAGTGGATCCGCCATTAAATCACTGCGAATAGTAGTACTGGTATCTCCGTCATCATTATCTACGTCAGTGCCGCGGATCCAACTAACATGACCTGCAATATCGTCTTCAGCAACACCAAGCTGATTAGCCAAATTGGCATTGCTACCCGCCTTTGTGACCAAGTTGCTGGTAGTCAATGTGGTGAAGCTGCCGCTATCAGTTTGATTGAAATACACCATTCGGGCGTCATTACTAAGTAAGGTGTCAGAGACCCCGCCTAGCTCTACGTTGTTACCATCTTTAACAGAGGACCAAAATGTCTTGGCTTCGTCAATGATAGAGCCATCTGCGCCAATAGCAGGATTGCCGTTTTGATCCGCCATATAGCCTTCAGAAGACAGCTCCAGCTTTTTCAAGTTGCCACGCCAACGTGGATTAAGCGAAGGTTTGAACATGGCGTAATAAACTCTATCTAGAGTACGAGTTCGGTCAAAGTTGTTGCTGGTTACTGCCGGAGAAACTAAAGAAGAACTTTCTTCATAGATTCCGATTAAAGCTTGGCGAAAGGCTGCTTCTAAAGAGACCCCATCTTCTGCAGGATAAAAGCGCCCCTGAGCATTTTCAGCGGTAGCAGTTAACATTGCCGTGCCGCCTTCGATAACATCTTCACCAAAACCAATAGTAGATATTTTCGCGTACTGCCGACCAGTCATGTTGGGGTTAATATCGTTAGTATTCATCCACTTAGAAAGCACCGGTAAATAGCTAGTTTCACTACCGGTACCAAAACCAACCGGGTCTTTCCAAGTACAACCATTAACCGTTGTGGCATTATCGCAACCAAATACATTGTCGGTATTAATTGGCAGGTTTTTTATATTTTCATTTTCATCGGCATCAACACTGGGTGTGCCATCGGTGACGTAAATGATGTTGATGGAACTATCACACCCCACTTCATAGGGTGATAAATAAGTATTAGTCCCACCGGAGGAGGTTTCTATGGTTTTATCTCGATCGTTTTTCTCGTTGTTATTGCCCTTTTCTCCATAATCTACTGCTTCTCCAGCAAAATAGTGCTTGGCCTCCATTAGTGTCTCAACCAAGGGGGTTCCGCCATCGGCGGTGAGCTCTATAATATCTGATATAAGATCCTGGTTATCATCAGAGGCTTGAATACCCCGAATCACCCTGCCGCCATCGTTAGAACGATTAAACACCATCAAGCCAAATTTAACACCATTGATAGTATTGAGGGCATTCTCCATTGCTTCTTGAGCAATTTCGATACGAGGTCGAGTAGTGGTTGCATCAGAGTGATGGTACCAACGTAGATAATTGGCAGAATAAAGCGTAATTAAATAGCCATCATCAAATGAGTCTTTTGTAGTTTGCTCGGCGTTGGTTTTATTAAGGGTATAAAAGTCTTCGGTATTATTTGCAGCGCCATTAATCGGGTAGCCCTGGGGAGCATCTACATAAGAGTTATTACTCTCGCGATATTGACCAGGGTTAATTGTGGAAACGACCTTATCCACAAAACTACCATCGGAAGCCTGCAGCTTTACTGTAAATGAGCGAGGGTCTCCTTCTTCATCCAGTAAGCGACCATCACTTGCATCACTGCTAAGCTCATAGTCATCCATGCAATCAAGAACGGTGTAGTTAGCACCATTATTTAGTCGAACATCGTCCCATGAACCGGTGCCACCTTGCACCCGGTGCTCACGAAAGTAACCGGTAAAAATACCGTTTTTAGCCAAGGCTTCGTAGGAAGCGGCACAGTTATTAATGTCCCAAATAAACCGGCGGTCATCATTGGCACCGGTGGGAATATACGAGCCATCCACACCGTTAACAGTAAAATAGATGAAATCATTATCTAGGCTGTTTTGAGAGCTCACCGCAATGGGGTAATCTTGATAACTAATATCGCCACTACTATCTCGGTTATACCCTTCGCGCGTAGTAATATTCCAAGCCATACTGCCCGAAGTATCAAATATAATTAACACCTTAGGGTCAGCTGAACTCAAGCTATTAAAATCAAATAAAAATAGCTCCGTATCATCAGCCCAAACTGGAAGTGTTACTGCAGCGGAACACAACCATGCAAGCAGCCCCGATTTTAACCGACCGTTCATCTGCTCTCTCCTTGTTGTCTTGCCTGCAAACTATGCAAGCAGCTTTACCGTTTTGGCTATAGCATCGGCTGCTCTATACCGGCAGCTATTGACGTTGAAGCTCTATTAGCCTTTCCATATGTTTTTGTTGCGTCTACTCGCACATAGCGACATTGTGAGATGGCGTTATTACTACTGGCAGTAAAACTGCGCGCGCACACGCTATCTACTGTATGAATCATGGTGCCGTCAGCACCGGTTACCATGGTTGACACAGCCATCGATGCCGCAGGTGCCATAGCGCCAATCACCCCTTGAAGACTAGGCTCAAGAATTAGTTCATTCATTTCACCTTCGAGTAAGTGCTCCGCGCCCACCCGATCTCCCATCGCTGAGACCACTTTTAATCCTTGGTTAGCGCTACTTAATAACACCCCACCTAAAAAGCTTAAAATTAGCAAAAATAACATTGCCACAAACAATGCTGCTCCTTGCTGGCTTGTAGCCGTTTTTTGGCTAAACAAAACAGTTAGTTGCATCAATACACCATGTTTCTTAGCGATACGACAGACTCAAACAAAGCCCGTCTATAATGATCATTAGCAGCGGCTACACTCACATCGCCCAATTCGTAGCTATTCCCATTAGTATAGTTTTTATCCTCGGTTAAGGAGCGAACCAACAAAAATACTTTGACGCCAATCACTCGGCCCTCACTCCATTGCAGGGGTGTCACGCTGTTTGAGGAGACAAAGTCATTAACCACGCCATCTTGAGTCGTATCAGTATCAACCCCCAGCAATACTCGCATCCGCTCGATGCCTTCCACCAAGGGGCCAGATCCCAAGATTTGCATACCGCTGTTATTATCCAGGTATAACTGACGAAGCACCGGCAAACCAGACTGAGCGCTCACATCCAGATAGTAAACAATATGCTGGTATTCCCATATTTGCCTGCCAGGCATCACTGTCTCGGTAGGCCAAGGGTCTGTAGAGGTAAATATCTGGGCACTGGCAGCATTTGCCGCAAAATAGTAGCGGTCAGAATCCAACTCACCCGCCGATTGGATGGGCGAGCCAATCACTCTTTTGATGCCGATAACATCAGAACCCACAATCAAATTGCTGCGACTACTTACGCAACTGTATTGGCCGTTTAAAGAATTTGAGCTATTAATTTGCCCGACAAACAAGGAGCTAAATCTACCATCCACAGAGGGGAATGAACCCTCAGGAGTGCTACCTATCCAGTCAATTGTGCAGTCATTAGCTGCGGTAACATCGGTGGCGACTAATTCAACGCCAGAGCCGCGAACCATTGGATTACCGGTATATTCACCAAAAAAACCCACCATTCTTAAATCACGGGTAATCAAGTGCATGGCAATACGGCCACTCTCCATCAATTGCTCACTGTGATAGGTTGATTCGGTACTGCGCTGTGAGGCAACTAAAAAGCTACTGATCCCTGCAGTTAAAAACAGCCCAATCACAATGGCAATCAGCCACTCAATAAGGGTGAAACCCTGCTGAAAATGCTTGCTCATGAGGCCACCCGAGTTGTTAATGCCATCTTGCGGCGTTTGTCTGACTGGGCGCCGCAGTTAGCGGTAACCGTATTGCTACTAGTAATGCCACTAAAAGACTGCCTCGACATCCATGTAACCACTACCGTGAGATCTCCATTAGCGCTTAACAATACACAACCATTTGGCTTAACCAAGCCGCCCTTAGCTCCTGCAGCTTTGGCATAGAGACCATACTCCCAATGGTAGAGGTCGTAGTTCACTACATCGGCAAGGCTACAGGCTGTCATTAAACCGCTGTTTTCGGCACAAGCGGGTTTTGCTCTGGCTGTTTGACCATCGCCAACGATAACAGTGGCAGGGTTATTAGCTTGCCAAGCAATATGATTAAGGCGAACCCGCTCCACCATGTCTTCGGCTAAAATCATGGCAACGGTGCGTTGATGAGTTTCGAAACTAGAGCGCTTAGCAACTGCTTGCATGGCAACAACCGCAAGCAGGCCTACCGCCAATATAAAAGAGGTGATAATAACTTCAATCAGAGTAAAGCCTCTGACAGATGACAATGGTATTGCTTGCATCCCTACCTACCCATCCTTGATGCTTACTTAGCGTCCGATAGTTCTGCCTTTCGAATCGACCAGTTAATTAGGGTATAGCGCAAAAAAGAAGGCTATGCCTTCTTTTTTAGGGGAATTGAGAGGTGACTCAGTTAGCTGGTTTGAGTAACTCTAAGCTCTGCAGGCACTTCAAAAATAGTGTTTTCTTCACGACCAGGGTTTTCAACAACTGTTACCCCGCCCATCGCTTTCAAGCCAGATACCACTTCTTGAACAAGCACCTCAGGAGCAGAAGCACCAGCGGTAACACCAATACGGCTATCGGCTTTAAACCACTGACAGTTAATATCGCTAACACCGTCAATCAAGTAAGCAGCTGCGCCAGACTTCTCGGCTTTTTCGCGCAATCGGTTAGAGTTAGAAGAGTTTTTCGACCCCACCACCAATACCACATCAGACTTTTCTGCGAGATCTTTTACCGCATCTTGGCGATTCTGCGTAGCGTAACAAATATCGTCTTTACGCGGTCCTTGAATCTCTGGGAAGGTCTCACGCAAGGCGTCAATAATTGCCGAGGTATCATCAACTGACAGAGTGGTTTGAGTACAATAAAACAGTTGCTCAGGTTTTTTTACCTGCAACTTAGCTACATCATCTACGGTTTCTACCAGATAAATACCGCCGTCGACATTGTCATACTGGCCCATGGTGCCATTTACTTCGGGATGGCCGTGGTGGCCAATCAAAATACACTCAATACCTTTACGGCTAGCGCGAGTAACTTCCATATGGACTTTAGTCACTAAGGGGCAAGTTGCATCAAAGATTTTAAGGTCACGTTGTTTCGCTTCGGCGCGTACTGCTTGAGACACGCCGTGAGCGCTGAAGATACAAATGCTGCCTTCAGGCACGTCGCTCAGTTCATCAACAAACTCTGCGCCACGTTTACGCAAGCCATCTACTACGTAGCGGTTATGAACCACTTCATGGCGCACATAAATGGGAGCCCCAAACATCTCTAAAGCGCGTTCTACAATAGAAATAGCGCGATCAACACCTGCACAAAAACCACGAGGATTGGCTAACAGTATTTCCACTATCGCTCCTTAATTAACCGCTAAAATTTCTACTTCGAAAATAACCGTTTGACCAGCTAAGGGATGATTAAAATCTACCGTTACTGAATCACCGGTTACTTCACGTACTATTCCGGGAATTTCGCTTCCGTCTGGCTGAGCAAACGCAATAATGCTGCCTTCTTCGGCAGGCGCTTCATCACCAAACTTACTGCGCTCAAAGTACTTGATGTTATCAGGATTACTTTGACCAAAAGCTTGTTCAGCCCTAAGCTCAAACTGGCTTTTATCACCGGCCTTTAAGCCCAGCAAACAAGTTTCAAAACCCTCAGTTAAACTTCCATCACCCATTACCAATTGAGCTGGCTTAGGGTAGTTGTAGGTGCTTTCTGCAATCGAGCCATCACTTAGCTTTAATACAAAATGCAGCTCTACTGTGCTTCCTTGCTGGATCATTTAGCATCCTTGGTTTGTGGCGACAAAAAGCTATCTAATACCAATAGCACTGCCCCTACACAAATGGCTGAGTCTGCAACGTTGAATGAAGGCCAGTGGTAAGAGCCAACATAAAAATCGAGAAAGTCGATAACATAGCCAAACGCTACGCGGTCAAATACGTTACCAATTGCTCCGCCTAATACTAAGGCATAAGCAATGGCTGGCCACTTTTGCTCGGCCGGTGTTTTTTTCATCCACCACACCAGCAAACCACTCACAAAAAGCGCTATGGCAGTAAAAAACCAACGTTGCCAGCCACCGGCATCACTTAAAAAGCTAAAAGCTGCACCGTAGTTTCGAACCGAAACCAAATTAAAGAATGGGGTTACCGCTACCGACTCATATAAATCGAAGGTTTTAGCAATGGCAAACTTGGTAACTTGGTCAACAATGAATACCACCACACTTAACCACAACCAACGTAAACCAGTGCTATTTGTTTTACTTACTACAGCGTCGTTATGCATAGCTACGAGACTCACCTTCACCCGCTACGTTGGTTACACAGCGACCACACAAGCTTGGATGTTCAGCATTTTGACCAACATCTTCGCGGTGGTGCCAACAACGGTCACACTTCGCGCCACTTGCCACTTCTACCATTACTTTAAGGTTGTCCAACTCAGTAGCAGCGGCATTATCACCCGCTTCACTTAAAGCCTGTAAGCTTACATCTGAAGTTAACAATACAAAGCGTAACTCATCACCCAGCTGGCTTAACACTTGCTCTAACTGGCTATCCACAAACAGTGTTACTTTAGCCTCTAAGGTGCCACCAATTTTCTTGTCGCGGCGTGCTTGCTCTAGGTTCTTATTCACTTCATCACGAATGGTGATTAGTTGAGCCCAGAATGCATCATTCATTTTGCTATCTTGTGATAACGAAGTTAAGCCTTCGTACCACGCCTCAGTGAATACAAATTCGCTACGCTCCCCAGGTAATGCTTGCCAAATCTCGTCAGCGGTAAAGCTTAAGATAGGTGCAATCCAGCGGGTTAGCGCTTCAGCGATGTGGAATAGCGCCGTTTGACAAGAGCGTCGTGCTAGGCCATCGGCTTTTGCGGTGTACTGACGATCTTTAATGATGTCTAAATAGAAACTACCTAGTTCAATTGAACAGAAGTGCATTAGCTTTTGATAAACAACGTGGAACTGGTATTGCTCGTAAGCTTCTACAATCTCTTGTTGAACAGCAGCTGCTCGACCCACTACCCAGCGGTCAAGCTCTACCATGTCTTCACTTGCCACTAAATGCTGCTCAGGTTCAAACCCAGCTAAGTTAGCCAATAGGAAGCGCGAGGTATTACGGATACGACGATAAGCATCGGCGCTGCGTTTGAATACTTCGTCCGATACGCTCATTTCAGCGGTGTAGTTGGTTGATGCAATCCACAAACGTAAGATGTCTGAACCCAATTTGTTCCAAACATCCTGCGGAGCGATACCATTACCTAAAGATTTAGAGAACTTATGGCCATTAGCATCTACGGTAAAACCGTGAGTAAGTACTTGCTGGTAGGGTGCTTTGCCATTAATCGCAGTTGCAATCATTAGCGAAGATTGGAACCAACCACGGTGTTGGTCGGAGCCTTCTAAATACATGTCTGCTGCTTGGCCGTTAAACTCTTCACGGGCAGCAACCACACTTGAATGGGTTGAACCAGAGTCAAACCATACATCTAAGGTATCTTCTACCTTACGGTACTGCTCGGCTTCATCGCCCAGTAGTTCAGTAGCATCTAAATCCCACCAAGCCTGAATACCGCTTTGCTCAACACGTTTAGCGACGTCTTCCATCAACTCTACCGCACGAGGGTGCAATTCGTTAGTTTCGCGGTGCACAAACAATGCAATCGGTACGCCCCAGGTACGTTGGCGAGAGATACACCAATCTGGGCGGTTTTCTACCATGCTTTCGATACGGCTTTGGCCCCAATCTGGGATCCACTGGGTTTTCTCGATTTCTTGCATCGCTTGCTTACGCAAACCATTTTGGTCCATGCTCACAAACCACTGCGGCGTAGCACGGAAAATAATAGGGGTTTTGTGACGCCAGCAATGCGGGTAGCTATGACGGTAAGCATGGTGATGCAGAAGCGCGCCCGTTTCTTTAAGTTTTTCAACTACGTTGTCGTTGGCTTTAAATACATGCTGACCACCAAAAAATTCGGTATCGGCAAGGTAAACACCATTATCACCAACCGGGTTAGCCACTTCTAAGTTGTACTTTTGGCCTACCGCGAAATCTTCTTGACCATGGCCAGGAGCAGTGTGAACGCAACCTGTACCTGACTCAGTCGTTACGTGGTCACCTAAAATAACAGGCACTTCAAAGTCATAAAATGGGTGCTTAAGTTTTACTAACTCTAAGGCATCACCTTGGCAGTAACCTAAAGCATGGAAGTGAGTCGCACCAAAGCGCTCTACACACTCTTCCATTAGGTCGCGCGCCAGAATTAAACGCTCTTTGCCAGTTTCAGTTTCAATTTGAACTAACACATATTCAAGGTGTGCATTTAAGGCTACCGCACGGTTAGCAGGTAAAGTCCACGGCGTAGTGGTCCAAATAACTGCAGAGATTGGCCCTTCACCAGTCACGCCTTCTGGGTGATCAAATTTGGCTAATACTTCAGCTTCGTCAACAGCGGTAAAACGCACATCAATGGCAGGAGAGGTTTTATCTTCGTATTCAACTTCAGCTTCAGCAAGTGCACTGCCACAATCGGTACACCAGTGCACAGGTTTAGAACCTTGCAATAGGTGGCCATTATCGATGATTTTTGCCAAGGCACGGATGATGTTTGCTTCAGTATCGAAGTTCATGGTTAGGTAAGGGTTTTGCCAATCACCTAAAATGCCCATGCGGATAAAGTCGTTGCGCTGACCATCAATTTGCTTAGCGGCGTAATCGCGACACTTTTGACGAAATTCAGCAGCGGTCACTTTTTTGCCCGGCTTGCCAACTTTCTTTTCTACTTGTAGCTCAATAGGTAAACCGTGGCAGTCCCAGCCAGGCACATAAGGAGAATCGTAGTCTGATAAAGTCTTCGACTTAATAATGATGTCTTTAAGCACCTTGTTAACCGCATGGCCAAGGTGAATATTGCCGTTGGCGTATGGAGGGCCATCGTGCAAAATAAAGCTCTTCTTACCTTTTTTGGCCTGTCTAATTTGGCCGTACAGATCCTTTTCGCTCCAACGCTTAAGCATTGCAGGTTCGCGGTTAGCTAAATTACCACGCATCGGGAATTCAGTATCAGGTAGATTAAGAGTATCTTTATAGTCGCTCATCGAATCACTTTTCCAGTCAATTACTCTGCAAGGCCATAGTAGGCTTTTGCACGCTTAATATCGAGATTCACCTGAGCTTTAAGCGCATCAAGCGAATCAAATTTTTGTTCATCTCGTATTTTTAACTGCGGTTCAACCACTAATCGTTGGCCATACAGATTGGCGTCAAACTCAAACAAATGAGCTTCTACCAATAAATCCTTTCCTGCGGCGGTTGGCCGCCAGCCTATGTTAGCAATGCCTGAAAAGCGATGCCCTGGCTGATCTTGTATATAGGCTTTAACTGCAAACACCCCATGCAAGGGGCATACATGGCGGGCAACTTTTAAATTTGCCGTAGCAAAGCCCAATTGACGCCCCAACTTTTGGCCATGAATGACTTTGCCATTAAAGCTAAATTTTCTGCCTAGCAATTGAGCCACCGTTGAGAAATCGGCCTCGGCTAAATGCTGACGTAATAAGGTACTGCTCACTCGCTGCTGATTTAAGCAAAACGAATCAGTTGCTGTAAGCTCAAAACCGTACTGTTTTTTGGCCGCTTGTAAGCTTGCGAAATTACCTTCTCGGCCTTTACCAAAGTGGAAGTCATCTCCCACTGCTAGGTATTTTACTCCCAGCAATTCAACCAATAACTGGCGAACAAAATAGTCGGCACTTTGTTGAGCAAACTCATGACTAAAACGCACCACCAACAAGCGGTCTACACCTAAGCTTTTTAGTTGCTGATACTTATCGCGAAATCGGCTAATTCGAGCGGGTGCTTTATCTTTAGCAAACACCTCAAGCGGTTGTGGCTCAAAAATCATCACCACAGCGGGCAAACTCCGCTGGCGAGCCTGATCAACTAAACGCTTAATTACTTGTTGATGGCCTAAATGCACGCCATCAAAATTACCAATACTTAATGCACAGCCATAGTGACGCGCTTTAATGTTGCGTATTCCGCGAATTAACTCCATTCCCGCGCCTATTTCGTCAAAAACCGACGGATTATAGCTTGTTTAGTCCGCAGTTACAGCCCCGAAACTGCTTTTCAAGTGAGCTAATCTTATCCCCAAGCAAAATAGTAAAACCAAGTAGCTAATCACGGCCGCTGCGACACAGATTAAAAGTTGCCAAACACTGTCTATCCACGACAACGCAAACCATTGTTCAGCAAGGGGAGAAAGCCACACAATGAGCCCCCCCATCAATGTCGATGCCACTAAAATTTTAACAATACATACCAAGGTAGGAGAGCCAAGTTTGTAAACACCTTGTTTGTGTAAACCGCGATAAAGCAGGCTGGCATTAAGCAACGCCGATAAAGCTGTGGCAATAGCTAAACCAATATAACCATAAGGAATCGCGAAGATAAGGTTAAAGCCCATGTTACTCGCCATGGCGATAATGCCAATTTTCACCGGCGTTTTAGTATCTTGGCGCGAGTAATACCCTGGCGCTAACACCTTCACTAGCATGAAGAACAACAAGCCACCGCTATAAGCCATTAAGCTGTAGGAGGCGTTTAATACATCTTGTTGATCAAAGGCACCACGCATAAACAACACTTGTAAAATAGGCTGACCAAGTAAGGCCAAACCTACTGTGGCGGGTATGCCCAAAAAACACACCATGCGCACTGCCCAGTCCATGGTTTGCTGAAACTGCTGCGGGCTTTTATCAACATGACGCTGCGATAAGCTTGGCAAAATCACGGTTGCAATGGCGATGCCAAACAAACCTAGGGGAAACTCCAACAAGCGGTCGGAGTAGTACAGCCACGATATAGAGCCAGTGATTAGGAAACTGGCAATTAAGGTATCCAACAGCAAGTTTATTTGACTGACCGATACACCAAACAATGCAGGGATCATTAAGGTGCGAATTTTTACCACTCCAGGATGTTTCCAGCCCCAGCTTGGCTTTTGCAACAACTTAAGCCTAAACAAGAAAGGTAATTGAAATAGAAACTGAATTAAGCCGCCGAAGAAAACTCCCATGGCCAAGCCAACCTCAGGTTGCTCTAGGTTTGGAGAAACAAATATCGCAAAACTAATCACTGCCACATTTAGCAATACAGGCGTGAATGCCGCCACGGCAAAACGACCAAATGCGTTAAGAATCGCGCCCGATAATCCGGTAAAGGTGACAAACCATAAATAGGGAAAGGTGATTTTAAGTAGGAAGGCCGACAGTTCAAACTTAGCAGCATCGGGGCCGTCGTTTAACCACGATATAAACCACCCCGTACCAAATAGTGCTGCGATTAAAGGCGAACCAATAATGCCAAACAAGGTAACTATGGTAACGGCTAAGCCCAGCGTACCGCTAACTTTGGCAATAAGCTCTCTTACTTCGTCTTCAGAACTCTTTTGCTTGTATTCGGTAAGTACCGGGACAAATGCTTGGGCAAACGCGCCCTCGGCGAATAAGCGGCGCAAAAAGTTAGGAATTTTGTTGGCAAAGAAAAATACGTCGGCAGCAACACCCGCTCCCATTAAATTAGCAATGACCACATCACGAGCCAAACCTAATATGCGGGAAATCAGGGTCATAGCGCTAACAATGGCGCCAGATTTTAACAAGGTTTTACTCAATGCACTGTCCTGTTGCTAATTTACACAAATTCCTCTGCCCTAACATTAAAAATGCTGGTAGAATCGCGGCACAGTTTAACCGCCTATAAAGATCGATGCTACGGTCATGACGTTTAGTTAGGTTTTCCTTGCTTTGATATTTATACTTGGTTAAAAATTGTTTGACATGAACATGAAAAACGGGCATATTCCACGGCCTTAAAATTCATAATTCCAAGACAAAGTTCAGGAGTTACACTTGGCTAATATTAAGTCAGCTAAAAAACGCGCTATCCAAGCTGAAAAGCGTCGTCAACATAACGCTAGCCGTCGCTCTATGATGCGCACTAATTTGAAAAAAGTTATTGCAGCTATCGAAGCAGGCGATAAAGAAGCAGCTACAGCAGCATACCAAGCCGCTCAACCAATTTTAGACCGTTACGCGTCTAAAGGTTTGATCAGCAAAAACAAAGCAGCTCGTCATAAGAGCCGCATTGTTGCTAAAATCAACGCACTTTAATTTAAAGCGCTTGATAAAAAAAACCGGCCTTAGCCGGTTTTTTTATATCTGCAGTTTAGTGTGGGTTACTTGCAATACAGCTCGTGGAGCTGCCCTAGCACTGCTTTAGCCTCATCACTGGCTATTGAGTAGTAAATGGTTTGAGACTCCTTACGAGTGCTTACAAGCTGATCTTTTCGCAACCATGCCAAATGTTGAGACAAAGCAGACTGACTTAAGGTTACCTTTTGATTCAGCTCGCCTACTGTTAACTCTCCTTCTACCAAGTGGCATAAAATCATTAAACGGCTTTCATTGGCTAGAGCCTTTAACAACTTTAATGCTGGTTCGGCATTTTTTTGCATGTCTTGAATATTCATCTTTCTACCTACTAACTCGCTTAGGCCAAACTATACGTGAATTGGCTATAGCTCGCTAGGCTAATGCGTAGGGTTTGGCTTTTAGCATAAGCAAAAAAAAGCCGCTGTTAAGCGGCTTTAACTGAGCTAAAGCAATACTTTACTGAGCAATAATTCGATATTGCAAAGTCGCATCGTTTACTTCAACAACATAGCTTCCAACAATACCAGTGAAAATATCACCACCGGTTTGCTCCAAAATGCCATCATTATTGTTGTCACCATAGTTAGTAGACCAATCACCGTTTAGATCAAACTTAAAACGCTGATTATCCTGACCATCAAAGTCTACGTTAACTTGCCAAGTATTGTTTGCCACTAATGACATCGCCGAGGTCAGCCAAGCGTTGGCAGTACCGCGGAAATATAGTTGCTCGAAGTTACTGGTGAAATTAGCGTTAGGGTCAATGACCTCAACCACCACTGATGCCTGAGCTGTTTTACCGCCATCGTCAGTAACGGTTAAACTGATACTGTGCGAACCCGCAGTATTATAGGTAACGGTGGTGGTTTCGCTGGTATCACCATTGCTCCACAAATAGCTGGCAATAACACCATCGCTGTCACTTGAACCTGCGGCACTATAGGTAATGCTTTGGCCAATATCGACTTGGGTTGCCGACGCACCAATTATCGCGCTTGGCGCTTGGTTAGCGTTAAGCTCGGCAATGCTGTAAGCCAAGGTTTGGTCATTCACTTCTATTAAGTAAGAACCCACCACATCGGTAAAGATATCCCCACCGGTTTGCTCTAACACACCATCACTATTGGTATCACCGTAGTTCTGGGTCCAATCACCATTAACATCTAACTTAAAGCGTTGCTCAGCTTGGCCGTCAAAATCAATCACAACTTGCCAAGTATTATCCGCCACTAAGTCCATAGCTGTTGTTGCCCAACCATTGGCTGTGCCACGGAAATAAAGCTGATTGAAGTTCTTAGCTTTCTCATCACTTTCAACACTTAACACGGCTTCTGCTGTTGCAGTTGCGCCTTCGTTGTCGGTTACCGTTAAGCTAATAGTTTGGCTGGCATTCACAACCACCGAAATAGAGCTGGTAGTTTCACCCGTGCTCCACAAGTAACTGGCAATAGAGCCGTCTTCATCACTTGAGCCTGCACCATCTAAAGTGACAGTAGTACCTGCTGCAACAGTTTGATTAGCAGGAGAAATACTGGCTACCGGGGCTTTATTTGGAATAAGCGTTAAGGTTACCGAGCTAGTAGCTGTTTTTCCTTGGTTGTCGGTAACGGTTAAACTAACTGTTTGTGTATCATTAACAGTTACAGAGATCGACTCAGTAGATTCGCCGGTACTCCAGCTGTAGCTAGCAATACTGCCATCAACATCACTGGAGCCAGCACCACTTAAGGTAACCACCGTGCCTTTTGCCACCGATTGACTAGCAGGGCTAATAGCAGCAATAGGTGCGCTATTGCCGTCTAGGCCATCGGGAATCCCAGCGGCAATTGCGCCACCAGCTACGTTCCAGTCACCTTCGTCAACTTGATAGTTCTGACCACCATTATTATCCCATGCACCACTACAGTCATTGGTTACAAACTCTAGCTGGTTATCATCTTCTAATTCAATGGTTAAGCTATACCAGTTATCTTCCAAGCTTTGCATTGGCTCGCCTGGTGCTGTCGTCCAAGTCACTGCTCCATCAACGGTGTAGTGCAAACAAACCTGCCCCCAACCATTAGCATCTTGGTAGTACACAGTACTCAGCTTTTCTTCACCAAGAATACTGTAGGTAACACTAGTCATGGATTCTTGACCGATACTATCTGTAACCGTTACGAATATCGTTTGACGCTCATTAATAGTCGCCGTAATGCTCGAAGAAGTTTCACCGGTACTCCACTTATAGCTAGCAATTGGACCTTCTACGTCAGTAGAACCTGCCGCACTAAGTGTGACTTGAGTGCCACGCTCTACACGACCGCCGTCTGAATCAATCACAGCCACAGGTTTATAGTCATCTGGAATTTTGGTAAAGAACATGGCTTCACCAGCAATAGCACCATTTACATCTTCAACAGTTTTACCGCCAACGCTACTGAACTGACCTGCACCAACATACACTTGCTGAATTTCAGAACGGGTTACGTTGCCTTTAGCGTCAGTTGCTTCAATGTAGTAATCCAGCAATTGCTCTTGGTATTGGTCAATGTAAGTGAAGTACATGTTGCCAATTTTCTCAGCGGGTACTACTTCAAACATTTCTTTACCAGAAGGCTGCCAATCTACACCGTTCATGTCGGCGCTTAAATCACGCTCGTGCATTTCAAAGCTCTGCCATTCACCAACCCGAGATGGGTCTACGTTAGGGTCGCTAGCATGCGCACTTGGGTCGTAAAGCTTAAAAGTTTTATCGGTGGCGGTAGCCCACTTATCTTTGTGAACACGCACTTTAACTTTTATGTCTTGAATACCACTTACGTCAAAACCATAAGTGTAAATAGCAAACTCTGTATCGGCATATATAGTTGCCCAACCTTCCGCCTTACTTGAGTTAGCACTACCTGGGTTATAGGGGTAGCGTTGTGGCCACCAAATTGACGGGCCAGTTTGATCTTGGGCTTTATTCGCTTCAACATAAGGCGTGGTAAAGTGCAGAGATTGGTTAAACGAGATAGTAGGTTTTACCCCATCATCCACGTTCTCATCATAGTAACCAAAGCCTGAATCGATTGAAGCCATTAAGAAGTACCACCCCAACTCAGCTGGGTTTGCACCGCCGGCGTAGTTATTACCTGCATCACCTTTAACCGGGTAAGACATCATCCAAGGGTTAAGCTGGTTGCCTGGGTAAGTCACTTCGTTATCGCGAGCGGTAGACGGGCTCCAATAGTTAGGATTATTATCTAACCAAATTTGCTCTGCGGTTTTGGCATAGTTTTCAGCCGCTTGCAGCAAAGCAAAGTTACGCTCAAGATAATGGTAACCTAACTCTAGCGATACCATGTGCTCACGAGTGGCCGCAAAATCGGTGCCGTTCACCGTATTAAAGTCGGCCATTTGACCGCGCCATACACCCATTGGTATATGCCAGTGATACCAAGTTGGATCGGCAGACGAATCGCGTGTATCAATCCAAGAACCGTCTTGTACGTGCACAATGTCATCTGCAGGAATTGGGTAAGCTTTTAGATATTCATCAACCCCCATACCTCGAACCGAACCATCAGCATAAGTCACGTTGCCAGAGTTAGCCCAAGTGCCACCATCACCAGCACGGCCAGATGAGTTATCACCATCGTGCGCAATAGTGAAGTACTGAGTTCTGCCAAGCGATGCAGCATCACCTTCAAAGGCTTTAAGCACATCAGCAGTTACCGAGCCTTGGTAGCCCTCTTCCCAAGAACTAGCTTGCTCTACGGGAATACCTGCGACTTTATGTTGCTCACCCGTATTAGGATCTACGTATTGAACCCAGTGAGGAATTGAGGCAAAAGGGAACTTGTTGTAGGTTGTTTGCTGCTCATTAAACATGTGCAGCTCTGTCCAAGCACCAATATCACTTACGTTTTGTAAGTCGGCACGGTTAGGTGGAGAGATTAAGGTATCTTTACCGGGATCATTTAGGTAAGGGTAGTCACGTAATGTACGAGAGTAATGCACGTTACCTAATACAGACCATTCAATGCCCAACTTGGTTAACACTGGAATAATCCGCTCAGAAAAACCTAGCTCTGTGGGGAAAAAACCTTTAGATGATTTAAACGAATCTCCAAGGAAGTAATCCTGCGCTAAAGTAACGTTTTGGTAGATCAAATCTTTTAAGAAGTAGTCGTTACCCACCAATGGCCCCATGGTGTGGTGACCAGAAAAGTGGATGGTATCTAGAGCATTATAACCACCACTGGTTTTTGTACCGTTTTGGGTATCGCGCCAATAAGCGCCCCAACCGGCATTGTAGCCATCAAGGTTCCCTAACTCGGCAAAGCTTTGCACATTGTTAATCACCGACGCCGACATAGTGACATGCGTCTGGCTCTGCGGGTGGTTACCGTTGTTATTATTAGCGGTATCCATTGGCCAGCTTAGGTAGGCACCTTTTTTGGCATGATGCTGATAATAAGATACCAAGTCATCATGCGGCATGGGCGCACCGCTGCCAGGGATATAAAATGTATAATTTGCTGGGGGGTTATTCTTAAGGTTAATAACTTGGCCGTCGTAGGTATAACGAATTGGATCACCTACGGCTAGACCTTCGTATTGGCTTACATCGTAGTAAGGCCAAAAATTTGGCATGTGATTGTGATAAATATGGGTTGCCGCAATTTCCGCTTGCGCAGAGATCGACGCAGCCACCATACTTAAGGCGAACACCTTTTTCATGATTGCTTCCTTTCCCGCACTCGTAGCTCTCAAGCCACTAATACGCTTTACTCGCTGATAAAAATGCAGAAGCCAAACATGGGAAGTTTAGTGTTAACCGTATTTATATTGCCCTACTACCGTTTGTTTCTGCGCTAAGATGCTAAATAGCATCACTCGCCAAACACAGTTGAGATGGTCTGGTTTAGCGAGGCTTCTGTACAACAGCTCGATGAAAGGATGCTTATTTTTGCTACCGCGACAAAGAGTTACCAGAAACATTCTTGCAGGTTAGTACTTGCTAACCCTTATAATTATTTTACCTGCTGAACTTGAATTTTATTTTTTATATTTGCTCAAGCTTAGAAGGATATTCTGTAGTCTATGTCACCTAGCGTAGCGCTAAGCCGATGAATAATTAAGCAAGCTCGGCGTTAAACATGCGTTACTTCAAACTAATAGCCTGGTCGAACCGTTTTATTTGATATTAATCACAATAAGAATGTAATTTGATGGGGGAATATAAAAGCCAAGTTTAATAGTTAAATATTATGAATATAACTCGCTTGGCTTAGTGCTTATTTTGAGCTGAAGTTTAGAATGGCATCAACGTTTTGTAGCTGCTGCTCTCCCGAAAACAGGGGAGAAAAGTCGCTGTTACATAGCTGTTTAACCGAGGGGTGTTGAATCATACGCTCAGCGAATAATACGTGATACTCCTCGCTTAAGTCATGAGTAACACCGAGCAAACGGGTATTAGGGTTAGCCAAGATCTCTTCGGTATAAATGGCTGGTGCAACAAAAATACCATCGGTATACGCGCCAAATGCCTTCATTAATGCAGCATCGTCAAATTCGCCCAAAACCGAGACCTTTAAACCCAGTTCATCAAACCAGGTCCAAAGCTTTCTTCCTAAGGAGCTACGTCGCCCCGGAAGTAACAAACTGCGTTGCTCTAAACAGGCGGGAAATGGCAGCAAAGACATTGGTTCGTTAGCAAAGAATGCAATCCCACTCTCACCCAGTTTTTTGCTAAGTACGCCATCTTGTTGCGCGTTGTCTAAGCCGCAATCAGACAAAATCATATCAAGTTTGTGCTCGGCCAATTGTGATAACAACAGCTCGTGAGTTGACTCAACACAACGCAAACGAATATTGCCATCAGGTGGAACTGCCGATAATAAAATACGGCTGGCTAAGCGCTTAGATAAAGCATCGGCCACGCCCACCTCAAACAATAACTTTTCTTGCTGAGAGTAATTAACAATATCTAACATCTCATAGCTAAGGCTAAACATGCGGTCTGCATATTTGTAGACCAATTGACCCAATTCGGTAGGGGTAATTTTGGGGCCACGACGAATAAACAACTCGCCGCCCAAACGCTGCTCTAGCTGCTTAATTTGTCCAGTAACGGTTTGTGGAGTAAGAAACAGTGCTTCTGCCGCTGCGGTAACAGATCCGCGTTTATAGGTCATCCAGAAGTAGTAAAGATGGTTGTAATTTAAGTGTGACATGCCTTACCTAATAGCAAACCCCTTAACGGGGTTTGCTTAAACAGGGTACAGCCTTCACTTATTAACTACACAGAAGACGTACTCAATGTATTGGTTTTGCCTTGCTCTTGCTCGGCAATTTTGGCGGCTTCTTCACGGGTAGACCAATGAAGTAAACCATAGCCAATTAGGGCTGCAGTTACCGACCCCGCCAATATAGCTAATCGCGACAAGCCTATCAAATCAGTTTGCCCAGCAAAGGCTAAAGACGAAATGAAAATAGACATAGTGAAACCAATACCACAGAGCATTGAAGTGGCCAACAATTGCATATTATTGGAACCTTCAGGCAGTTTCGCCCAACCCGCTCTAATCGCCAAACGGCTACAGGTATAAATACCCAATGGCTTACCTACTAACAAACCTAGAATTACACCCAGTGCTAACGGGCTCTGGAAGCTTTCTAAGCTAATACCTTCTAATGGAACACCAGCGTTGGCAAAAGCGAATACTGGAACAATGAAAAAACTAGATGCTGGATGTAAAGCATGCTCTAGTTTCTTCAATGGAGAACCGCCAGAGTTTGCCCTAATTGGTATCATAAAGCCGACAATAACACCCGCTAAAGTAGCATGAACACCAGACTTAAGCACCGCAACCCAAAGCACTAAACCAAGCAGCATATAAGCGCTTAACCCACTATGACCACGGCGATTGAGTAGCCAGAGTCCTGCGGTAGCAGCCACTGCCCAAACTAGCGGCATAATCGCGACTTCACTGGTGTAGAACAAGGCGATAACAACAATAACGCCTAGGTCATCGGCAATAGCAAGTGCGAGCAAGAATACTTTTAAACTAGCCGGTACCCGTTTACCTAATAAGGCCATTACACCTAAAGCAAAGGCAATATCGGTTGCCGCTGGAATAGCCCAACCTTTGGCTAATTCGGCATCACCCATGTTAAATAATAGATAAACAGCGGCAGGTACAACCATACCACCCACTGCAGCCACTACCGGTAATAGGGCACGTTCTTTAGAAGATAACGCACCTTCTACTAACTCGCGTTTAACTTCCAAGCCAATGACTAAGAAGAATATGGCCATTAAGCCATCGTTAATCCAAAGCAATAAGGGCTTATTAATATCTAGCTCCGCGATACGAACTTGGAAAGGCGTATCGAGAAAAGCAAAATAGGCAGGTGATAGCAAATTACTGTTTGCCATAAACATGGCTACCACAGCGGCAAGCATAAGTAAGATACCGCCAGCAGCTTCCATTCTTAAGAAACGTTCAAGAAATGATTTCATAACAGCTCACTGAGAAAAATTAAGCCATTATTTTACTGAGTAGGAATTTAAAACATATTCACTTGTAATTGCGCTTACCATCGGAAAAACCGAATATAAGTAAAATATACAAAGGTTTGAATATTAGATAATACAAATAGAAGGAAAGGGGAAGTAACCCGACCAAGTACCGTAGCACTCGGCAAGTTTACAATGCTTTACACCGAAAATGGATAAGCGATAGGATCGTGGAACTGGTAATCAGTCACTTCAAAGTCATCCAGTGTTACCCAAGTTTCTAAGTCTTCTAAAGACTTTATCTTTGGATTGATATGTAACTTAGGTGAAGCAAATGGTTCACGCTTTAGCTGAACGTCTCTCATCAACTCCAGCTGATCTTCATAGATGTGGGCATTAACAATTTTGTGATAAGCCTTACCGGGTTTATGACCAGTGATTTGTGCCATCAAGGCCAAGAAAGTGTAAACCTGAATTTGGTTAAAATTCTGTCCAAGTGGTACATCACAAGAACGCTGTGACGAAGTAAGGTAAAGCGTGTCCCCCACTAGAGAAAAGGTATGCGTGTGCATACAAGGGCGCAAACAGCCTAAGTGAAATTCACCCGGATTATAAAAAGATAGTATTTCACCGCGATCATCAATGCCTTTAGACAAGTCATCAACAATCTTCTTAAGCTGATCCACCGAGCCACCTTCTGGCTTGCGCCAAGAACGGCCTTGTACACCGTAAACCCGCCCCATGTCATTTTCGCCTTTACGAGCTGGGTTGTTCAACCACGCTTCGTTTTCGTTAGCGTTAGCCAACCAAGTAGGCGTACCAAGTGCCTTAAAATCAGCAGCATTATCTAAACCGCGAATATAACCAAGTAGCTCGGCAATCGCCGCTTTCCAATAGCTTTTACGCGTGGTAACTAGCGGGAACTCATTATTAGCAACATCGTATTCAAGATCAGCATTAATCACTGTTAAACAACGCTTACCGGTGCGTTTGTTTTCAATCCAAGTGCCTTCATCAACAATCCGTTTGCATAGGTCTAAATACTGTTTCATGCTTTACTCTCTTTGGTGTTGCGACGATAAGCCCAAGTGATAAATAAGGCGCCAAATATAATCATAGGCAAAGACAAAATTTGCCCCATGCTCATGCCTAAACTTAACAAACCTAAATGGCTGTCGGGCTCTCGGAAAAACTCAATAATGAAGCGGAAACAGCCATAGCCGAGCAAGAAAGCACCTGAAATAGCGCCCATTGGCGGTTTGCGTTTGGCATAAACTAATAAAATAACCAGCAACAATACGCCTTCTAGGGCAAACTCATAAAGCTGTGAAGGGTGTCTTGCCACCATGCCACCACTTGGGAAAACCATTCCCCAAGGCATATCGGTAGCGCGTCCCCATAGTTCGCCATTCATAAAGTTGCCGAGTCGCCCTGTGGCTAAGCCAAAAGGAATTAATGGTGCAATAAAGTCAGCAACCGTGAAAAAGTGGCGCTTAGTGCGGTGAGCAAACCACATCATGGCGGTGATTACACCTAACAAACCACCGTGGAATGACATGCCGCCAGTCCATATTTTGAATAGGTATAAAGGATCATCTAAAAACTGTGGGAACTGATAGAACAGCACGTAGCCAATACGGCCACCTATAATCACACCGACGAAACCATAGAAAAGCAAATCACTCACTTCGGCGCGTGTCCAACCACTACCGGGCTTATCGGCCATACGGTTGCCTAACCACATCGCAAATAAAAAGCCAAATAAGTACATTAAACCGTACCAGCGTACGTCTAATGGTCCGATGCTAATCGCAATCGGATCAATCTCAGGAAATTGCAAAGGTGTAGACACGATAATTTGCTCTATTTAGGGAATAAAAAGAATGGGCATTTTGCAGTGAAAATTGCCATGAAACAAGCTTTGACTCATGGCAAAATCATTAATGTTTACTAACACGTACCAGCTGCGACAAGTTCTGCTGCTCCAGATAGCCATACAATAAACTGTAGATGGCCGAGCCACTTTGGCATTGCAGAATTTTTTCACGCAAAGCCGTCAATTCGCTAAGGTTTACATGGCGAATAATGTACTTAATTTTGGCTAAGTTAAAACTCGACATACTTAAGCGGCGGTAACCTAAAGCCAAGACCAGTAAGGCCCCAACTGGCTCGCCCGCAAGCTCACCACAAAAACTCACCGGAGTATTATGCAAGTTAGCTTGTTCGATAATTTGTTTTAATGCACGAACCACAGCCGGATGGAAAGTATCAAACAG
This sequence comes from Agarivorans aestuarii, assembly GCF_019670125.1. Lineage (NCBI taxonomy): Bacteria > Pseudomonadati > Pseudomonadota > Gammaproteobacteria > Alteromonadales > Alteromonadaceae > Agarivorans > Agarivorans aestuarii. Next base: position 3,530,503 of record NZ_AP023033.1, read on the forward strand.
CTCCGCAACGCGGGTATTGTTTCTGTCTACGGCTAATAAGTACTGAGTTAAATCGTTGCTGCCTACCGACCAAAAGTCGACCCGCTGGGCTAATTCGGGCAACAAAAACAAGACCGAGGGTACTTCTAACATCACACCATGTTTAGGCCGCTCAGGTGGCTCGCGCAAGTCTAATTCATCAACTACTTCAGCCCAGGCTTGCTCCAGTAAACGCGAGGCTTCGTCTACCTCATTAAGACAACTTATCATCGGCAACATAATGCTCAAATTTCCGCATTCGATGGCGGAGCGATACATCGCCCTTGCCTGCACCAAAAATATCTCCGGGTGATCGAGGGTTAGGCGAATACCACGCCAACCTAAAAATGGGTTTTCTTCAACTATAGGGAAATACGGAAGCTGCTTATCACCACCCACGTCAAGGGTGCGCATACACACATCTTTACCACGATAGCTATTTAGAATATCGCGATAACGGACAAACTGTTCGTCTTCAGAGGGAAAGCGGTCCTGCATCAAAAATGGCACTTCGGTACGATACAAACCCACGCCATCGGCACCCGCATTTATCGCTATGTCGCTATCGGCACTAAGGCCGGCATTAATCAACATTTCGACGTTTTCACCGTCGATACTTACGGCAGGTTTATCCAAATCTTGCTGAACTAAACTATTTAGCTCGCTCTCTTGGGCTAATAAGGCAATGTACTCATCACGAACAATTTTGTCTGGCTCAACAAACAACTCACCGGAGTAGCCATCTAAAATAAGCTCGCAGCCGCGCAACTTATTAACGTTAAAACTTAAACCCATTAAGGCTGGAATGCCCATGGCACGGGCTAAAATAGCCGCATGTGAGTTTGCCGCGCCTCGCTGAGAAATAACCCCAGCCAAAAACTTACGCGGGATTTTTGCGAACATAGTGGCAGTAACTTCCTCAGCAACCACAATCACCGGCTCACTAGGAATAATTTCTGCGCTAGGGCCTAACTCCAAGGCATGCAGCAAACGTAAACCTACATCTTTTACATCCACAGCCCGCTCTTTTAAGTAGGGGTCGTTCATTTCTTCAAACTGCTGCACGTAGTGTTCTATCACTAAACGCAGTGCGCCTTCGACCTGATAGCCCTCATTAATTTTGCGGCGAATATCCCCTGCTAAGCTGGCATCAGCCAGCATGTGTTGATAAACATCGAAGATGGAAGCAACATCTTTAGGCAACTGCTCAGACAGCTTAATCGCTAAACTATAAAATTCATCTCGAGTAATCTCTAAGGCAACATCGAAGCGCTGTAATTGATGCTCGCTGTCTTCAGCCTTTTCTACAACTTGCTGCTCTAAGGCGCCGGTAGAGCGATTTATCCAGGCCTTAGCAATGGCAATGCCGCTGGAGCTAGAACCGGCCTTAATGGCTTCAGTCCACTTATGTTTGGTAGGTTCTTGTAACACCGTTTGAAAATCGGTATTGGCTAATACCCCGGCTAAATGTGCAGCCAGTGTAACCAAAAACGACTCTTCACTTTGGTCAAAACTGCGGGTTTCTGATTGCTGAACAACTAATACACCCAACACTTTTCGTTGATGGGTTATTGGAGTGCCAAGAAATGAAAAGAAACCGTCTTCGGCAGTTTCTGGGAGATACTTGAAGTGCGGATTTAAGCGAGCATCGGCTAAGTTAATCGGCTCTTCACGAACGGCAACTTGGCCCACCACTCCTTCACCTAAGGGCATAATAGCTTTGCCAACGGCTTCGCTGGCAAGACCATGAGTTGCTCGCAGTACCAGGTTTTGCTGCTGCGAGTCCATAACGTATACCGAACAACAATCGGTATGCATAGTGAGGCGGATCTTTTCAACCAAGATAGCTAAAGCACTGTCGAGAGTATCGGCATTGCTTACCTGTTCAACAATGGCGCGTAACTCTCCTAACACTTACTAAGCTCCTTTTCGCTTTTTATAACGCCGGCGTTTATCTTTTCCTTGGTGCTTCTCCGAGCGGTTGAACGGCATGGCTGCAGTTACAAACTCTTTTAATGCTCGGCGATAAACCTCCCGCTTAAAAGACACTACCTGTCTTACGGGATACCAATAACTCACCCAACGCCAATCATCAAACTCTGGGTGGCCACAGCGATCAAATTTTATATTAGATTCTTTGCCCACTAAGCGGAGCAAAAACCACTTTTGCTTTTGTCCGATACAAACCGGCGGACTATCCCAACGAATTAAGCGCTTTGGTAATTTATAACGCAGCCAATGTCTGGTTGTTGCTACAATTTTTACATCTTGCGGCAACAAGCCGACTTCTTCATGTAACTCACGATACATCGCTTGTTCAGCAGACTCTCCCTCGTCTACGCCTCCCTGAGGGAACTGCCATGAATGTTGACCATATCTACGTGCCCATAAAACTTGACCACGCTGATTACAAATAACGATGCCTACGTTGGGACGATAACCATCCCCATCAATCACTGAAACAACCTTCAGCTAAAAAACTATAGATAAAGTGATTCTTTCACAGAATCACAAGCGCGGCAAATACGCCTATCACAAAGGGAGTAAATTGTAATAACACAGGTTTAATTAAAGTTATTCGACTTATCTGTGAGAAATCCTGTGCATAACTTGGGTTAAACCTCCTATAGACAAATTCACAGATCTAATCCGCTCAAAAAACACTCCAAAAAAATAACAAAATAAACAATTAAAACAATAACTTAAATATACACATAGTTAATAAGTGTCAATTTTAGCAGGTTAAAACTGTTTATAAGTCATAGCGTTTAAAAAACACACAGTTTCTGATTAATGACCTAGTGGAGACATTTTTTGGCTAAAAATAAACCAACCTTGACTAAAAAGTATAATTCTGTGAATAAAATACAAGTTAATAACAATGGGGAAGAGTTATCCCTAGTTTATGTGGACAAAGCTGTTAGTAAACTCACATTAGTTATGAATAAAGTCCACCACAAGCTAACAACACCCGCACTAAGCAATAAAAACCCTTGTTAAACATAACCTTAGCTATATTCACTTAAGCGTTTATGCGTTGCTGCAATTATTGAACAGCTTCTATACAATAGTGTTTTTGTTGGCGCTAGGCATGCATGACAGCTAAACCACAAAGTGAAACAGAACTCTTCGAACGCGCTCAGTCATTAGCAGGATTGAGCTTAGGTGAACTTGCACATCGCGAAGGTTTTGCCATTCCAAAAGATTTAAAAAGAGAAAAAGGCTGGAGTGGTCAATTGCTCGAATGGTGCCTAGGTGCCAGTGCCGGCAGCAAACCTATTCAAGATTTTCCAGAGCTGGGCATAGAACTTAAAACCATCCCTATTGATGCTTCGGGTAAACCGCTAGAGAGCACCTATGTATGTATCACTCCGCTGTGTAATGTAACCGGCTCGACATGGCATAATAGCAATGTGTATAACAAGCTATCACGGGTATTGTGGATCCCTATTTTAGCGGAGCGGCATATTCCTTTAGATCATCGCGTTGTGGCCAATCCCATCTTATGGAGCCCAAATACCCAGCAAGAACTACTGCTCCGATCAGATTGGGAAGAAATCATGGAAAAGATTGCTTTTGGTCAGATTGAACAAATTACTGCGCGCCATGGTCAAGTCCTGCAGTTACGCCCTAAAGCCGCTAATAACAAGGCTCGCACCAATGCGATCGGCCCAAATGGCCAGCTAATTCAAACCCTTCCTCGTGGTTATTACTTAAGAACAAAGTTCACCGCAGCGCTACTTCAAGACTACTTTCAACTGTAAAAAAATTAATCAACTATTGACCAAGCTCTCACTTTTTTGAAAGAATCGATATTGGTCACATAGTACACGGATTTATATTATCTCTCGGAGGAGAAACCATGCCGTTGAAGAAGCAATACCTAAAATCGAAGCCAGAAGTAAAAGTTACCTTTGAAATTGAGAAGGAAGCCACTCAAGAAGCGGAGCAAATTTTCTTGCTAGCTGAGTTTAACGAATGGCAACCTATAGAACTTACTAAGCTAAAAAACGGTAAGTTCAAAGTAGTGGTAAACGTGCCAACAGATCAAAAAAGCAGCTACCAGTTTAAATACAAACTTTGCTTGAGCGATGGTGCAGAAGCCTATGACAATGACTGGGCAGCAGATAGCTACCAACCAAATGGCGTGGATGGTGACAACTCTGTACTTGAAGTGGCTTAAACCACAGACATAAAAAAAGCCCGCTACTGCGGGCTTTTTTATTCTCGAAGAAAAGGGCTTATTTAGCCAATTTTTCTTTAATACGTGCTTTCTTACCAGAAAGTTCACGCAAGTAGTAAAGCTTAGAACGACGAACGTCACCACGACGCTTAACAGTAATACTCTCAACTAGCGGGCTATGAGTTTGGAATGCACGCTCAACGCCTTCACCGCTTGAAATTTTACGTACAGTAAATGCAGAGTGTAAACCACGGTTACGCTTAGCAATTACCACACCTTCAAACGCCTGTAGACGCTCACGGTTACCTTCTTTTACTTTTACCTGAACTACAACTGTGTCACCAGGTGCGAACGCAGGTACGTCTTGCTTCAATTGCTCTTCTTCGAGCTGTTTAATGATATTGCTCATTACTATTTCCTAGAATTAACTGAATCTTTATTTACTATCCAAGGGCGTTTGCTCTTGGATAAACTCAGCAAGAATCTTTTCTTGCTTGTCAGTCAGAGCTAGATTCTCCAATAACTCCGGTCGCCTCAAATAGGTTCGCCCAAGTGCTTGTTTGTAGCGCCATTCTTCAATTTTTTTATGGTTACCACTTAACAGTACCTCGGGTACTGTTTGCCCATCCAAAACTTCTGGACGAGTATAGTGTGGACAATCCAATAATCCATCAGAGAATGAATCCTGCTCAGCTGAAGCTTTATCCCCCAGTACTCCCGGAATTAACCGCGAGACGGCGTCTATCATATTCATTGCTGGCAGCTCACCACCGCTTAACACATAATCACCAATCGACCATTCTTCATCAACTTCCGCTTGAATCAAGCGTTCGTCAATGCCTTCATAGCGACCAGCAACTATAATCAGCTTTTGCTGTTGAGCTAACTCTATTACTCCATCTTGCTTCAAGGTACGCCCTTGCGGTGACATATAAATCACCTTAACCCCATCACCAGCAGCCTGTTTAGCAGCATGAATAGCATCCCGTAAAGGTTGCACCATCATTAACATGCCAGGTCCACCGCCGTAAGGTCGGTCGTCCACTGTACGATGTTTGTCATGAGTAAAATCACGAGGATTCCAACACTCAATCTTAATAAGGCCACGTTTTACCGCACGCCCTGTTACACCGTACTCGCTTATGGCAGAAAACATTTCCGGGAATAGACTTACTATTCCCACCCACAATTGTGGTGTTTGCTCAGCCATAAAGGAACCTAGAAACTAGGGTCCCAATCAACAGTAATAGTTTGAGACTCGCGATCGACGTTATCAATTATCTGAGACTCTATGAACGGGATTAACCGTTCCTTTTTGCCAAAGGCATCTTTTAAATTGGCTTTCACAACCAAGACATCATTAGAACCTGTTTCCATTAAATCGGTCACATGTCCGAAGTTATACCCACTGCGATTAACTACTTGCATGCCCATAAGGTCACGCCAGTAATATTCATCTTCAGCAAGTTCCGGCAGAACTTCCGGCAAAGCCGCAATATCCATTCCGGTTAAACTCTGTGCTTGTTCTCTTACATCGTAGCCCTCAAGCTTAACGATGAAAGATTTGCTGTGTCGCCGCCATTCTGTCACTTCAATTGAAGTATATTCGCCAGAACGACCTATCAACCAAGGCTGATAGTTAAATACAGCTTCTGCATCTTCAGTGAACGAGTTAACTTTTAGCCACCCTTTAATACCATATACGGCACCGAGGCGACCCAGTACGATGGGCTGTTCTTTATTGCTCATCTTAACTCCACTAAAAAGGCTAAATTAAGCTGCTTTTGAATCTTTGATTAGCTTAGCTACACGGTTAGAAACCGCAGCGCCTTGGCCAACCCAGTGATCAATGCGGTCTTGTTCCAAGCGAATACGCTCTTCTTGACCTTTGGCGATCGGATTGAAAAAACCTAATTTCTCAATGAAGCGACCGTCACGTGAATTACGGCTATCAGTAACAACTACTTGATAGAATGGACGCTTCTTAGCGCCGCCACGTTGCAAACGAATGGTAACCATATCGTCCTCATACTAGTTAAAAAATTTAAGGTCCCAAAATGGGATCCCCGCTAATTGAAGCCGCGGAATTGTACTCCTTTTTTGCTTAATTGCAAGCTATAACCTGCTTTGGCGAGTATCTAAATTGCTAGTGTTTATCGGCGCTAAATGACCAATACTTTCAATGCTTGTTTTTACTGCTAAAAAAGCTAAGTGACTCAAGCTACTAACGCACACTTTGACTTAGCTGCAAGCTTCTACCAACATAGGCGTTTAACTATACTGAGCACCGAGCCATTTTGTTTATGAAGTACCAATGGATATTGTTTGATGCCGATGAGACCTTGTTTCATTTTGACGCCTTTGCCGGCTTACAGTTAATGTTTTCCCGCTATGGGGTTAAGTTTGAGCAACAAGACTATCAACATTACCAAACTCGCAACCTGCCCTTGTGGGAAGCCTATCAAGCCGGCCAGGTGAATGCAGAGCAGCTTCAACAGCAACGCTTTGAGTATTGGGCTAAGCAGCTTGAACAACACCCGCAAGTGCTCAATGATGCCTTCTTAGACGCAATGGCAGACATATGCAGCCTATTACCTGGCGCTAAAGACTTGCTAGATGCACTTAAGAGCAAAGTGAAGATGGGCATTATTACCAACGGTTTTACCGCTCTGCAAAAAATCCGTTTAGAACGCACCGGTTTGAGCGGCTATTTTTCACCTTTGGTTATCTCTGAACAAGTGGGCGTTGCAAAACCGCATAAAGATATATTTGAGCATGCCTTTGCCCAAATGCAGCAGCCGGAAAAACATCGGGTATTAATGGTGGGAGACAATCCACATTCAGATATACAAGGTGGTATTAATGCTGGGATTAGAACTTGCTGGTTAAATCGCCACGGAGAAGAAAGGCCAGAGGGAATAGAGCCGCACTATGAGGTGAGTTCGCTTAAGCAACTGCAAACCCTGTTAGAAGCCGCTTAGTTTGAGTTAATCCCAAAAAGTCGAAAGGGGCATTGCCCTTCAGCTTATGCCCCTTTCTAGTGTATGAACCTTTGCCTTTTTTCGGCCGTTCAACTTTTGCTTTAAATAACTGGCTGGTAACCAGCGCCTTAATTGCATTGTCGTTAATTTGCCCACGACCGTGCTCATGCGCTAACAACTTAGCGACTTTTTTCTTAGCCATAATCTTTCTCTCATTTGCCCAGCAGCTCCTATAGCCACTTGGGGTGGCTAGTGTAAACCAAGTTAAGCCAAATACACACTGTATATTATTTAAACGTCGCAAATGAACGGCCCCTAGGAAAAACAGCCTAACCAAGAAGCCAACCCTCACCAGCTTCTTGGTTTACCCTATACCAGCTTAATGGCTAATCATCCAAGGCCGCATAGACGGGAACATTTTCTCGCCATTAGCGGTATACAGCAGCTTAGAGCCTCCGCGCTTGGTATGCTTACAGCCGCAGCCTTTTTTAAGCTTTTCGGCATTTTCGGCCCGCGTATCCACCGTTGAATGCTGCGGCTCATGCCGCGCTTTCTCGTTACGCTCAATCGCCTGCTTGGTTTCGGCGGCCATATCCAATATCTCGGGAGGCAACACGATAACCCTAGCGGACAAAGCCTCACACTTTGGGCACTTAGCAGGTTTAGCGCTATCGGCCATAGTGGCTAGCTCGTAGAACAAACCATGTTCGGCGCATTTATAGTCATAAACTGGCATAGCTCACCTCTCTATTTATCTAAGTCTGGAGCCAAAGGCATATCGACACTGCCATCTAAATACTTAGTTGGCCCATCTGCATTCGGCTTAATGTCAAACTCAAAGATATCGGTAGGTAACCATAACGTCGCACAGGAGTTAGGTACATCCACTACCCCGCTTAAGTGGCCTTGTACTGGCGCAGTACCAAGCAATGAATAAGCCTGCGCGCCGCTATAACCAAATTTCTTGAGGTACTCAATGGCATTTAAACAGGCTTGGCGATAAGCCACGTTGGCATCCAAGTAATGTTGCTTGCCATCTTCATCAACCGAAATACCTTCAAAGATTAGGTAGTCATCGTAGCGCGGCGTAATTGGGCTTGGTTTAAAGATAGGGTTTTTAATCGCATACTTAGACATACCGTCTTTAATCAAATTGACCCTTAAGTGGATCCAGCCGGCCATTTCAATAGCACCACAGAAGGTAATTTCGCCGTCACCTTGGCTAAAGTGTAAATCGCCTACCGACAAACCCGCGCCTTTTACATACACCGGGAAGTAGATTTTAGAACCACGCGATAAGTCTTTAATGTCACAGTTGCCGCCATGCTCACGCGGCGGAACGGTTCTAGCACCTTCTTCGGCGGCTACTTTTGCATCATCGGGCTTCATTTTGCCCATGTGAGCAGTTGGTGCGTAAGGCAGTGCCGCTAACATCGGTACTCGTTCAGGGTCTGTATCAAACAGCTCCTTCTCTCGGCGGTTCCACTCATCCAACATCTTTTTGTCGGGCAAGCAGCCAATTAGACCGGGGTGAATCAACCCGGCAAACTCTACCCCAGGAATATGACGAGATTTAGTGAACATGCCGTTGAAATCCCAAATCGATTTTTGCGCTTCAGGAAAATGTTCAGTTAAAAAGCCGCCACCATTTTGCTTAGAAAAGAAGCCGTTAAAGCCCCATTGTGAATCATCAAAGGTGCCAATATCTAAGATATCCACTTCTAATAAATCACCTGGCTCTGCTCCCTCTACCCCAACCGGGCCAGATAAAAAGTGCACCTGAGATAAATCTACATCGCGCACATCCGAGGCATCGTCATCGTTTTTGATTTGCCCGCCGGTCCAATCTACACATTCTAAAATGAAATCGTCACCCGGTTTTACGGTGGCCGCCATAGGAATATCTGGGTGCCAGCGATTATGTAACTTCTCGTTTTCGTAAGCCGATTTGTTTAAGTCAATCTTGATTATTGTTTCTGCCATGGTCTTTCTCCTTGAATGTAAATTGTCCAGCAAGCTATACCGACAAGTACGCGGCCACTTGCTGTTCATCAACGTCATCGCGCTGTACGTCATGCACGATTTGTCCTTTTTCAATCACCAGTATTCGGTCCGCCACATCAAGGGCGAAGCTCAATACCTGTTCCGACACCACTATCGACAAACCGCGCTGGTCGCGAATTTGTTTTAGGGTTTTTGCCATATCTTTAATAATTGAAGGTTGAATACCTTCAGTGGGCTCATCCAGTAGCAGTACGCTAGGGTTGCTTGCCAAAGCACGAGCAATGGCTAGCTGTTGTTGCTGTCCGCCAGAAAGGTTGCCGCCTCTGCGGTGGCGCATTTCCCATAACACTGGGAAAATGCTGTATAAGTCATCGGGTACTTTGTTTTCGCCAGTGCTGGTTAAGCCGGTTTCAATGTTTTCTTGCACCGTCATAGTCGAGAAAATCATCCGGCCCTGCGGCACAAAGCCCAAACCAGAAGCCACCCGCTGATGGCTCTTTTTCTCTGCTAAGGGCTCTCCATCTAAATTGGCTTCACCACTTTTGCTCGGAATCATGCCAATCAGCGATTTCATTAAAGTGGTTTTGCCCATGCCATTACGGCCAAGAATCGCCACAATCTCATTTTCTTTGAGGCTAAAATTCATGCCACTTATTACTTCGCTCTGGCCATAGGCCACGTGGTAATCGCTTAGTTCTAACATCACTTTCTCCTTAATGGCCTAGGTAAACTTCGACCACTTTAGGGTCGTTCTTCACCCGCTGCATCGAGCCCTCAGACAACACCTTTCCTTGGTGTAACACCGTCACTCGGTCGGCGATGTCTTCCACAAACTGCATATCGTGTTCAATCACTAATACCGAGCGTTGCTTGGTAATGCTTTGCAGCAACTGGGCGGTTTGTTTGCGCTCGGCCACCGACATTCCCGCCACCGGTTCGTCTAACATCAGCAACTCTGGGTCCTGAATAAGCAGCATGCCTATCTCTAACCACTGCTTTTGGCCATGGCTAAGCAAGTCGGCTTGGTCGTTAAGTTTGTCGCTAAGAAACACCATCTCGGCAATTTCCATGATCTTGGCGTGCACCGCTTCATCACGTTTAAAGGTCAAGGCTCCCCACACATTGCGACCGCGCGGGTAAGAAATTTCCAAATTTTCAAAAACACTCAGGTCTTCATAAATGGAAGGGGTTTGAAATTTACGCCCTACACCTGCATGCACAATTTGGTGTTCTTTCAGCTTGGTAAGCTCTTTTTGTTTGAACTTGATCGAGCCATTGGTGGCTTTAGTTCGGCCACATATCAAATCCAATACCGTGGTTTTACCGGCGCCATTTGGGCCAATAATCACCCTGATCTCTTGCTCTTCAACGTATAGCGACAAGTCATCAACGGCCTTAAAGCCATCAAAAGACACGGTTAAACCTTCAACGCTGAGTACAAAATCTTTATTCTTTGATGAATTAGGCTGGGGCATTTGGGCTCTCCTTTAGAGATGGCGAAGCACTATCTGCCTCAGGCTCTGTAGCCTGAACCGCCTGCTTTGGCACATCGGGTTTGCTGGCTTTAGGTTTGAACAGGCGTTTAAACCAAGGCTGAATGTAAGATTGATAGAGACCGGCTAAACCATCGGGAAAGGCTAACACCACACCAATGAATAGCGCGCCCATGGCAAATAACCACAATTGAGGGAAAGATTCAGAGAAGCTGGTTTTAGCAAGGTTTACCAGCAAGGTGCCGTATACCGCACCAAGCAAAGATAAACGCCCACCCACGGCACAAAAAATCACCATTTCGATGGAAGGAACAATGCCCACAAAGGATGGCGACATAAAGCCAACTTGCAGGGTAAACATCGCCCCACCAATTGCGGCAAAGGCAGCACCAACACAAAAGATGAATATTTTGAAACTGGCAACGTTATAACCAGAAAATCGAACCCGATCCTCTTTTTCTCGCATCGCCACCAGCAAACGCCCTAACTTACAGCGCTTAATGTATAAAGCGATAAACAGACAGGCGAACAACAATACTGCGTTAACAAAATACAGTAGGTATTGCGCCGACTCGGTACGAATATCCCAGCCTAAAAAGGTGCGTAAATCGGTAATGCCGTTTACCCCACCGGTATAACCTTGCTGGCCAATAATCAAAATGGTGAGAATGGCCGCAATAGCTTGGGTAATAATGGCGAAGTACACCCCACCTACCCGGCGGGTAAACATCGCAACACCGATAATAAAGGCGAACAATACCGGCACCGCAATCACCGCCACCAAGGTAAAGGCTAAGCTATCAAAGGGCTGCCAAAACCACGGAAGCTCGGTGAGCTGGTTCCAATCCATAAAATCGGGAATGCCTGGCGTTGATTGAATCGCGGTAGCCTCGGGGCTTGATGCTTCAAGCTTCAAGAACATCGCCATGCAATAGCCACCTAAGCCAAAAAACACGCCCTGACCTAGGCTTAAAATACCGCCACACCCCCAGCACAATACTAAGCCGATAGCCACAAAGGCGTAGGTTAAGTACTTGCCAATTAAGTTGAGTCGGAAAATATCCAAGGACAAGGGCAGCACAATGAAAATAATCGCGGCTAACAGTAGATACTTCCACCAATCAACCTTACTGGTATTTTGTGCTGCAGTAGCACTAAGTTGAGATAACATCATCATTCTCCCTAACGACGAACCTTGAGCGAAAACAGACCTTGAGGACGCAGCATTAAAATGCCTACCACGGTCAATAAGGTGAGAACTTTGGCCATCGAACCACTAAGGAAAAACTCCATGGTTGATTGCGCTTGTGAGATGGTAAAGGCCGATGCAACGGTACCAAGCAAGCTTGACGCGCCACCAAATACCACCACTAAGAAGGTGTCTACAATGTAGAGCTGCCCAGCGGTTGGGCCGGTTGAACCCACCATGGTAAAGGCCGAGCCAGCAATGCCGGCAATGCCGCAACCTAAAGCAAAGGTATAACGGTCAACTTTTTCGGTGTTAATCCCTACGGCACCAGCCATTGCGCGGTTTTGCACCACAGCGCGGGTTTGTTTACCTAAGCGAGATTTTTGCATTAGCAAGTACACGCCAATGGTAATCATGATGGTTAATGCCATCACAAATATGCCGTTAATTGGCACTTCTATAATGTCGGTTATCGCATAAGAGCCCATTAGCCAATCAGGTAGGCTCACTCCCACTTCTCGAGCGCCAAACACGGTGCGATAGAGCTGCTGTAAAATAAGGCTTAAACCCCAAGTCGCTAATAAGGTATCTAGTGGACGCTTGTACAAATGGCGAATCATCGCCCACTCCACCAACGCTCCCAGCGCTGCAGTGACAATAAACGCCAGCAGCATTGCCACAAAAAAGTAGCCATCAAATAGACCCGGAAGGTAATTACTAAATAGCTGCGAAGTAAGGTAAGTAATGTAAGCACCTAGGATCATAAACTCGCCATGGGCCATATTAATTACGCCCATTTGACCGAATATAATGGCTAGACCTAGGGCCATAAGAACAAATACAGAAAACAAAATAAGACCGGCAAATCCCTGCATGGCGAAAATGGCGGTTAGCTCTGAGCTGGTATAATCGGCAAACATATTCAGTCCCTCTTAAAAGCTAGCGAAAGAACAAGTGGCCCAGCGAACTGAGCCACCTACAGCGGTTACTGATAACCTTTAGGGAATGGGTTTGGTTCAATTAAGTCTGCGGTTTCATAAACGATGTTGTATTGACCATCAGCTTGAGCGTGACCAATTCGCGTTTTAGACCATAGGTGATGGTTTTCGTGAACTTTCACATAACCTTCTGGCGCAGTGGTTAGTTCTAGGTTTGGCGAGGCAGCACGTACTTTGTCGATATCAAACGAGCCGGCTTTTTCTACTGCAGCTTTCCACAACCAAGGGCCAAGGTAGGCAGCTTGAGTTACGTCACCAATCACAATGTCATCACCCCAGCGCTTCTTAAAGGCCGCAACAAACTCTTCATTGTTTTGGTTAGTTAAGCTTTGGAAGTACTTCATAGCGGCGTAAGCGCCTTGGATGTTTTCACCGCCAATGCCCAAGATCTCGTCTTCAGTTACCGAAATAGTGAGTACCAATGGCTTCTCTTTGTTCATATCGATGCCCGCAGCTTTAAGCTGCTTGTAGAAGGCAACGTTAGACCCACCTACTACAATGGCGTAAATCACATCAGGCTTTTTCAGTTTGATTTTGTTGATAACCGAGTTGAATGAGGTATGACCCAGTGGGTAGTACTCTTCGCCCACTACCTTCAAACCCAGTTTTTCGATGTGTTTGCGGGCAATTTTGTTAGAGGTACGTGGCCAAATGTAATCAGAACCCAGTAAGAAGAAACTCTTGGCGTCTTTGGTATCGGTTACCCAATCAATACCGGCAATAATTTGCTGAGTTGCTTCTTGGCCGGTGTAAATTACGTTAGGTGATTGCTCTAAACCTTCGTAGAAAGTTGGGTAATAAAGCATGCCGTTATATTGCTCAAACACTGGCAGTACCGCTTTACGAGAAGCAGAGGTCCAGCAGCCAAATACTGCCGCAGTCTTATCTTTAACTAGCAGCTTCTTCGACTTTTCAGCAAAGGTTGGCCAGTCACTAGCGCCGTCTTCTTGAATGTATTCTATTTGGCGTCCTAATACGCCGCCCATTGCGTTGATTTGCTCAATGGCTAGCATCTCGGCTTGCACCGAACCCGTTTCACTAATCGCCATGGTGCCAGTTACCGAGTGTAGAATACCTACCTTCACCGTGTCGTCGGTTACGGCTAAGCCGGTGGTATTTACTTCAGCGGTGCTAGGCGCTGCTGCAAAGCTTAGTTGTGAAACAAGCATCGCGGCGGGCAAAGCCATCATTCCTTTTAACAGATTACGGCGTAGCGAATTGCTTAAGCCTGTTTTCTTGAGATTGTGCATAGTGGTATCCCTACTGAGTGTGTAAGACAAGGTGTCCGTACTTGGTGAATACCATGATGCGAGATTACAACAGTGAGCAAAATTCGCCGTTCACCCTAGCGACCTACGTCATTTGACGCATAGCGGTGAATAAGAGATTGATTTAGGGTCAAGATATAAAGAGAGTGGCAAACCGCTACCAACAAATAACTCAGTTAAACAAGCATAACAGTCTGATTTTAATAACCATTTTAACAAAAGGGTGATAAAGCCACGGCGCGAAAAATGCTTATAAAACCTGTGAATTCGCAAAGGAAGGCGTTTAAGGGATGAAGGACCAGCATGTATTTAAAGCCCGTAGAAACTATAACCGCTGGGTAGCCAACCAAACTTTAGAAGATTATGCGCTAAGGTTTACCTCTAAAAATGCCCGTAAGTGGTCGGTTGCACGGGTCTCTAATACCGCTTTGGGCGCAATATCTTTTTTAGCCCTAGAAGCCATTGGTGGCGCGCTAATCCTTAACTTTGGTTTCAACAATTCGTTAATCGCCATATTGCTGGTATCGGCAATTATATTTTTCTGCGGGCTGCCAATCTCTTACTACGCTGCACGCTATGGCGTCGACATCGACTTGCTCACGCGCGGCGCGGGCTTTGGCTACATTGGCTCTACCATTACCTCTCTCATTTACGCCTCGTTTACCTTTATCTTTTTTGCCATTGAGGCGGCCATTATGGCCTCGGCTTTAGAACTGTTATTTAATATTCCCTTAAGCATTGGCTACTTAATTAGCGCAGTTGTAGTGATCCCCTTAGTGACCCACGGCATCACCTTCATCAGCCGTTTTCAACTGTGGAGCCAACCAATATGGCTGGTACTGCAGGTGGCGCCGCTAATTTTTATTTTGTGGCATGAGTCCAGCGCCATTAACAACTGGTTGCAGTTTGAAGGCAAGCAAGAGAGCGGCAACTCAGGTGAGTTTAACCTGCACTTATTTGGTGCGGCGTCGGGGATCTTATTCTCGTTAATGGCGCAAATTGGTGAGCAAGTAGACTTCTTACGTTTTATGCCCGAGGCCAAGAAAAAACACCGGGCCTGTTGGTGGGTAGCGCTGTTATCGGCAGGCCCCGGATGGATTATTGTTGGTGCACTTAAAATCCTCTTAGGATCGTTTTTAGTGGTACTGGCCATTAATGCTGGAGTGGCCGAGGATGTGGCCGGAGATCCTATTCAAATGTACCAGGTGGCCTTTTCCTATATGTCACAGTCACCGCTCGTGGCACTCTCATTGGCGGGCATTTTTGTCTTGGTTTGCCAGCTTAAAATTAACGTGACTAACGCCTATGCCGGCTCTATTGCATGGTCTAACTTTTTCTCTCGCTTAACCCATAGCCATCCGGGCCGTGTAGTGTGGCTGGTATTTAACGTGATTATTGCCCTGCTCATTATGGAGTTAGGCATCTATGCCGCCTTAGAAGACATACTTGGCATTTACTCGAATGTGGCGGTTGCTTGGGTTGGCGCACTGGTAGCCGATTTAGTCATCAACAAACCCTTAGGTTATAGCCCCAAGCACATTGAATTTAAACGCGCCCACCTCTACGACATTAACCCAGTTGGGGTTGGTTCTATGGTGATTGCCTCTGTTTTAAGTATCTATTGTTATACTGGAAATGCCGGCGACACAGCCCAAGCACTGGCGCCTTACATTGGCTTAAGCACCGCTTTTGTGTGCTCTCCTATCATCGCCATTTTAACCAAAGGTCGCTACTACCTAGCAAGAGAGCCCAGTCTGCTGCAGGCCCACCAAGGAGAATGTACGGTTTGCCAAAATCACTTTGAAATTGAAGACCTTGCCAGCTGCCCAGCCTATGGCGGGGCAATATGCTCGCTATGTTGCACCCTAGATGCGCGCTGCCATGATCAATGCAAAGAAAACGCCCGCTTTGGTCAGCAATTAAGTCAATTTGTTAGCCTGGTGCTTCCTAAAGCCGTGTCATCCTTAATGAATACTCGGCTACTTAATTTCTCTGGCTTAATGGCGCTCATTGCCCTGCTAATTGCTAGCTTATTCTACTTGGTATACTCACGGATCCCGGTTACCGAATTTGCCACCAAAGCCGCAGTGTCGGCAACGCTTAGCCACGTATTTTTCTTATTAATGATTATTGTTGGTGTACTGGTTTGGCTATTTGTATTAGCCAACGACAGCCGCCAATTTGCATTAGATGAATCGCAGCGCCATACCGAGCTACTTAGCCGCGAAATATCTGCCCACGAGGTGACCGACCAAGCCCTGCAGCAAGCCAAAGAAACCGCCGAATCGGCTAACCAAGCCAAAAGTCGATACCTCACAGGCATTAGCCATGAACTTCGCACTCCGCTTAACTCGGTACTGGGCTATGCACAGCTCTTAGAAAAATCGCCTACTTTAGCACCCGAGCACACTGCTAAAGTCTCTCTTATCAAACGCAGCGGCGAACACCTCGCCGACATAATTGAAGGCCTATTAGATATCTCGCGCATCGAGGCAGGCAGGATAGAACTACAACGCGATGAAGTGGCCATTGGTGAATTGCTGGATGACTTAGTAGAGATGTTCAGCCTTCAAGCTAAAAGCAAAGGCATTACATTCATCTATAACCCCAGCCCTTACCTGCCCAACTGGGTAACCGCAGACGAAACTCAATTGCGGCAAATACTCATCAACCTGTTGTCCAACGCGGTTAAATTTACCCAACAAGGCTCAGTAACCTTAGACGTTTATTACCGTAATCAAGTAGCAGAATTCACCATTACCGACAGCGGCGTAGGCATTAGCGAGCAAGATATCGAGCGAATATTCAAACCCTTTGAGCGAGTAGAGAAAAGGGACATACCCAGCTCTCCCGGCACTGGCTTAGGCTTAACCATTACGCAGTTACTTACCGACATAATGGGCGGAAACATTAGTGTAAGCAGCGAGATTGGCAAAGGTAGCAGCTTCAAACTGAGCATCATGCTGGCTAGCTTAAACAAAGATCAGCAGCCGCAATCTGTGCAAGCGCCAGTAAAATCCATTAAAGGCCCTAGCAAAACCGTAATGGTGGTAGACGATGACCCCAATCACCGTAACTTAGTATCAGAAATCCTATCGCCACTGGGCTTTGTGGTTCATGAAGCCAATGATGCTTTATGTTGTTTAAGCAATACCTACTTAAGCGCCATTGACCTGTTTTTGCTCGACATCTCCATGCCCGATATGAATGGCTGGCAACTGCTTAAAAAACTTCGCAGCAATGGCATTAGTGTACCCATCATCATGGTGTCGGCCGATGCCACAGAAGCGCCTTATTTCAATGCCGCTGAAGAAATTCACGAGCCAGCGTTACACAATGACTACCTGGCTAAACCCATGCGCGATAACGCGCTACTGGAAAAAGTCGCCAAAGCCTTAGCCATAGATTGGAACTACCAAAATACCAGTACGCAAAGCGCCTCGCCCGAGCCGCAAGCGCTAAACATTCAACTAAACCAAAGCCAGCGCGAACAGCTGCAAGAAATCGCAGAAATGGCGCAACTAGGCTTTGTACAAGGGATTGATAGGCTAATAAAAAACCTCGAAAAAGACAGCGCATTACACACCATAACTCGCGCCCTAAGAAAGGAATTAGAACAGTATCAATTTGCCAGCATTACCGCTTATTGTGAAAGGTTGTAATCTAATGAACGCCACAAACTCAAAGGGACTAATCCTCGTTGTTGACGACGCGACCGAATCGGTAGCCATGCTCAACACCGCCTTAATTGAACAAGGCTACACCGTATTAATTGCCATGGACGGGCAACAAGCTCTAAACATTAGCCAACGCATAACTCCAGACTTAGTACTGATGGACGCTTTAATGCCAAATATGGACGGTTTTGAAGCCTGCCAGCAACTTAAACAAAATACTCAACTTAGCGATATTCCAGTGATTTTTATGACTGGATTAAGCAGCAGTGAGTCGGTAATTAAGGGGTTAGAATCTGGCGGAGTAGACTACATCAACAAACCAGTAAAACTTGATGAGCTGTTTGCCCGCATAAAAGTACATATCAGCAATGCTCGCCTCACCCGCAGTGCCCATGGCGCCCTAGATGAAATAGGCCAAGCTAGCTTTACCGCCAATAGCCGAGGCGAAATGATTTGGGTAAGCGCCAAAGCAAGCGAAACACTGGCATCGCAGGAGGATTTACCTGCCACAGCAGCAGAAGTGATTAGCCCGCAACTTAAGCAGTGGCTAGCCCATACCCCAGCTAAACACAGCATGCTGTCGCTTAAAAACCTCAACACAGCGCTGCAAGTCCGCTACTTGGGGCAATCGTCACCGGGTGAGCACTTACTTCGTTTGGTAAACAACGACGACCAGAGCCAGCGCGACTCCTTGCGCCAACGCTTCAGCTTAACCGAACGCGAATCAGAAGTGGTGCTGTGGCTAGCACGGGGGAAAACCAATCGAGAAATCGCGCAAATTTTAGACATGAGCCCACGTACCGTAAATAAACATCTTGAAGCGGTATTTACCAAACTAGCAGTGGAAAACAGAACCAGTGCAACAGCCGTTTGTTTGGCCCACTTAAACGATAGCTAACTTAAAGTTCGCGGCTATTTGAACGCTTTAGCGTGCCTAAAAAGCCGAATTAACCTTCCGCCAGCCAACTGGGCCACAGCGCCTTTTTCTCTGGCGGGGTAGATGGCACCTACAACCTAATTAAACACCAAGAGCAGTTAGACAATTTAGTGCTAATTAATGGCTTCGACTTCTCCATGCCCCAGCCAGCTTGGCAACAGCTAGTCGCCCGCTGCCAAAAAACCGCCAAGCTGTTTAACAAAAGGCTAATTTGCGTAGAAAGTAACTTAAAAGAATTTACCGGTTGGACAGGCCTAGCCCGCTTTGCCAACTTTGGCGCATCCTTAGCCAGTGTTAGCTTGCTGCTAAACCCCAAAAGCATGGCAATTAGTGGGGCAGTTACCTACGATGCGATTAACCCTTCTAACAGCCACCCGTTGTTAGATCCCTTATGGTCTAGCGAGTCCTGCCAAATTTCACACCTTGGGTTAGAAGCCGACCGAGCAGCCAAAATAGCGCTCATCAAACACTACCCAGAAGCCTTAGACAACCTATGGGTATGCTGGGAAGACCCAAGCAGCAACTGTGGGCGCTGCTCCAAATGTCACCGCACCTACATGGCTCTGCAGCTCAATAACATTTCCCACTTTCAGTTCTCACAAGAAGTCGAGTTTTCCGCACTAAGTAAACTTAGCCCCAAAAGCGACGAAGACCTCTCCTTTTACGAATACCTCTACAAACTGGCGATAAAGCAGCACAACCGCCAATTGAGCCAAGTACTACGTAAGATAATTTGGCGTTATCGCGCCAAAACCTTTGCACGCGAAACCGACCGCCTGTTATTGCATTCTGTTTGCAGCAAGTGGCGACAAAAGAAAATAGCCCATCATCAACTGGCCGACGTAAACGTATTTCCCAAATACAGTGACGCCATCCAACTAGAGCGCTTACATCAGCGAATAAAGCAAAACCCCCGGTTTATCTCTAGCGTCAATATCGGCAGTGTTTTTGATTAAACTTATGCAACTTCAGCAGCACTAAGCAGCAACCATACTCCTGCTTACTCTTAGCTTTAGCTAGCTAAAACCAACATAGCACTGTGATTTTACACATGTAAATTGCTTTTCCTTCTTTCTCAAGTGTATCCCACTTTTCGTGCTGACATTTTTGTTATTTTTAGAGCTAGATGGCTTATGTAGCTTGGGAAAGGTGGTAATCTTGGATTTATCAAATGCGTGAAAAGAGGAAAAATTCCGTGTTTAAACAAGGAGATTTTCCTATTAATAAGCTGTTATATGACTACTTGTGATGCCTGAAGAGTATATTGTTGAAATTGCGAGGCAAGCTTGCCTTGTTTTATTTATCTTAGGTTGGGTCTGCCTCGCTGTCCTGTTTGTCTTTTTTAGAGACTCGAAAGCCTCTAAAGGGGATCGGTGGGTTGCGCTTAACTATAAAATGATGGTCTATAACTGGATTCGAGAAGACAAGCGGGGCATAGCTCTTGCGTTGCTGCGTCTATCTTTCACATGCATAGTCGTTTGGGTCATCCTCGGGATACTGTCGAGGGGATAAGTTTGCGAGCCATCTATATTTTCACTAAGCGAATAGCGGTGGCGTCATATAACAAACCAACCCACGTGGACGGCTTTTCGCAGGCTTTAGTCGCTCCGCTCCTCAATTTAGCCTGCTCAATCCGCCCATGGTTGGGGCGTTAACTTTCTAGGAGAGTCCGTGGGTCATCCAATCGATTTCGGAAACCTCGAAGAAAAACTTTTTCTTATCCAACAGTTATCCAGTGCCAGTCAAGAGAACGCTAAATGGAAATCTAGTTACTTAAAATCTAATAAGGAAGAAGATTGGCAGGTAACGGAACTTCAAATAGAGTTAGAGGATGATTTAGCTTTGACTGAAACATTGATTAGTAGCTATATGATCGAATGCGCAGTTAAAACAAGAATATTTCAAGACCACTTCACTGAAGATCATTTTGAATGTGGTTTTTCATCGTTTGACAAAGATGCTATTGATTCTGTGGGTGGAGATATTGGAAACGTACTCAATGGCAGTTTTACTCTTTCACTGAGAGAGAGCTGCAATAAAATAATACATGCAAAAAAGTTTTATTTAATTAAAGAGAATGAAAACTTAAATATTCCTTACTGGAATGGTTTGTGCCATTTAACCGGAACATTTCAAAAAAAAGAGTGGAAAATAGAGCTCGATGTAAGAAATTGGGCCGCAGCTATAAATTATTACCATTCTTCATTACAAGAAGAAAGAAGCGAATTTTGGAATAATAACGAAAGTTAACAAGTTGCTTAAACGGACAAAAAACAGTTGGCTTTTGCTCGTTCCTCGCTTAATAAAAGGGGCAGAGTCACTTTAAATACCTTTGCTTCCCTATCTAGACCCTTCTTTCCACTAACATGCCGCCTACAGTTTGAACTTAACTGCTTACAAAAAGACCCAGCCAAGGCTGGGTCTTTTGATTTACGCACTTGCTTATTGGGCGATTAAATCTTTATAAGCGATGGTTTTACCTTGTGGCTTCTCGTTGGCTAACTTGGCTTTAGGTGAGCCAGGTTGGTTTAGCCAATAAGAGGCGTCTTGCTTGGGATTAAGCTTAGGACCACACTCGCCTTGCGCGCCACTGCGCTCTAAGCGTGTTAGCACTTTGTCTTGTGCGGCAGCTAGGCCGTCCATGGCTTGTTGTGGGGTTTTCTCTCCACTGGCCGCTTCTGCCACATATTGCCACCAAAGCTGTGCCAGTTTTGGATAGTCTGGCACGTTGGTGCCAGTTGGTGTCCATTGTACCCGCGCATCACTGCGGTAAAACTCCACCAAACCACCGAGCTTAGGTGCGGCTTCGGTCATCGCTTGTGAGTTAATGTCTGACTCACGAATAGGCGTTAAGCCCACCAAGGTTTTCTTAAGCGATACTGATTTAGACACCACAAACTGGGCATACAACCAAGCAGCTTGGCGTCTGTCTAGCGGGGTGGAGTTTAAGAACGTCCACGAGCCAGTATCTTGATAACCCAGCTTCATGCCCTCTTCCCAGTATGGGCCGCGCGGCGAAGGTGCCATGCGCCATTTTGGCGTGCCATCCTCATTAACTACCGGTAAACCAGGTTTGGTCATATCGGCGGTAAAGGCGGTGTACCAGAAGATTTGCTGGGCTACGCTACCTTGTGCGGGTACTGGGCCAGCTTCGCCAAAGGTCATGCCTGGGGCTTCGGGTGGCGCGTATTTTTTAAGCCATTCTACATATTTAGCGGTGGCATAAACGGCCGCTGGGCCATTGGTGGCACCACCACGTTCTACGCTTGAGCCAACAGGGTTACAGCCTTCTACCCGAATGCCCCATTCGTCTACCGGAACACCATTAGGAATGCCTTTGTCGCCTGCACCCGCCATAGATAACCACGCATCGGTAAAGCGCCAACCTAACGATGGATCTTTTTTGCCGTAATCCATGTGGCCATAGACACGCTCGCCATCAATGGTTTTTACTTTTTCTGAGAAGAATTCGGCGATATCTTCATAAGCCGACCAGTTTAGCGGTACACCTAGCTCGTAACCGTATTCGGCTTTAAATTTCTCTTTTAGATCGGCGCGTTCAAACCAGTCGGCGCGGAACCAATATAAGTTAGCAAACTGTTGGTCTGGTAGCTGATAGATTTTTCCATCTGGCCCAGTGGTAAAACTTAAACCAATAAAATCTTCTAGATCTAAAGTTGGCAGGGTTACGTCTTTACCCTCGCCTTTTATAAAGTCACTAATGGGTACTACTTTGCCGTAGCGAAAGTGAGTACCAATTAAGTCTGAATCGTTTACGTAGGCATCATAAATATTACGACCCGACTGCATTTGCGTTTGCAGTTTTTCTACTACATCGCCTTCTTGGATCAAATCATGATTAACCTTAATACCGGTTATCTCAAAAAATGCCTTGGCTAAGGTCTTACTTTCATATTCATGGGTGGTAATGGTTTCTGAGGCTACATTAATTTCCATACCACGAAATGGTTTTGCCGCTTCTGTAAACCATGCCATCTCATCCATTTGCTGCTGCTGGCTCAAGGTAGAAGGCGTAAACTCTTCTCCCACCCATTGTTTAGCGGCATCACTGTATTGATCTGCTAAGGCTAAGCTACTACATCCAGCAATGACCATTGCTACACTAAGGCGAGCTAGCTTAAACACTGATTTTTTGTTGTAGGGCATTTCTTCATTCCTTTTGTTTTTTTAAAGTGCATGTTGTTTTTTGAGGCACCTCTTGATGCCTTTGCACATCCATTTTTGCTCTCGAGTTTTGTGTTGCTTACCCCCATCTCATTACGATAAACAGCCACACCACAGCTACCGCGAAGGGCAGCCAAATGCTTAGTTCGGTCATCCCGATAAAGCCAAGATGAATAAACGCACTGCTTAACAAGCCAATAAACAATCGATCGCCACGGGTAGTAGCTATCGGTAAAAAACCTTTTCGTGCCACGCAGGGGCTTTTTAGCTCCCAGCAGGTCATCACAAACAAAATGCAGGCGATGCCGGTAAAAAATAATGCTGATGGAGTTGTCCATGCCATCCAGTTCATGTTGCTTCTCCTATACCCGTCCGAGGGCAAAGCCCTTGGCTACGTGGTTTCTAACAAACCAAATTACTAATACGCCCGGCAAAATAGTGAGCACACCCGCTGCCGCTAATACGCCCCAATCAATGCCCGAGGCACTCACTGTTCTGGTCATTACTGCAGCAATGGGTTTGGCGTCTACCGAGGTTAAGGTTCTGGCCAATAGCAGCTCTACCCAGCTGAACATGAAACAGAAAAAGGCGGTTACCCCAATGCCAGAGCGAATAAGCGGAATAAAAATTTTGGCGAAGAAGCGAGGAAAGCTGTAACCGTCGATGTAGGCGGTTTCGTCTATCTCGCGTGGCACGCCCGACATAAAGCCTTCGAGGATCCACACCGCTAACGGCACGTTAAACAAACAATGCGCGAGAGCTACAGCGATATGGGTATCAAACAAACCCACCGATGAGTAAAGTTGGAAAAACGGCAGTAAAAATACCGCTGGCGGCGCCATTCGGTTAGTTAGCAACCAAAAGAACAGGTGTTTGTCGCCAATAAAACGAAAGCGCGAAAAGGCGTAAGCAGCCGGCAGCGCTACCGCTAAGGTGATCACCATATTGAGTGACACGTAGTAAATCGAGTTCACATAACCCATGTACCAGCTGGCATCACTAAAAATGATGGCATAGTTGGCAAAGGTAAAATGCTCTGGCCAAAAACTAAGCCCGCCGAGTATTTCTTGATTACTCTTAAACGACATAATCACCAGCCAATAAATCGGTAACAGCAGGAACAAGATATAGGCACTCATCCCTAGTGTTTTTTTCATATTCATAATTGCATCCTTTCGCAGTACTTACTTGCTGTCGTTATGAGTCATAGCGGTGTAAAACAGCCAGCTGACTAACAAAATGATTAAGAAATAAATGATGGAGAACGCCCCTGCTGGCCCAATATCAAACTGGCCTACGGCCATTTTGGTGAGGGTTTGGCTGAGGAAGGTGGTGGAGTTACCCGGCCCGCCACCAGTAAGCACAAAGGGCTCGGTGTAAATCATAAAGCTGTCCATAAAGCGCAGCAGCACGCCAATTAGCAATACGTTTTTAAGCTTGGGAAGCTGGATAAAACGAAATACAGCCCAGTTAGAGGCGCGGTCTATTCGCGCTGCTTGATAATAGGCATCGGGAATAGCCCGTAAGCCGGAATAACACAGCAAGGCAACCAGCGATGTCCAATGCCATACATCCATCAGCAATACGGTAAACCACGCATCCATAGGGTTGGCAGCATAGTTGTAATCGATGCCTAGGCTATTAAGTGCCCAACCAAATAGGCCAATATCGGCGCGCCCAAAAATCTGCCAAATAGTACCCACTACATTTAGCGGCACCAGCAGTGGTAAAGCTAATACCAGCAAACACACCACCGAGCCGGGGCCGCGTGATGGCATCATTAAGGCCACCAAAATACCTAAGGGAATTTCGATTAATAACACCGAACCAGAGAAGATAAATTGGCGAATTAGGGAGTCGTGCAAACGGGTATCATTAAGAATTTCGCGATACCATTCGGTGCCCACAAAGTAGCGGGTATTGGCATCAAAAATATCCTGTATCGAATAGTTCACCACGGTCATTAAGGGCACAATGGCGCTAAAGGCCACCAGCGCAAATACGGGCAGTACCAAGTACCACGCTTTATTGGTGTAGGGTTTAATCATGATGTGCTTCCTTGGCGATCAAGTATTCGTCGATATAGAGCATCAACCATTGCTCGGGAAAACTGATATAGGCGGTTTGATGGGGGACTTTTTGGTCTTCTTGCAAGCGGGCTTTAATCACCTGCTCACCCAGTTTTAAACTTAGGATTTTGTAGGTGCCTAGGTCTTCAACAAACAGCACTTCTGCTTGGTAGGCATCGCCATTGGGTTTATCCCATACATGCACAAACTCGGGGCGAATACCCACTTTTAAGTTGGTAGATTGGCAAGCATTAACCGCGTTTAGTTCGTGTTCATTTAAAGCGATACTTTGCTCACCAAAACATACGCCCTGCTCACAGCGCTCAACTTCCATTAAGTTCATGCCTGGGCTGCCAATAAAGTAGCCCACAAAGGTATGATTAGGCTGCTCGAACAGCTCTCGAGGGGTGCCAAACTGCACCACTTGGCCGTTGTACATCACCGCTATTTTGTCGGCAAAAGTAGAAGCTTCTAGCTGATCGTGAGTGACGTACACCATGGTGATATTAAACTGCTCGTGAATTTGCTTGAGCTTGCGGCGCAGCTTCCATTTAAGGTGGGGGTCGATAACCGTGAGTGGTTCATCAAACAAAATGGCGGATACGTCGTCACGCACTAAACCGCGGCCCATCGACACTTTTTGTTTTTCGTCGGCGCTTAAGTTGGCGGCCTTTTTATTGAGTACCGCGGTGAGATCGAGGATCTCAGCAATTTCGCCCACTTTAGACTGCACCTTGGCTTTACTGGCGCCCATGTTGCGCAGTGGAAAGGCTAAGTTATCGAATACCGTCATGGTGTCGTACACCACCGGAAACTGGAATACTTGGGCTATGTTGCGCTCTTGCGGCGGAATGTCGTTTACTCTTACGCCATCAAACAAGACCTCTCCGTCTGAGGGTTCTAGCAAGCCTGAGATAATATTTAATAGGGTAGATTTGCCGCAACCAGATGGACCCAGCAAGGCGTATGCACCGCCCTTTTGCCAAACATGGTTCATTTCGCGAATCGCATATTGCGGTTGTTCGGCCTGTTTGTCGTAACAATGCGCTAAAGACTTAAGTTGGATCTCAGCCATGATAATGATCCTCTATACGACGGCTTGATGCTTGAATAAGCTCACCGGCATGATCGAATACATGCAACTTATGGGTTGGCACATAAATTTTTATTTTTTCGTCTACGTGGTAGGAATGAACGCCGGAGAGATGCAGCACTAATTGGAAGTGCTCGTTACGTACGTGCAAAAAGGTTTCGGAGCCGGAGATTTCTGCTAGCTCAACTTGAACCGAAATCTCTAAATCGTCATCGTTTTTGGGCAGTAAACTTAAATGGCTAGGGCGAATGCCAAACTGGTAGTTGCCTTCTCCCAAAGCTTTTAAGTCAGCATTAAGCGGGAAGTGCACTTTGTCATCAAAGGTCACTTCGGTGGCGCTCATTTTGCCAGCAATAAGGTTAATCGGCGGCTCGTTAAACAAAGCTGCCGCCGTAACATTGCAAGGCGAATGGTAGGTATCGGCCGTTGGGCCACTTTGAATCACCCTGCCTTCGTGCAAGATAGTGGTGGTGCCGCCTAATGCGAGCGCTTCGTTAGGTTCGGTGGTGGCATACACCGCAATGGTATTGCGCTGAGCAAATAACTCGCGCATTTCTTGGCGCAGCTCTTCGCGCAATTTGTAGTCTAAGTTCACTAAAGGCTCATCAAACAAGATGATGTCTGCATCTTTAATTAAGGCTCGCGCCATGGCGGTACGTTGCTGCTGTCCACCAGAGAGCTCCAACGGCAAGCGAGACAAAAATGGCGTAATACGCAGCATTTCGGCCGTTTCCATTACCCGCTTCTTAATGGTGGTTTCCGACTCATTGGCTAAGCGCAAAGGCGAGGCAATGTTGTCGTAAACGCTCATGTTGGGGTAGTTAATAAACTGCTGATAGACCATCGATACATTGCGCTCTTGCACCGATACGCCGGTAACATCTAGGCCATTCATTAACACTCGGCCGGTATTAGGTTTGTCTAATCCGGCCATTAGCCGCATTAAACTGGTTTTGCCTGATAAGGTGCGGCCCAGTAATACGTTAAACGAGCCGGGCTCAAAATTGAGATTGGCTTGGTTAATGTAATACTGGCCATCGACCATCCTTGTTACGTTTTCCAATGTCAGTGACATGGGCGGGGGCTCTCCTTATTGTTCTGTGCTGAACAATGTTCGCACTCTGTTCAAATTCGCAAATCCACGAAGCTTATTGCCAGAGTTATGCCAAGCTCACCAATAAAACCCAACCCATTGTTTTAATTAAATTTAACCAACACAGCAGCATTTACTTTAATAAAAACATGTTCATTTAGTGTGATCAATGTGAACATTTTGTTAATCGATTTTGACCAATTAATGTTCGTATGCGAAAGTGCCTGCCTAACACTGTTCACTGCTAAACAATGTGATGCTGATTTAAGGATTGAGATGAGCGAGAAATCACAGTGGTATATAGAGCATGAAGCCCTAATTAAGAGTTCTTGGCAGCGCTGTCGAGAATCTGGCTTAACCCATCATAGTGAGCCAAACGTAGAACATAAATCTGCGGGGGATTTGTCATGCCTATTGGAACAGCATCATCAATTACTCGCGACAACCCACCATCAAGTACTGCCGTATTACGAGAACTTGCTAAGCAACAGCAATAGCCAAGTTATGCTGGCAGACCATCAAGGCTATGTACTAAAAAGTTGGGGGGAGCAACGCTTTAAACAGCAGCATCAAGAAATCTTTTCACCAGGCACTGGCTGGCAAGAACCGGTGCTAGGCACCAACGCCATTGGCACCGCCTTAAAAACCGGTAGCGTGGTGCAAATTCATCATGACGAGCACTTTTTAGTGGCCAACCGCTTTATGACTGGTTCGGCTGCGCCCATTTATGGTGTTGATAGAGAAATGGTGGGGGTGATTGATATCTCTAGCGATACTTACCTGCCGGAATCTCATACCCTAGGCATGGTTAAGATAATGTCTCAAGCGGTTGAAAATCAGCTAATTATCTCTCACTTCAATAGCGAGCACTTTTTGCTGCGTTTTAATACCAGCCCGGAAAACATTGATAGCCAATGGTCGGCACTGATTGTATTTGATGAGACCGGCTTAGTGATTTCGGCCAATCGCCGTGCAGAATTAGTGCTAGCCACCGACTTAAAGCTGGTGAACATAAGTGAGCTATTTGAAATTAGTGTTAACCAATTAGTCAACCAACCAGAGAGTTTTCAAATCCCCTTAATCACTCGTCAGCAATTTAGAGTGCACGGTATTTTGCATAAACCCAAGCAAGCCAAACCGCGCGTTTTAGATTTTAGAACCTTGCTTAAGCCTGAAAAAAATAGGCCACAACACGTCTCAGAGAAACAGGCATTTTTGCTGGATGACCTTAATTTGGGCGATCCGGTAATGGCTAAAGCGGTGGCGCAAAGCAAACGCATTGTTGATAAAGAAATCCCGATTTTAATTCGGGGGGAAACCGGTGTAGGTAAAGAGGTATTTGTAAAAGCCCTGCACCACTCAAGCCAACGCAGCAAACAAAATATGGTAACGGTAAACTGTGCGGCGATTCCCCAAGAGTTGGTGGAATCAGAACTGTTTGGTTATGAAAAAGGCGCGTTTACTGGCTCTAGCAACAAAGGTTATATAGGGCTGATCCGCAAGGCAGATAAAGGCACCCTCTTTTTAGATGAAATTGGCGATATGCCCTTGAATGTACAAGCGCGCTTATTAAGGGTGCTGCAGGAGCGCAGAGTTAACCCCTTGGGCAGTACCGAGTCTTATCCGGTAGATTTTAAGCTAGTGTCAGCGACGAACCGAAACTTAAAAGATGATGTAGAAGCAGGCAGTTTTCGTCAAGATTTATACTACCGTGTTAGCGGTTTAAATATTGAACTACCGGCCCTTCGTCATCGGAGTGACCGACAACACCTTATCCAGTTTTTGCTAAATTACTATGCAGAAACACCGCAAGATGCCTTAATTACAGAACGTGCAATGCACAGCTTTTGCCAGCACCCTTGGCCAGGAAACATTCGCCAGCTAGTGAGTGTTATTCAAATCGCCCAAGCGATGTCTGATAATCAAGCCATCGATTTACAGCACCTTCCCGACGACTTTTTTGCCGACCTTGATGGCCAAGTCACTAACGTAGAAGTGTTTACTCCAAATACTTCACAAACTAACTCTGAGCCAGAACAAGTTAAGCAGCCAAATAGTGATGACATAGTCGCGGTTTATCAGTCACTTTCTTGCAATATATCCAAGACAGCTCAGCAGCTTGGTATCAGCCGCAATACGGTTTACAAGCGTTTACGAGAATCTGGTTACAAATAGCCTAAACCTCTGAGAGTGCCGCTCTCACCATCTTTTAGCTAAAGCATTAATATATAAAAGATTATATTAATATTATTTAACGCAAAACTAGCTTGTTAGCTAAAGCTTTCCACTTTTCTCTATGTCATATTCACCTCTTTAGAGGTATTCAGTAAATCGGGAACAAGCAATCTCGCACTTTCAAATACCCGCTAAGCCTTTGGCAATTTAACCAGTTCTAACTCACTGACAATTTAAGGAGTAAATAATGTCAGAAATGCAAAATGCAGTCACCGAAGCACCTCTATCTGCTAGCGATGAAACCGCTAAAACCAGCGCATTAATAGGCTATGGTTTAATGATTCTAGGTTTGTTTACCGGTCTGTTTTGGATCGTGGGCGCTATTTGGGCCATGGTGAAAAAAGCGGATGCAGCAGGTACCCTGTTTGAGGATCACTACTCAAATATTATTAAAACCTTTTGGTGGGGTTTTGGCCTGTCGATTATTGGCTTTGTATTAGCATTTGTAATCATAGGGTATTTTGTACTGTTAGGTGTTTGGATTTGGTCAATCTACCGAATCATTAAAGGCCTAGCGAAGATAACCTCTAACAAGTCGTACTACTAACATACAAAAAAGGGAGCACAAGGCTCCCTTTGTTACGTCGCCTCGCCATTACTTAATAGCATCTATTGCAGCTTGCGCTAGAGCAGCATCGTCTTGCTCACTCATGCCGCTAATACCAATGGCGCCGATCACATTTCCATCTTGGTAAATCGGCACACCACCCTGAATACCGGTAAAACGAGGATCCGTCCAATAACCCATGTCTTTACCAGTTTCTTTTGCCCATGCTGCTAAGTTGGCTGTAGGCTGGCGATCACGCGCTGCGGTATACGCTTTGTTCTGGGCTAGTACAGCGGCATGAAAAGCCACATTGTTCATTCGAGAAAAGCTTACTAACTCGCCGTGAGCATCAACCACTGCAACTGCAATGCTCACTTGTTTTTCGTCAGCTAAACGTAAGGCTTGCACATTTAAAGCACTGGCTAATTCAAAGGTAATATCCATAAATAATCTCAAAAGTGATAGTTAAGTTATTCCAGAGTCTAGAAAGATTAGTGCTTAAAGCCAACGCTTAGGGCGCAAGTTTATCGCACTATAGTATGGAATATAGTCATTTAATTCGTAACATAAAGGCTTTCTGTAGGCGGTTGATATTGCTAGCATGGTCTTTCTTCACATAGCAGGGACAACGATGAATAAGGTTGCACTCGTCACCGGTTCTAGTCGTGGCATTGGCGCTGCTACCGCTTTGCTGCTGGCGCAACAAGGCTATGCCGTTTGTATTAATTACAAGCAAAACCAAGCAGCTGCTAACACGCTACTGAAGCAAATACATGCCTTAGGTGTTCCTGCAATGGCTTATGCTGCTGATGTAAGCCAAGAGCAGCAAGTTGATAAACTGTTCGCTGCCATTGACCAACAACTGGGCGCCATTACCGCCTTAGTTAACAATGCTGCCATGTTGCTACCACAAAGCTCGTTGGTGAATATGGATCAGGCCCGCATCAATCAGCTGCTAACTACTAACGTAACCAGTGCCTTTCTGTGCTGTAAATATGCCATTAAGCGCATGGGCAGCAGTTATGGTGGTACTGGAGGGGCCATTGTTAATGTGTCTTCGGCCGCAGCTCGCATAGGCTCTCCCTTCGAATACATCGATTATGCAGCCAGTAAAGGTGCCATAGATACTCTCACTAAAGGGCTTTCCTTAGAATTAGCCGAGCAAAAGATTAGAGTGAATGGGGTGCGGCCAGGCTTTATTGATACCGACATGCATGCCGATGGCGGCGAACCCAACCGAATTGAACGCGTCCGCAGCGCCATTCCCATGCAGCGTGCCGGTCAGCCTAGCGAAGTTGCCGAAGCCATTGCTTGGCTGCTTTCTGAACAAGCTTCTTATATCACGGGTAGTATTGTCGACGTTGCTGGCGGGCGATAAAACACTAAAATCCCAAGTGCTTAATAACACTAACAAGGACCATTAAATGGCCAAAGATCCTCGAATAATCGATAAACGTATTCCCCTCGTAATGGCTTTACTGATTGGCCTTTTTTGTTACTACACCTGGGCGCCTAATAGCCCTTTTAAACAGATAGAAAGCCTGTCTTTAGAACACGCCCTAGCGCATCAACAATCAGCTTTGGTTGAAGGCGATATTCTGGTTATTGGCACCACTAATAACCAGCAAGAGGTCTTAGCTAAAAGTACTGAAGGCAATTTGCTCACTATCAACTTCAATCAACAACCAACACCCACTATTGGTAGTTTTTGGCAGGTAAAAGGCATGCTTAGCTGGCCCGAAAATGCCCCCTTACTCAAAGTTTCGCAAGCAAGTAATCTAACTAAACAATCAGCAGATTCACAATAAACTGCGCTAACGCAAAGTTGTATATAAGCATGTGCTTAATAATGGCTTAAGTCGTTATTAAAAAGGGTTATATGATGACTCAGCAACAAGGAAAGTACCTATTATATGCCGTTATATGCATAGGTTTATTATTGGTGCTAGTAGGAATAGCTTTAGCTATGTTCTCTAATATCAGCGTTTCCATGGGCGTAACCGGGGTACAAATAATCGCAGGTATTATTGGCTTAGGCTTGCTGTTAATGGTGCCCAGCAAAATTATCCTCACCCTATTATTGATGAAAGCAAAATCATAAAACTAAGCCCAGTTATCTATTGTTGATTTATAGGCTAGATCAGCGAGCAAACAACTCGACCATTGCCCGCAACTTGCCACTTTGTTCAGCCAACAGGTGATTAGCTTCGCTAGTATGCTGGCAACGCTGCAAGGTTTGCTGAGTTTGCTGGCTAATGGCAGAAACATTGCCACCAATTTCACTGGCAACCGAAGCCTGCTCCTCAGTCGCATTGGCAATTTGACTAATGCGGCTGCGAATTTCTTCCACTGTTTGGGTAATCTGCATAATTGCATCGCCGGCATGGGCAGCTTGTTCAACACTGCCCTGAGCCGCCTTGCTACCTTGTTGCATCACTTTCACCGCTCTTTCTGCCCCGGTTTGTAGCGTTGCTACTATGCTTTGAATTTCTTCGGTAGAGCTTTGCGTGCGGCTAGCTAAGGTTCTTACTTCATCAGCCACCACCGCAAACCCTCGCCCCTGTTCGCCCGCTCTAGCTGCTTCGATGGCAGCATTTAAAGCCAGTAAATTGGTTTGTTCGGCAATGCCTTGAATAACCGTTACAAAGGAGCCAATTTGCTCACTTTCTTGAGCTAGCGACGCGATCACTTCGCTGGCGGTATCAATTTCTTTAGCCAGCAGGTTTATTTGGGCGATGGTGTCGTTAACTTCTTGGTGGCCTTGGCGCACCTGCTGATCGGCTTGGCTGGTTTGCTCCACGGTTTGCTGGACACTGGACGATACCTCTTCAACGCTACTCGCCATTTGGCCAATGGCGCTAGCGACTTGCTCAACCTCGTTTTGCTGGGAGTCCATATCGGTGTATACACCTTCGGTTGCGCTAGATGCCTGAGCCGCCACCTTATCCAGTTGCTGAGCAGAATCACTGACTCGCCAAATTAAGGTTTGTTGTTGATGATCCAATAAAATATTGGCTAATTGCAATTGCCCTAGTTCATCGCAGCGCCCGGTGTAAATCCATTGCGCCACGGGATCATCAATAGTTTGTTTACTGCTGGCGGCTAAACTGCGGATCGACGCACTTAGCATAGTGGCTAACAACACGCTTAGCCCAATAATTACCATGGCTGCGATAAGCCCACTGCCAAAAGACAATAGCGAGTTAAATAGGCAAAATGCCAACACCAGTAATCCAGGTAAGGCGAAACTTAAGCTATAGCGACTTAATATATTCATCCCGCGCTCCAAGCGGGAAATAGGTGCCTGACCTTGATTGATGCGTTGATACAAACGATCAGCGCGTTTTACTGCCTCGGCATTAGGTTTTACTCTCACCGACTGGTAACCCTCTATCTCACCTTTGCTAGAGAGCATGGGAGTGACAAATGCATCGACCCAGTAATTATCACCGTTTTTGCAGCGATTATTCACAATCCCCATCCATGGTTTGCCGCCTTCAATTCGATCCCAAAGCATTTTAAAGGCGACTTTTGGCATCGCAGGGTGGCGAACAATGTTGTGTCCATGAGTCACTAGCTCATCGTTGCTATAGCCGCTAATGTCTACAAAGTCTTGATTAGCGTAGGTAATTACGCCTCGAGGATCGGTAGTTGAAACGATGTGTTGATGCTCAACCATCTTGCGCTCGTTTCCAGTAAGAGAGGTTCCCCTAGGCATAAACAATCCTTTAATCACTAGCCGTGTGTTTGGCTTATTTTTAGTTGATGTGTTTATAAATTATTGACAACAAATAGATAACTCGCCAACAACAAACACTTAAAAAACTTAACTTTTTGGATTATCTCTATTTGGACAAGCAACACAATATTAGGCTGTAGAAAATGCGAAGGATAGAGCAAAAACTTTAGAGCTAAGAATAAGCCCTAAAGTTTTAAAGATATTGGATTTAGTTAAATGTGCTGTTCAAGCCACTGCTGCATAGCTTGAGCTGGCAATGCACCCGCTTGTTGGCTTAATAATTTGCCATTTTTGAACACCATTAAAGTAGGAATAGAGCGAATTTGATAACGCTGCGCTAGCGCTTGTTGCTCCTCGGTATTCACTTTTAAAAATTGTGCGCGATGAGCAAACTGCTGAGCAGCTTGCTGGTAGGCAGGTGCCATGCTTTTACAAGGGCCACACCACGATGCCCAAAAATCGACAACCACCGGTAACTGGCCACCTAGGTGCTTACTAAAGCTTGTTTCGGTAACATCAATCGGTTCACCACTAAATAAGGCTTGCTTACATTTGCCACATTTGGCTTGCTCAGCAACTCGCGCCACAGGTAAGCGATTGCCTGCTTGGCAACTAGGGCATACCACAATCAGTGATTCAGACATCTATCTACTCCTATAAGGTTTATAAGGGGGCTAAGTGTTCAACCATAAGTTGTACGCTGCGCCGCCCTCTAAATTCATTTACGTCCAGCTTATAAACCAGTTGCACATGCTTGAGGCTGGCATTTGGCCAAATGCTACGATCTACATTAAAAGCAATAGCATCCACTTCTTGGCTCATGCCCGGTAGCTTCACACTCATCTTTAAATGCTTTTCGCCCACAACTCGCTGGGCACAGAGCTCAAACTCACCGTCAAACAAAGGCTCGGGAAAACCTTGGCCCCAAGGTCCCGATTCACGCAGCATTTCGGCAAATTCCAACACCAATTGCTCTGGTGCTAATTCCCCGTCACTAAGTAAGGTGTGAGTGAGGCACTCTTCATCAATAAAATCTTTGGCGGTGTTTTCTAAACAAGCTTGAAATTCGCTAAATCGCGATTGCGATAAGGACAAACCCGCAGCCATTGCATGGCCACCAAACTTAGCAATTAAACCAGGGTTTTGGGTATCTATACGTTCCAATAAATCACGAAGATGCACTCCGGCCACCGAGCGCCCCGAGCCTTTTACCTCGCCATTATCGCCATCAGCAAAAGCAAACACTGGGCGGTAGTATTTTTCTTTAATACGTGAAGCCACTAGCCCCACCACCCCTTGATGCCAATCGGCCTGATACAAACATAGCGCTTTGGGCAGGCTTTGAGTATCTAAACTCAACTTGCTCACGCTTTGCTGGGCCTCTTGCTGCATGCTGGCTTCAATATCTTTGCGCTCACTATTCAAGCTGTCCATTTCACTAGCCAATTGACGCGCGTGGTGAATATCGTCACTAAGTAAACAGTGAATGCCTAAGCTCATATCGTCTAAGCGGCCAACCGCGTTAAGGCGCGGACCAATTGCAAAACCTAAGTCACTAGCCACCATACTGGCTTTATTGCGGCCAGACACTTCAATAAGCGCTTGAATGCCGGGCCTACAGGCACCTGCTCGAATACGCTGCAGCCCTTGGTGAACTAAAATTCGGTTATTGCTGTCCAGCGGCACTACATCGGCCACAGTACCTAGCGCTACCAAATCCAATAAACTGGCAATATTGGGCTCTACCAAGCCTTGCTGGGCAAATAAATCTTGTTCACGCATTTTGCTGCGCAGCGCCATAAGCAAGTAAAACGCTACACCTACGCCAGCCAGATTTTTACTTGGAAAAGCGCAGGCCGACAGATTTGGATTAACAATAGCCGCCGCTTTGGGTAATTGCTCACCTGGCAGGTGGTGATCGGTGATAAGTACCGGAATACCAAGAGACTGCGCCTTATCGACGCCATTGATACTGGAAATGCCATTATCCACGGTAATAATGAGCTCTGCGCCTTTAGCTGCGGCTAGCTCTACAATCTCTGGGCTTAAACCATAACCATACTCAAAACGGTTAGGCACTAAAAAATCTACAGACCGAAAGCCAAACTGCGGCAAGCCAACCATTAGTAGTGCGGTGCTGGTTGCACCATCGGCATCAAAGTCACCAACAATCAGGATCTTCTTTCGTTGCTGCAGATTGATGATCAATAAGTTGACCGCATCATCCATGCCTTGCAAACCTTGAAATGGCAAAAGAGCTTGAGCACGCCGTTCAACATCGGCCGCGGTTTTAACTCCGCGTCGCACATAAACTTGTTTTATCAGCTCTGGCCATTCGGCTGGTAGCGCTTGGGTATCGAGATTTTCGCGGCGGCGTAATAACACGTATTGGTTTCTCTAGGATGGTGAAATAAAAAAGGCTCCCCTTTTTAACAAAAGTAGGAGCCTATTTACAGCAGTGAAAGCTAGCTACGCTCTAAAAACTCTAACAAGGCAGCAGGTGGGCGATATCCCGGCAACATAGTGCCATCTTCTAACACCATAGCTGGCGTACCACGTACACCGAACGCTTCACCTAACTGGTACTGTTTAAGCACCGTGTTGTCACAGCTGGCTTTAGCCACAGAGCTGCCGTTTTTAGCTGCGCTCATGGCACCGGCTTTATCATCAGCACACCATACACTTTGCATTTCACCATAAACGGGAGAATCTACTCCACCACGTGGGAAGGCCAAGTAACGCACAGTAATGCCTAAATCGGTATAACCCGCTAAGGTTTCAACTTTTTGAGTCTGCTGGTTTTTTTCTTTGTAAGTGTACATTTCATTATGCAACTTGCGACAGTAACCACAGCTGGTATCGGTAAACACTGTCACAACGTATTTTTCATCTTTTGCTTTGAATACAATCATGTCGTTTTCAAAACTTGCTAACTGCTTAATTCGCACCTTAGCCATGCTTGCATCCGTTAGGTTCACTCGATTGACTAAATCAAACAAGCTACCTTGAATTAAATAACGACCGTCTTGGCTCACATAAAACATGCCTTGGCTGGTGGCCACTTCATAAATACCAGCTAATGGCGTTTCGGCTACCGCATCTACTTTTACACCTAAACGCGCTTCAATCACTTGTTTGGTTTTTGTAGTATCCAATTTGTTGGTCATGTCTGCTTGAGCCACCTTGGTTTCAGGCTGCTCACTGGCATCGTCACTCCAGGCAGTGTTTAAGCTTAGGCCGAATAAACTCATCGACAACAATAAGGCCTTGGATAATTTCATTAAATTTTCTCCGAATTAGGGGTATACAAGCAGACCGTGCAAAGCTTGCAAAACTTACCGCCTATAGGCGGTAATTGCAAAAAATTTAGTTATAAACTGCTTAGTAGGTCGCCTAAGCGCGCGGGTGATGTTGCTGGTAAACACTACGTAAACGCTCGTTTGCTACATGGGTATAAATTTGAGTTGTAGACAAATCACTATGCCCCAATAACATTTGCACCACCCTTAAATCAGCGCCGTGGTTAAGCAAGTGAGTGGCAAAAGCATGACGTAAGGTATGCGGTGATAAGTGGTTGTTAATCCCTGCTAAGCTGGCATAGCGCTTAATGCGATGCCAAAAAGTTTGCCGGGTCATTTGGCTACCACGAGAGCTTGGAAACAATACATCGCTCTCTTGTTTTAGTAACAATGGTCTCGCTTGCTTTAAGTAGCGCTCTAATACATCTACTGCTTGCTCCCCCAAAGGAACTAAGCGCTCTTTACCACCTTTACCCACAACCCTTACCAAACCTTGGCGCAAGCTCACTTGCTCTATTTGCAGGCTAACCAACTCGGTCACTCGCAGCCCAGTGGCATATAAAACTTCTAACATGGCTAAATCGCGATGCTGAATGGGATCATCCAACTGCGGCTCATTAAGCAAGGCTTCTACCTCGGCTTCACTTAAGGTGCCCGGTAGTTTTTTCTCTAATTTAGGTTGAACTAACAAGGCACAGGGATCATCTTCTCGGCTTTTTTCTTGAATCAAAAAGCGGTAAAAGCGCTTCAAGGTTGAAAGCTGTCTTGCCGCGCTTGCCGGCTTTTGGCCTTGCTCATAGCGGTAAGCGATAAAGCCCTGCAAATCTAAGGCTTCAGCTTGTTCTAGTGGGACTTCTTTCTGCAACAAAAAACTCGCCAGCTGGTTTAAATCATTGCGATAAGAATTAAGGGTATTCTCTGCAAGGCTGTGCTCAAACCACAACTGTTCAATAAAGCGATTGATATGTGGATTATCAATCTCGCTGGCTTTAGGTTTGCTTTGCTTGCTTGGCATATTTCTCACTAATTAATCGGGCTAACACTTGGCTTATTGGTGTTAGTTAGCGCTTTTGATAAACTGCCCGCGCACACTGCAACGCTTAAGGAAGTTTTACATGCGCATAGGCCTGTTCTTTGGCTCGTCTACCTGTTACACCGAAATGGCAGCAGAGAAAATTCTCGCTGAATTTGCCGACCATGATATCGAAATGTTCAATATTAAAGATTGCGACATAAGCCAAATGCACGACTATTCGCTGCTTATTCTTGGCATTTCTACTTGGGATTATGGCGAATTACAGGAAGATTGGGAAGCCGTATGGGATAACCTTGAAGGGCTTGATTTTAAGAACAAAACCATCGCACTGTTTGGCCTAGGCGACCAAGTGGGTTATAGCGAATGGTTTTTAGATGCTATGGGATTATTGTTTGAGCAACTGGCGCCCTCTGGCGCTAACTTTATTGGCTTTTGGCCAAACCAAGGTTATGAGTTTGAAGCCTCTAAAGCTCTCACCGAAGACGGCGAATTCTTTTATGGCTTAGCGCTAGACGATGAACATCAATACGAATTAAGCGACCAGCGTATTCAACAATGGTGTGGCCAGTTAAAGCAGGAATTGGCCGAACTGCAACAAGTTTAAATAGCGCCAACATGCTGTTGGCGCTAATTAAGCTTATGCGGTTTCGGCAACGGTTTGCTTGCTTGAGCGAGCAAACACGCTAACCAATACTGCGGCTAGAGTAGGTAATAACCAAGCAAAACCTTGTGAGAAACCCGGTAATACATTAAAGGCTTCCATGTTCACGCCAGTCGCTTTGATTGCGTCGAGTACACCAAAAATAGCCGCTACACCAATAATTAATCGAGCCGCCATTTGAGGTCGATTAAACCAATCCACTAACAGGTTAAAGGCAATCAATGCCACTGCTACCGGGTAAATACCAATAAGAATTGGAATAGAAACCACCAACAGTTGGTTCAAACCAATGTTAGCCACTAATGCACAGCAGGCAGCAGTAGCAATAGCGGTAAGCTTATATGAGAACTTGCTGTTATCACTCACATACGTTGAGAACGACGAAATACCACCAATTGCGGTAGTGAAACAGGCCAAGCTTACAATGGTAGATAACAATAATTGGCCTTTAGCGCCAAATAATACTGCTACGTAGGCAACAATAATTTCGCCACCATTTTGCGCCTCTGGCGCTACGCCGGTAGCGGTAGCACCTAAATAAAACAGCACGACATAAAATAGGGTTAAGCCAATTGCCGCTATTATGCTGGCTTTAACCAAATAGCCAAACTGCTCGCCTTTACCACTTATACCCTTACCGTTAAGCGCATCGATCATCAACACACCAAACATCAATGCTGCAAGTGCATCCATAGTGTTGTAACCGTCGATAAAACCTTGACCAAAAGGCATCTCGGCAAAGCCTTTTTGCGCTTCGGCAATCTCAGCAAAAGGATTGCTAAACACACTCACACCAATAGCTGCGATACAAATCACCAGTAAAGGCGTGATAATTTTACCCACGGTATCAATCAACCCACCACGGCGCAGAATAAAAAACAAAGCCGCCACAAAATAGAACAACGAGTAAGCAATTAAAGTGAGTTGGCTAGCGCTTTCAACCAGCGGTACCAAGCCAAGCTCATAAGCTACCAAACATGTACGGGGAATCCCGAACATCGGAACCAATACCAAATAAATGGCGAGCGCAATAAAGTTGGCGACTTTACTGGGCAAATAGCGACCTAAGTGAACAATACCACCACCGGCTTTAGCAATCGCTAATAAACCCAGTAAAGGTAAACCTACCGCAGTGGCCAGAAAACCAAGCATCGACATCGCTAAATTGTCGCCAGCTAACATGCCTGCCATAGGTGGAAAAATTAAATTACCTGCGCCTAAAAAAAAGGCAAAAACCATCATCCCTAAGCTGATTGTATTCCATGATCCAAGAGGTTTGGTCACGTGTTATCCCCGTTGTAAATTGCAATTGATTATATTTTTAAGCGCCGAAGTATATAGCATGGCCAAGAAACATAAAACTAGTGAATAAATCTACATAAAGGATAATTGATCCAACTCAACAGTAAACAAATCTACATTTTTAAGTACAATTCTCTACACAACTCAACATATTGCTCAGAGTAAGTTCTATCCTCCTGATAGATAAGGATTTGCTCTTGCGTGCGTGATAACGAAGCGTGTTGAGAGAAGCGCATCAAACTACGAATGGCTGGTTTATTGGGAAGTGATTGCACCTCAGCTTGATGTATTAAACACCAATTGTTGCTTAAGGCTTGCTGTTGCCACAACTCTGCTACATCACACGGGAGCACTAACACCAGTTCGGTGTTTGCATGGCATAACTTTTTTAAGGCAGCAAAAAACTGCTCTGCATTGAGCGAGCCAGTGTGCCTAGCTAGCTGGCGCTTTTCATCGAATTGCTGTCCGGCTGGATAATACGGCGGATTAGAAACAATAAGATCATAGGCATAAGGTGATAGGTGGGTTTGCATACTACTTAAAGTTACATTGATAGTTTTTGCCCACGGAGAGTTCGCCACATTAGATTTAGCTTGCTCACAGGCATCAGCGTCAATATCAATGGCATCAATACTCAGCTTGCCTTCACCGCGTTGAGCCATGATTAAGCTAATTAATCCGGTGCCTGTTCCAACATCCAATATGCGCTTAGCATTTGCCAGATTAAGCCACGCCGCTAATAAGATCCCGTCGGTACCTACCTTCATTGCGCATTGATCATGTGCTACATGAAACTGCTTAAAGGTGAATCCAGGACGCTGATTATGATCGATCACTTCTTGCTTGCCTCTGTTTGGCGCTATACTATGCCGCGAATGTAAATGACCCGCGCTTTTGGTTCAAGTCGATGGCGCCTCACAACTTGGTAGATTTATGACCTTCGAAGACCTCGACCTAGACCCGCAGATCCTAGCTGCAGTAAGCGATATGAGCTTACAAAAAGCCACAACTATTCAGCAGCAAACCATTCCGGCCATGCTTGATGGTCGAGATGTACTGGCTTCTGCGCCAACTGGCACAGGTAAAACCTTAGGCTTTTTGCTGCCAGCAATTCAACATTTGTTGGATTACCCTCGCCGTAAAGCTGGGCCCGGTCGAGTATTAATTCTGACGCCTACCCGTGAGCTTGCCATGCAAGTGGCCGAACAGGCTCGCTTAGCAACAGCGCACACCAAACTGACAACCATCGATATCACTGGTGGGGTTAAATACGATGTTCACGCTGAACAGCTTAAAGGCAATATTGATATCGTGATCGCCACTCCTGGCCGCTTAATGGAGTACATCACCTATAAGGTGTTTGATACCCAAGCCATTGAGGTATTGATTCTAGACGAAGCCGATCGAATGTTAGACA
Source organism: Agarivorans aestuarii (assembly GCF_019670125.1). Taxonomy (NCBI): domain Bacteria; kingdom Pseudomonadati; phylum Pseudomonadota; class Gammaproteobacteria; order Alteromonadales; family Alteromonadaceae; genus Agarivorans; species Agarivorans aestuarii. Next base: position 3,571,927 of record NZ_AP023033.1, read on the forward strand.
TGGGCTTTATCAAAGACATGGAAACGATTAGCGACGCTACCAGTGAGCGCAGCCAAACGGCCTTATTCTCTGCCACTTTAGAAGGCTCTGGTTTAATGCGTTTTGCCGACAAGGTGATGCAAGACCCTGTACAAATTGAAGTAGAACCACCTCGTCGTGAGCGGGCTAAGATTCTACAAATTTTGCACTTCTGTGATGATGCTGCCCATAAATACCAATTATTGCGCCACTACTTGCTTAACGAAGAGATTGAACGTTGCGTGGTATTTGTAAAAACCCGTGATCGTTTATATGCCTTAGCAGAACAGCTACAAAGCGATGAGATTAAAGCATCGTACTTGCGTGGTGAAATGGCTCAAGACAAACGCAACCAAGCCATGCAAGCCTTTAGAGAGGGTGAAGTTAAGATCCTCATCGCGACCGATGTGGCTGCTCGAGGCTTAGATGTACCTGAAATTAGCCATGTATTTAACTATGACATGCCTCGCACACCAGATGTTTATGTTCACCGTATTGGCCGTACCGCACGTGCTGGTCGCAAGGGTATGGCGATTAACTTAGTTGAAGCACATGACATGGGCGCATTGGCTAAAGCCGAGCGCTATACCGACGAACCGATTAAGCGCCGGGTGATTGATAGCTTACGCCCCACTCACCGAGTTGCCGCGCCACCGGCTAAGAAGAAAAAACCTAAAACGGCGGAAGCTAAAAAAGCCGCCAAGAAAAAGGCTAAGGGTCGCGCTAAGAAGCTGGCTAAAAAAGCCAAGAAATAGCCAAAGGGAAATAGCCACTCAAAACAAAGCCACGCATAACGTGGCTTTTTCGTTAACTCTGGTAGAAGATCTTAGTTATAAACGCGCACTTCTACTCGGCGGTTATGGGCACGACCTTCTTCGGTAGCGTTAGAAGCAATTGGTGCAGCAATGCCTTTGCCTTCTTCAACAGCCGCATCTCTGGTTACACCGGCAGCTAACAAGGCAACGCCAACATTATGGGCTCGGCGCTTACTAAGCTCATAATTGTATTCATCACTACCAATATTGTCAGTATGACCAGCTACATCAATTTTTAGATCATTGGCTATAACGGTCTTAGCGATACAATCCAGTTTCTCTTGCTCGTCTGCGTCGTATTCATCTTTGTTAAAACCAAACAAGATGTGCTCAAAGCCAACCACTTTATCATCTTCAACCATCACATATTGTTCGCAAGACTCAGGAATAAGCACTGCAGCAGCTGCAGCAACCACGACCACCTCTTCTACAATCTCTTCCTCAACAACAACCACTTCTTCTACAACAACTTCTTCGACGATTTCACAACCGCGTTCATCAACTATTGCGCCTGCTGGTGTATCGGGGCACTCATCAACGCTATTAGCCACACCATCACCGTCTCGGTCTGGGTTCGCACAAAGTAGAGCACCTACGATTCCCCCACCAACGGCACCACCACCACCAGCAAGAAGACCACCAAAGCCAGCACCAATTGCTGGACAAATAATCCCTGCATCACCTTGAGGAGCATTAGAACACCCTGATAATGAAGCTGCGCCAACTAGCGCTAATACCACTGCAATCTTATTTTTCATATTATCTCCATATGGCCTAACTCGACTATTCATGTCGATTACCTTGAGTAAAAAATAAGTCACCTATTTACCAATCAAACCTATTCTAGGTAGGCTTTTTTGTGATATTGACAAGGCTGGAGCAAAAACTCAAGTGAATAAAAAGTTAAAAGCTTTACAGGTCCTTACTATAAATCGCCTAAAACCATCATCTAGTTTTACTTTTCACTTACTCTCTATCTGTAGGTGAGCGAAGACGAATGTCATGTGAAAACTCAAACTGTTGATGTGCAAAAAAGAGTTCATTCACGTCCAATGGCGCTTTAACCGACACCGAAGTATAAGGTTCTTCTACAATGAGTCGACGGCGGTCCATCGAACGAAGGGCTACAAATTCAACTTCTAAGTTGGCACTTTCTCCGGGGTTGAGATCTCGACGAAAGTTCAAGCCCATAGAATCCCAAGCTTCATTATCTGGCCCCCATGGTGCGGCATAGTCAGTCTTAATAACCTGTAAGTACGGGTTTAAAAAAACTATTTTAGCTTGGCGGGTACTTCGAATGGTTGGAGCGGTATTTAGCAAGGTAAATTTAACCGTGAACAGCTCACTCACATTAACATGCTGCCCATTGGTTTTATTTACTTCAGCACTTAGATAAAGATACTGTGAATAGTGCTCTAAAATTGCGTCTAACATATTAGCTTTCCTTACTGATAAGTGAAAAGCTAAGCCTAGTAAAGACGGTTTGTTATAGTGGCTAAAGGCCTTAATCTCCCTCGATTGCGCCGTAAACAATTATGCGCATAAAAAAAGCCCCAACTAAGTGGGGCTTTCTCAGGCTGTAAACCACCTTAGGTCTTAGGCCTCGTCACGTAAAAAGACCAAAGTGCTAGCATCCGAGCTAGCTTCATCAAAATAATAACCTTGGTAATCGAACTGGCTCAGTTGCTCTAAACTGGTGACCTGTTTATCAAACATATAGCGAGCCATTAAGCCACGGGCTTTTTTGGCATAAAAGCTAATGATCTTATATTGACCGTTCTTTTGATCTTTAAACACTGGGGTAATAACCGTGCCATTTAACAGCTTGGGTTTAACCGCTTTAAAGTACTCATTAGAGGCTAAGTTAACCAGAATATTGTCGCCCTGCTCGGCTAAGGCTTGATTTAGTTTATCGGTGATAATCTCACCCCAAAACTGATACAAGTTTGCCCCTCTTTCATTGGCAAGCTTAATGCCCATTTCTAAGCGATAAGCCATCATCAAATCCATGGGTCGCAACAAGCCATAAAGACCAGACAAGATCCGCAAATGCTGCTGGGCATAGTCTAACTGCTCAGCGCTTAAGCTGGCAGCATCTAAGCCAGTGTAAACATCGCCTTTAAATGCAAACACCGCTGGGCGAGCCAAATCTTCTGGTAAGTCCTTAGTCCACTCAGCAAAACGGGCAGCGTTTAAGCCTGCCAACTTATCACTAATTTTCATTAAGCTAGCGATATCGGCTGGGCTTAACTGCCTAGCCACATCGATTAGCTCGGCACTATGCTCAAGCAGCTCAGGGCGAGAAGATGAGTAACTCGCTAACTCAGAACTAAAATCCAAGGTTTTAGCTGGTGAAATAACCGCTAACATAATGCTCCTTTCAAGAGTTAAAAATCGACGGTAACACCGTCTAACATTCCGCTGTCTAAATTATTCGATTTCTCGGTGCCATGCAATTTAATCATCAAACGAAGATCGTTAGGCGAATCAGCATGGGCAATCGCTTCGGTATAACCAATTACGCCGCTCTCATACAATTCAAACAAGCTTTGGTCGAAGGTTAACATGCCCTGCTCACGCGATTTACTCATTAACTCTTTCAGCTTGTGCATATCGCCTTTACGAATCAAATCGGCAGCTAATGGCGTATTAAGTAAAATTTCAAATACCCCGCGGCGGCCATTGCCATCTTTGGTAGGCACTAACTGCTGAGCCACAATCGCCCGTAGGTTGAATGATAAATCAAAACACAACTGACGATGGCGCTCTTCTGGCACTAAGTGCATGATTCGGTCGAGGGCTTGGTTCGCGTTGTTAGCGTGCAAGGTAGCCATACATAAGTGACCGGTTTCAGAGAATTGCAAAGCAAACTCCATGGTCTCTCGGGTACGGATCTCACCAATCAAAATCACATCGGGCGCTTGGCGCAAGGAGTTCTTCAAGGCTTCATCAAACGACGGCGTATCAATGCCCACTTCACGCTGGTTAACAATACAGCCAGCATGTTTATGCATAAATTCCACCGGGTCTTCAATGGTAAGAATATGCCCACTAGAATTGTGATTACGGTAATCAATCATACTGGCCTGAGTGGTTGACTTACCCGCACCAGTAGCACCAACAAACAGAATCAAACCACGTTTTGACATGCCCACTTCTTTGAGAATTTGCGGCAATTGCAGCTGCTCAAAACTAGGAATATCTGTCTCAATGCGACGAATCACCATGCTTGGCTGTTCGCGCTGAAAAAAGGCACTCACACGATAACGGCCCAAGCCTTGGCGAGCGATAGCAAAGTTTGCCTCACGGCCAGATACAAAGGCTTCTAACTGAGCCTCTGTGCGAATAGCGGCCAGCATATCCATTACGTGTTCTGGCATCAGCTTTTGCTCTGTTAGCGGCATTAAACGGCCACTCACTTTAGCACTAGGCGGCACCCCAACTGATAGATATAAATCGGATGCTTTACGCTCCGACATATCGCTTAATAGCTCATCGAGTAACATAAACCCTCCTAGAAGTTATTCGGATCTGCAGCTTTAAGTTTAGCGTCTTCATACGACACCATGCCTTGGTTCACCAACTCTTTTAAGTTTTGATCCAAGGTCTGCATGCCGTGCGCCATCCCGGTTTGAATAACCGAGTACATTTGCGCCACTTTGTCTTCACGAATCAAGTTACGAATAGCTGGAATACCGGTCATGATTTCGTGAGCAGCCACTCGTCCACCGCCCAGTTTTTTAAGTAGAGTTTGAGCAATTACCGCACGCAGCGATTCCGACAACATGGAGCGTACCATGTCTTTTTCAGCTGCTGGGAATACGTCAATCACACGGTCAATGGTTTTAGCTGCTGAGGTGGTGTGCAAGGTGCCAAATACTAAGTGACCCGTTTCGGCTGCGGTGAGTGCTAAACGAATGGTTTCTAAGTCACGTAATTCACCAACTAGAATAATATCCGGGTCTTCACGAAGCGCTGAACGTAGCGCATTGTTAAAGCTGTGGGTATCGCGGTGCACTTCACGTTGGTTAATCAAACAGTTTTTGTTTTTGTGAACAAATTCTATCGGATCTTCAATGGTAAGGATGTGCTCATGACGCTGCTCATTAATGTAGTCGATCATCGCCGCCAATGTGGTTGATTTACCAGAACCGGTAGGGCCAGTTACTAGCACTAAACCACGTGGGTGTTCGGCGATTTGCCGAAAAATAGCCGGTGCACCTAGTTGCTCTAAACTCAATACTTCTGAAGGAATGGTACGAAATACCGCTGCAGCGCCGCGGCTCTGTTGAAAGGCATTCACACGAAAGCGCGCTACACCGGGCACCTCAAACGAGAAGTCAATCTCTAGGTTTTCTTCGTACTCTTTACGTTGCTTATCGTTCATAATGTCGTAGATCAGGCTATGAACTTGTTTGTGCTCTAGTGCCGGTAGGTTAATTTTACGTACTTCGCCGTCTACCCGAATCATCGGTGGCAATTCTGCAGATAGGTGTAGATCCGACGCGTTATGTTTTACACTAAAGGCCAGTAATTCAGTAACATCCATTTAATTATTTCCTCAATGTGAGTCTATGAGCAGTATTACCCAAGCACTTCAATTTGTTAACCAAGAAATTCAGCAAGCGTTAGCTAAAGCACATCGCCCCGCAGATGCTGTTGATTTGTTGGCCGTTAGTAAAACCAAACCTTTGAGTGATATTGCAACAGCCTATCAAGCTGGCCAGCGCAGCTTTGGTGAAAACTATGTGCAAGAGGGCGTAGACAAAATACTCGAAAGCCAACAGCAAAGCTGGTTAAAAGATCCCATAGAGTGGCACTTTATTGGCCCCTTGCAGTCCAACAAAACTCGCCTCGTGGCGGAGTACTTTGATTGGATGCAAACCCTTGAGCGGGCAAAAATAGCCGATCGCTTAGCGGCGCAGCGCCCCAGCAACATGGCACCCTTGCAAGTGTGTATTCAAGTCAATATTAGCCAAGAACCGGCTAAATCAGGAGCATTGTTGGAAGATGTCCTTGCATTGGCTGCACACATTGCGAAACAGCCAGCCTTAACCTTGCGCGGTTTAATGGCCATTCCGCAAAAACTTGAGCAAGGCCAAGAGCTGGCGGCTCAATTTGCCGCCATGCAACAAAAATTTAGCGAATTACAGCAACAATATTCTAGCGTTGATACTCTTTCCATGGGAATGAGTGGCGACATGCAAATGGCAATCAATAACGGCAGTACCATGGTTAGGGTGGGCAGCGCGATATTTGGCCAACGAAACTAATACCAATCACACTAAGTAAGTGATCAGAAATAGCGCAGGAAAAATACTCGAGAATAAGGCAGGATTTTTCGATAAGTAGTTATTCTACAATCAAAAATGCTAACGCAATTATCGAGTATTTTAACCAGCTAGAATGAACAGTGACTTAGTACGATTGGTATAAGAACAATAATAAGGAAAATTGAACATGACAGCTCGAATTGCGTTTATTGGCGGTGGTAACATGGCCAGCAGTTTGATTGGCGGCTTACTCGCTAATGGCGCAAACCCAAGCAACATTACCGCGAGTGATCCTAATACTGAGCAGCAGCAAAATCTTAAGCAGCAGTTTTCGGTAAATGTAACTGGCGATAACAATCAAGCCATTGCCCAAAGCGATGTGATTGTATTGGCGGTAAAACCGCAACTTATGGCAGTGGTTTGCCAAGCCATTGCCGAAGCAGGCATTGACTTAAGCAGTAAACTGTTTGTCTCTATTGCTGCAGGTGTCAGCGTTAAACGCTTGAAAGGTTTGCTGGGTGAGCAGGTTGCCATTGTGCGCACCATGCCTAATACTCCTGCATTGGTTGGCCGTGGTATGACAGGTTTATTTGCTCCAGCAGATGTAAGCGAAGAGCAAATTGCTTGCGCTGAGCAGCTAATGCAAGCAGTAGGTGAGACCTGCTGGGTGGCAAACGAAGATGATATCAACCATATCATCGCAGCTGCAGGCAGTGCCCCCGCTTACTTTTTCCTGTTTATGGAAGCTATGCAGCAGCAAGCAGAGCAACTAGGCTTTAGCCCTGAACAAGCTAGAAGCTTAGTTCAGCAATCAGCCTTAGGCAGTGCCGAATTAGTTGCAGCTAACCCAGACCTTGATTTAGCGACACTTCGGGCCAATGTTACTTCTAAGGGAGGCACGACTGCCGAGGCGATTCGTGTTTTTGAAGAACAAGGCTTACGTAAAGTAGTCGCCAATGCCATGGACGCCGCCGTTGAACGCGGACGCGAAATGGAAAGTTTGTTTTAAATTATTCTGAGGACCTTATGCAAGCGCTTAGTTACTTGATTGAAGTTGTATTCAACCTCTACTTGATGGTGGTTTTACTGCGTGTGTGGCTACAAATGGCGCGCGCCGATTTTTACAACCCGCTTAGCCAGTTTGTGGTTAAAGCAACCAACCCAATTGTCGTTCCGCTACGCCGGATTATCCCAGGATTTGCTGGAGTAGATTGGGCAGCGGTGTTCTTGGCATTAGTCATATCCTTTGCCAAATGGGCTATTTTAATGCAGCTACGTGGCGGTTTTGATTTAACTGCGGTAGCGATTCTGGCCTTGTTTAGCACACTAAAAGAAGCAGGAATGTTGTTGTTCTGGGTATTGTTACTGCGCGCTATCCTAAGCTGGGTAAGCCAAGGCCGCAGCCCAATAGAGTATGTGTTAGGCCAATTAACTGAACCGCTACTTTCACCGATCCGCCGAATCCTTCCTTCCATGGGAGGATTGGATTTATCTGTATTGGTGCTATTTATTGCGCTTAACTTTCTTAATTTGTTAATCGCTGGTTGGGTGCCATTCTGGAGCTCTTTGTAATTGCCTAAGCCCGTTAGCTTTGATGACGTAAACCTGCTGTTGCAGGTTTACGTGCAACCTAAGGCGAGCCGCGACGCGATTATTGGCTTGCACGGTGAAGAGCTTAAAATCGCCATTACTGCTCCACCGGTTGATGGAAAAGCCAATCAGCACTTGAGCAAGTTTTTAGCGAAACAATGTAAGGTGGCCAAATCCCAAATCTCTATCCTTCGCGGAGAACTTGGTCGCCACAAAACCATTAGCATTGCTCAGCCAAAACAAATCCCTGAGATAATCGCTGGTTTGCTGTAACTTTTATCACGCAGAATCTTTCTATACTTAAACCATGCATGTAAAAAAGGTCGCCCTCATGAGTAAGTTTTTCTTGGTCAACTTGATCGCCAGCATAATGCTATTTTCTCTACCCAGTCAGGCGGAACAAAAAGCTCAACTGGGTAACTATGAAGTGCACTATGTGGCTTTTAACTCCACCTTTATTCCAGCAGAAGTCGCCAAAATTTACGGTTTGCAGCGTAGCCGATATAACGGCCTGATTAACATTACCGTGCTCGACAGCAAATCGGCTAACAAGGCTCCAGTTGCAGTAAACATATCAGGAACAGCGCGTAACTTAATTGGGAATCAAAAAAACCTAGAGTTTAAAGAGATTCGCGAAGGCGAGTCGATTTACTACATTGCCGAATTACGTCACAGCAACGAAGAGACCTTTCGTTTCAAGCTCACTATTGATGATGGCAAAAGCCAACAGCTGCTAGAGTTTCAACAGAAGTTCTACGTAGATTAGGGGCTGTTAATCTTTGCTGATGGTTTTTACAGCAATTGATTAGCCATTTAAGCAAGGCAGTGAGTGTGAAGTTAAGTGGGCTTAATAATCGTTCGCTAACGCTGCGTAAATGGCTAAGAAATGCTGCCCGAAGGGTTCAGATAAGCGAACTTTACTCTTTGTTGAACACTTCTCGCTTAGCCCGCTAGGCTTCTAAGTGCTCGCCGCGATTAAAGCCCGCTTATCTCGAATAAAATTTCAACACCAAAGATCAACAACCCCTAAACAATCTAAAATACCCAGCCTTAGCTGTTAGTTAAGGCTGTTTCAGCACAGCCCCTTCGATTAAACTACACCAGCCTCTTGTTACTCTAGGACTCAGTATGCAAAAAGTTGTACTTGCCACCGGCAACCCCGGCAAAGTGGCCGAGCTTTCGGAATTACTTAAACCACTAAACAAGCAAATTATTGCCCAAAGTGAATTTGCCATAGAAGACGCCGCCGAAACCGGCACCACCTTTGTGGAAAATGCCATTATTAAAGCCCGCCACGCGGCTAAGATTACTGGGCTCGCTGCCATTGCTGACGATTCAGGTTTAGCCGTAGACTACTTAAACGGTGCCCCCGGTTTATACTCGTCTCGCTACGCTGGCGAAGATGCAAATGACCATGACAACGTGCTTAAACTGTTAGACGCAATGAAGCAGGTGCCGCCAGCCCAGCGCGGCGCAGAGTTTCACTGCGTATTGGTTTACTTGCGCCATGCCGATGACCCAGCGCCGCTAATTTGCCACGGTAAATGGCGCGGTAGCATTACCGAAGAAATTAATGGTGCTGGCGGCTTTGGCTATGACCCGGTATTTTGGGTAGAACAACATCAGGCAACGTCTGCTCAAATCAGCAAGGCAGAAAAAAACGCCCTTAGCCATCGCGGTATTGCGTTACGCCAGTTGTTAGCGCAAATGGAAGCGCAAGCATGCTAAGGCTTAGCCCAGCACTTAGCCTTTACGTTCACGTGCCTTGGTGCGTACAAAAGTGCCCCTATTGCGATTTTAACTCTCATGGTCTCAAGCAAGACTTACCTGAAGCCGACTACATACAAGCCCTGCTGGCCGATTTAGATGCCGACTTAGCCCGCTTCCCTGCCTTACATGGCCGAGCCTTGCACAGTATTTTTATTGGCGGAGGCACCCCTAGCCTGCTATCTTCCCAAGCTATCAGCGATTTATTGCAAGGCATCAAACAGCGCTTGGTATTAGGCCCTGAGACCGAAGTGACCATGGAAGCCAACCCCGGTACCGCCGAGGCAGAGCGCTTCGCTGGTTATTTTCAAGCAGGGGTAAACCGCTTATCCATTGGCGTACAAAGCTTTCAAGCTGAGCACCTCACCAAGCTTGGCCGCATTCACAGCGGTGACGAGGCCATCAAAGCCTTTGAGTTTGCCCAGCAAGCCGGTTTTAAGCGCATCAACCTTGATTTAATGCACGGCTTGCCAAATCAAAGCCTCGAGCAAGCAATGAGCGACTTACAACAAGCTTTTGCCCTTGGCCCAAGCCATTTATCTTGGTATCAACTAACGATTGAAGCCAATACCGCCTTTGCTTCTCGCCCTCCCAAACTGCCTAACGAGGATCTGTTATGGGATATTTATGAGCAAGGCCACCAGCTACTGCAACAAGCAGGCTTTGAGCAATATGAAGTCTCGGCCTACTGTAAAAATGGCGACCGCTCACAACACAATCTTAATTATTGGCGTTTTGGCGACTACTTAGGCATTGGCTGTGGCGCGCACGGCAAAATAAGCGACCTAACTCAACAAGCCATCATACGAACAGAAAAAGTTAAACACCCTAAGGGTTATTTAGCACCAGAGCGCGAATTTATGTTTAAGCACTGGGCAGTGGAGCAAGATGATTTAGCCTTTGAGTATTTCTTAAACCGCTTACGTTTGTTTGAAGATATTCCCAAGGCTGAGTTTATTAACTTAAGTGGTTTGCCGCTTAGCAAGCTTGAGTCATCGCTTAAAGAGGCAAGGCAACAAGAACTATTAGATGAGCATGATCAGCATTGGGCGGTAACAAAAAAAGGCCGTTTATTTCTAAACGACCTTCTCAATTGCTTTACTGATTAAGCGGGTAATTAAGACTCGCGAGCGAATATCAAATCCCACACACCGTGGCCTAAACGATGGCCGCGGTTTTCAAATTTAGTTAATGGGCGCCATTCTGGACGCGGCACATAGTCGTTAGTGTCTGAGGTATTGCTATAACCCGGTGCAGCTTGCATGACTTCTAACATGTGCTCGGCGTAGTTTTCCCAGTCTGTCGCCATGTGGAATACACCACCAATCTTCAGCTTCTTGCGCAGCACTTCAACAAACTCAAGTTGCACGATACGGCGTTTGTGGTGACGCGCTTTGTGCCATGGGTCTGGGAAAAATAATTGAACAGTATCTAAACTATTGTCTGGAATACTGTCATTCAATATTTCTACTGCGTCGTGTTCAAATACGCGCAAGTTAGTAATGCCCGCTTCAACAGCATCTGCCATGCAAGCGCCAACGCCGGGGCGATGTACTTCAATACCAATAAAGTTGGTTTCTGGGGCAGCTGTGGCCATCTCTACCAAAGACGCACCCATACCAAAACCAATTTCTAGTACGATTTTTGCCTCGCGACCAAATACCTCTGCCAGTGAGTAGTTGCTGGCTTGGTGGTCTAAGCCCATTTGCGGCCAAAACTCTGTTAATGCCTTTTCTTGGCGTTTAGTTAAACGGCCTTCGCGCTTAACAAAGCTGCGAATTTTACGAAGACGTTTATCTTCAACTTGCTCTTGAGAAGCCTCAGGTGCTTGGTTTTGGTCTTGCTCGCTCATGATATTTCCAGACTAGATATTGCAGGGACATTCTAAATGTAGAACAGGGCTGGCATTATCCAAAGTTCTCGCCGTTGTGCAAGCTTTGCACGCTAAAGCTTGCAATGTTTTGCAGCAAAAATCAGCTCGAAAGGTAAACAGCCCCTATCGTTTATTTGGCGCTAGCGTCCCTACTCGCTCAATTAAACTTTTTTGCTGACTGAGGTTAACCGCTTTAATCACCACTCGCTTACCCGCTGGATAATGGCTCAAGTTATTACCATTCACCCAATCAGCTTCTGGCCTAATAGGCCTAGCACAAAAACCGCCACCGCAATTTGGGCAAACATTAGCTAAAACTGTTTCCACACATTCTTTACAAAAAGTGCACTCAAAGGAACAAATCATCGCGTTGGTTGCATTAGCTGCTAAGGGTGTTTCGCAGTGCTCGCAACAAGGTCTAAGTTCTAACATAGCGCCTCCACTATTAGGTTTCCTATAATAAACAGGTAATGATGTTAAAGCCCAAGCAAAGAGGGTTGATTATTCACAATGTTAGCTATTTCCAAACAAAGCGGTTTTACCCTAATCGAGCTAGTGATGGTTATTGTGATTTTAGCCATATTAGGTGTAGTAGCATTACCGAAGTTCCTCAACTTACGCTTCGATAGTAAAGCTGCCACATTAGAAACTATTGGTGGAGCAATGAGAGAAGGCTTGCATTTGGTCTATAGTGAAGCAGCCTTGCAAAATAAAACCAATGGCAACAGCGAAATAGACTATTTGGGTACTCAACTTCCTGTTTATCAAGGCTATCCCGCGGTAGATGGCAGCGATAGCTTTCAGCAACTGAATACTCAAGTACAAGCATGGCTGGATATAGATTCTGTGGCCTTACCTTCGATCATTGCCAATAATGATGCCGCTCCCTTTTTTGTGGACAAATCGACTGCATTGAATCGAATTTACATCTTCTTTTCTGATGATTTAGCCGATAAAAGTGTATTCTTTGATTGCCATGTTTTATATACCAACCAAGAGAATGGCAACGGCCCTAGCGTTACTGTTAAAACATCAGATTGTTGATCAAGCAACATTAATGGAATGTACTCAGCAAAAACATTTAGGATAATTTAATGACCTCCAAACCAAAATCTCGGCAGTTTAATGACCAAGAGTTTCATGGCGGTGATGCTCCACTCTACGAGGGCCAAGGCTATAGTTTTAAACAAGCACAGCATATGGCTACCGTGGTTTATCAACCTGCCCACCTAAATCCTTCAGCTCCCGCGGGCATGCAAGGCAAAGGACGTTTAGATGGCACTTGGATTTACAGTGAAGAGCCAGACAAAGCCGAAGGCATTTTAGCCAGTGGTATAGAGCTGGTGATGGATTCAAGCCTAGAAGCCAATGGCAGTATCGGTTTGCATCAACATACTCATACCGAAGAGCTTTATTATCTGCTCAGTGGTGAGCTTGTTATTACCGTGGTTGAAGGAGAGGAGCAGCAAACCCAAACCCTTAAAGCTGGCGACTCCCACTGTATTCACCCTGGACAAAGTCACTTTGTGCAAGCAGGCTCTACTGGCGCACGCTTTATTGTGGTTGCCGCCAAAGTTAACAATTAGGACTTCGTAAATTGCTTTTCAACAACACGCCCGCCATTAACAGCGCAGCGATTATTGGCTGCAACTGGGGTTTAGTTCACTTAAGCGCTTTGCAGCAAAACCAAGTAGAGGTTAAAGCCTTACTTGATTTAGACATAAACAAAGCCCAGCACCTTGCAAAGCAACATGGCATTGCTGCAGCTTGCAATAACATCGACCAATTACCGCCGGTAGATTTAGTGATTATTGCCAGCCCCGCAGTTTCGCATTTAACGCTTATCGAGCATTTTAAGCACGCCGCGATCATTTGTGAAAAGCCACTAATGGGCTTAAGTGAAACCCAGCCCTTATCGAGCTGGCCACAAAACATATGGGTGAACTATGCCTTTAATTACTTAGCAAGCGCTCAGCTTATCAATAGCTTGTTGGAGGCCGAACAACCAGTTAAGGCGCACTTAAGCTCACAGGTAAACTTGCCGCTTAACTTTACGTTAGAACAGTGGATTTTAGAGACAGCTAGCCATCCCCTTTCTTGGTTACTCCATAAACTCGGCGAACCAAAGCAGCTCTCTTCTACAAAATGCCAGGGGCAGCATGACAATCAAAGCTTGAGCTTAAAGCTTGCTTGCAAGCAGCATCAGATTGAGGTGGATTTTAGTTTAGGTGGATCTCCCGGCATCTTTCATCAAATACACTTAACTCAAGGCGACAATAACATTGAGTTGCAAGGCGAATATGTACCCGGTCAAGCTTGGCGTTTTACGCCAGTGTTGTTAAATGGTGTAGCACAAAATCAAGGGGAATATCATCCGCAGGATTGTTGGTTACAAGCTAATCATCGATCAACATCTGCCATCATAGAACACCTACGTGGCCACATAAGTAAACAGGAACTACTCGCTGCTGGCGGATTTAGCCCCAATAAAGCGCTTTGGTTAGAACAAAGCCTAACTGGCGAGTAGCCACACAAAGATAGCGGTTGTTTCTCAGGCTTAAGCGCGGGAAAATAGCAGCAACTTTCATTATTTGAGCAAAGTGTGAAAAATGAAACTCGATAGTAAAGACAAGTTAATACTCGATTTGCTGCAACGAGACGTAAGCATCCCGCTCAACGACATCGCCGAACGGGTGGGTTTATCGGCAACCCCTTGCTGGCGTAGAGTGCAAAAACTAGAGCAAGCAGGCTTTATTCGCCACAAGGTCGCCTTACTCGATAGAGCTAAGCTCAATTTAGGGGTAACCGTGTTTGTAAGTGTGCGCACCTCGCAGCACGACCAACAATGGTTAGATCAATTCAAACAAGCCATTCAAGATATTCCAGAGATCATTGAAGCTCACCGCATGAGTGGCAGTATCGACTACTTGTTACAGGTTGTAGTGCCCAGTATCGACGACTACGACAAAGTATATAAGCAACTGATCGAACGCTTAGCCTTTACCGATGTAAGCTCTGCCTTTTCTATGGAAGTCATGAAATCGACCACCTCGCTGCCAACCCACTATTTAAACTAAGCACTTTTAATGACCAACAATCTCGCAAACTTTTCCAGCCGAGTAGTTACTTGGTATCACCAAGCTGGGCGCAAACACCTGCCTTGGCAGCAAGACAAAACACCTTATAAAGTTTGGCTGTCGGAAATCATGCTACAGCAAACTCAAGTGGCTACGGTTATTCCCTACTTTGAACGTTTTATGCAACGTTTCCCTACGGTGAGAGACTTAGCTAAAGCCGATACCGATGAAGTACTGCACCTATGGACCGGCCTCGGTTATTACGCACGAGCGCGTAATTTACACAAAGCAGCTAAAGAGATTGCCGAGCAACATAATGGGCGATTTCCCGAAGATATCGAGCAAGTTATTGCTCTACCGGGCATTGGTCGTTCAACCGCTGGCGCGGTATTGTCTTTATCCTTAGGACAACGCCATGCCATTTTAGATGGCAACGTAAAGCGAGTACTCGCTCGTCACCAAGCGATAGCAGGTTGGCCAGGGAAGAAACCGGTGGAAAACCAACTATGGGAACTGGCCGAAGCCAATACGCCAGAGCAACAAACCACCGAATACAATCAAGCAATGATGGATTTAGGCGCCATGGTCTGCACTCGCAGCAAACCTCGTTGCGAGGTTTGCCCTGTAGCCGAAGACTGCCAAGCGCTTAAGTATCAGCGTCAAGGCGACTTCCCCGGCAAAAAGCCTAAAAAGGTATTGCCTGAAAAACCCACTCAAATGCTGATTTTGCATTGGCAGCAGCAGTTTTTACTCTATCAGCGCCCCATGCAAGGGCTTTGGGGAGGGCTATATTGCTTCCCTGAAATCAGCCCTGAAGACAGCATTAGCGAATGGCTAAACCAGCAGAAAATGAGCGCTGATGCGATTTATGAACTCACGCCGCTGCGCCATACCTTTAGCCACTATCATCTAGACATTCAACCTTCACTGATAGAGCTGAGTGAAGCACCTAACTTACAAGTCATGGCAGACAACCAACAACTTTGGTATAACATGCAACAAGCGCCCAAGGTTGGCTTGGCAGCCGTTACAGAAAAGCTGTTAAAAATAGCGCAACAAGCACTTTAATTTAGCCTTTGCCTCCCTTAGGCAAAGCAAGGAAAAAGGACCTATTATGGCTAGAACCGTATTTTGCCAACGTTTAAAAAAAGAAGCCGAAGGCTTAGATTTTCAACTGATTCCTGGTGATGTGGGCAAGCGTGTTTTTGATAACATCAGCAAAGAAGCCTGGACCGAGTGGCAGAAAAAACAAACCATGTTCATCAACGAGAAAAAACTTAACTTGATGAATCAAGATGACCGCGAGCTATTGCAAGCAGAAATGGTTAAGTATCTGTTTGAAGACGGTGAAGTGGATATTGAAGGTTATACCCCGCCAAGCCAATAAACACTGGGGCTAAACATAAAAAAACAGAGCACAGGCTCTGTTTTTTGCTTTCTATAATCAAAGATTAGCGATTAGGCGGTACTTGAAAATAAGCATTTTCAGTATCTTGGTAAGTGCTTAAATCCACTTCTTTACCTTGATAGCTCAGCGCTATCTGCGACGGGTCACTAACCGTTACCGCAAACGGAGCCTGTCCTTGCCATTGCTGGTAAGTGCCAGCTTCTAAGGTTTGATTAACTAAAGTGCGCTGCTGGCTATCCACAATACGCAACTTAAGCTCACCATTCACCCTCACGCTAATATTGGCAGGGCGATAGTAATGGCGCGGATAGTCATGTGGATACCAGTAGTCCCAAGGATCATCTAACCAATATATCGGTGGTGGTAGCACGATGATAGGTGGCAATATTTCTTCAGGTGGGAGCACTTCTTCTGGCGGCGGAGCTATTGGTAGTTCCACCTCCGGCTGGTCAACTTCGGGTAATACTTCAGCAATAGGCGGCTCAGGCTCTAACTCAGGCAATTGTTCTGGCTCTGGAAAGTCCGGCTCAGGCTCAGGGAAATCTGGCTCAGGAAAATCCATATCCATGTCAAACTCATCTTCGGCAATGGCCGCCGTTGGCATTTGGCCAGCTATAACGAGTAAGATCATAGCAAGGTAGAGCTGTTTCAACATAAGCGCCTCAAGCTTTGGTGTATGCACTATTAGCCTAGCCATTCAAACCAGTAAAAGCCATTACCACCTTTTGCTAGCTAGCCTCTTTGAGCCTTTCTGGTAAGCTTAATTCTCATTCGATGAAGGACTGACACTGTGGCTTGGCAAATCTTAAGTATTGTTGCACCGCTAATTATTATTGTTGTTTTAGGCCTCATTTATGGCCGCAAACATCGTCCCGATATTAGCGCGGCAAATCGAATGAATATGGAGATATTCTGCCCAGCCTTAATCTTCTCGGTGCTGGCAAATACCCAATTAGAGCTGGCTGATTATAGCGAGCTGCTACTGGCCTCCATTTGGGTAGTGCTGGGCTCGGGCTTGGTATTACTGCCGCTAATTAAGCCCTTAGGCCTGAAAGCACGAACCTTCTTGCCACCGATGATGTTCAACAACGCTGGTAACTTAGGGCTACCGCTGATTATTTTAGCCTTTGGCGAAGCCGCCATGCCCATCGCGGTCATTCTGTTTGTGGTTGAAATGGTCTTACACTTTTCGGTAGGGCTATATTTTATTGATACCAAAGCAAAGCTGCTTTCCACTTTGCGTATTCCGGTGATTGTTGCTGCCATTGCCGGCATAGTTTGGGGTGCCTTAGATCTCTCGCTACCCAAAGTCATTGCCACGCCAATAGAAATGCTCGGACAAATATCAGTTCCGCTAATGCTGTTTACCCTAGGAGTAAGATTAATCGATGTAGATTTAAAAGATTGGCGCATCGGTATGATTGGCGCTATCGCTTGCCCTCTTAGCGGCCTATTATGTGCTTTCATCGCCATTGCAACTTTGCCGCTCAATAGCTTGCAACAATCTTGCTTAATTTTGTTTGCGGCTTTACCGCCCGCCGTACTCAACTTTATTATTGCCGAACAGTATCAAATTGAACCGCAACGGGTAGCCTCCATTGTAATGCTGGGCAACATTGCCAGTTTAGTGTTTATCCCGTTAGCCTTATTGTGGGTATTACCTACAAGTTAACTGCAAGTTAAGCTGCGTTATTTTCCCCGCATTTGTCGCTAAGTTATTCAAGGCAAATTAGAATTCCTGTCTAAGTCCACTATATTTATCTTAATACACGCTCGCATAGTGGACTTAAAAATGAAAATAAGAACAAAGTTTTTGCTGTTGTTACTCGCAGGAGTGGTTATTCCTGTATTGGTGATTTCCATCATCACAGTTTGGAGCGTGCGTAATAGCGCTGAACTCAACTTTGAACAAAGAAGCACTGCAGAGCTCGGGCACATTGATACCACCTTTTCCATTTACCTTAACGGCCTAGCCGAAGATGCCAAATTCCTCGCCACCTCTAAAGTCATCCGACAATTGGATCACAGTGTAAGCACCTATATGGGCAAGCCCAGCACCATGATGACACCAGATAAAATTGGCGGTGTCGAGCAAGATGCCTTTCATTTTATGCGTGAATTTGGAGAAGCGCGGCCTGACTTGGCCTATGTATACTTGGCGATGGATCATGGCGGCTACATTCAATGGCCCTTAGGTAAAAACTCCGCAGACTATGATCCGCGAGTACGCCCTTGGTATCCCCTATCGATAAATTCAAGCACTCCCGTGCGTATTCCCGCCTACCAAGATTTAGTCACTAAAACCCCGCTAGTGGATTATATGGTTCGCTTTGAAGGAGCTAAGGGGGCATTTGGTACCATTGGCGTTGATGTCACATTAAATAAACTCACAGACTTAATTAAAAAAGTGAAGTTTGGTGAACAGGGCTACATCATCATGATTGAAGACAGCAATACGATTTTGGCTGACCCATCAAATGAAGAAAACCTGTTTAAAGCAATTGGCGACGTGGCAAGCTATCAGGCAATTCAAAGCGCATCACCCGGCTTACACACCATAGAAAAAGACGGTGAAACGTGGTTAGCCAATGTGTATTTATCTCCTGATCTTAACTGGCGCTTTATTGGCTTTATGCCTGCCAGCGAAGTTTACCAACAAGCCAACTCGCTAATAACGCTGATAATAGGCGTTGCTATTTTAATGATGGTGGTGTTTATCGCGATTGGCTTTACCTTGATGAACGTCATCACCAAACCGATGATTACCATCACCGAAGGCCTAGAGGGCATCGCATCTGGTGAAGGCGACTTAACCCAGCGTTTAGATATCCAATCTAACGATGAATCGGGGCAAATGGCCAATGCCTTCAACCGCTTTGTTGAATCGATTAACTCACTGGTTGCCAGCATTAAAGGCAATAGTGAACAAGTAGATAACTCCGCGGCGCAAGCCAGTGAGCTGTCCAGCACCATGAAACAAATTGCAGAGGGGCAGTTGGCCGCTGTAGAACAAGTTTCAACGGCATTCCATGAAATGGTAGCCACCTCTAATGAAGTGGCGTCAAACTGTAGCCAAGCGGCTTCTAGCGCCGACGATAGCCAGCAACAGGTAGAAGAAGGTCATCAACTTATTCAAGATACGGTGCGCGCCGTTAGCCAACTAGAAACCACCTTGAATGAGTCCAATCAAGCCATGGATGAACTGTCGCAAGAATCAGCGAACATCACTGTAATCTTAGATACCATTCGCGGCATCGCTGAACAAACTAACTTGTTGGCCTTAAATGCCGCCATTGAAGCCGCCCGAGCAGGTGAGCAAGGCAGAGGATTTGCAGTAGTTGCAGACGAAGTGAGAACCCTGGCTGGCCGCACTGCTGAATCAACTGAAGAAATCGACAAACTATTGAGCAACTTGCGCCAACAAACTTCCAATGTAGCCACTAAGCTCTCTAGCAGTATTGAACACTCAACCACCTCGGTAACCGCCACTAACCAAACCAGCACAGTGTTTGAGGCTATATTGCAATCGGTACTTACCATTCGAGACATGGCCACGCAAATTGCAGCTTCAGCAGAAGAGCAGCACTTGGTAGCAGAAGAAATCAATCGCAACATCACCGATATTCATGACGGTTCTAGTCAAGCAAACGAGGTATCTCAACAACTAGAACAAAGCGCAACTGCTCTTAACTCTCTAGCGGGAAGCTTACAAGAAATGGTATCGCGATTTAAAACAAACTAACAAAACGGAAAATTTAAAAGCCCAAGCACTTTGCTTGGGCTTTTTGTTAGATAAATCTAGCGGTTCTCTAAGCGACTGTAATCCAACACGCCCGATTCCAAAGGCTCTGCTTGAAGATAAGCTTGATGGAGGCGATCGCTAAATGGCCAGAAGTCATTATTGGTTCTGCGAATACCATAGCGCTTCATGAATGCCTGATAACCCTGCTCGTTGTGCACTTGCACTAAGCTTTGTTGTAGCTGCTTTAACTCGGATTTTTCTACCTGCCAAAATGCACCAGGATATGCGCCAACTAAGCCAGGCAAAACAGATATGGTGTCTTGATCTGGCAAACGGTTATTCTTTTCCAAGAACAAGCTAGAAATATTGGTATGAGCGTTATGCCTCAATAGCGTGTAATACTCAGGCTCAGCTTGCTCTACATCGTCAACCTGAATAAACACCACTTGCGGTAACAGCTTAATGGCCCCACCTCGCCAAGCGCCAACTTGAATCGCAAAATCGCTCACTTCTCGTGAATATTGCGGCCAGCTAATTTGATGTTTTTGGCTTAATACAGGCGCCAATTTCTCACCAATCATGTCAAACAACTGCTGTTTGTATGGTCCGTCTCCGCTATATTCCACTGCACTTTTGAAGAAAGCCTCTTGTGGGCGAGACTCAACAAACTCGATAATATTTTTGTCTGCACCGACATACCAGCTACGCAGTTCATCATAACGCATTTCAGCAGGCAAGAATGAGGCAAAGCTGCCCTCACCTTCCATACGTAAAAAGTCCATGTATAAACGGGTTACTAATTGATGGCCCAAGTTTCCGTAAGGGTCGAACCCAGCAACTAATAAGTAATGAATTCGCTCAAACAAGGAGTAATCAATAACCCAAGCGGTTTTTGGCTGCCTGCCTACGGTGCCTTTTACAACGCTGGCACTGTCAAAGTGGCGGAAGATAGTAAGTGCGGCATTTTGGTTTACCCCGTCACCATCCCATAGTAAATCTAAATTGAGTATCGAGCTGTCTTTACTCAGCCATTGATTCACATGGGCGATACTGGCATCCATAAATTTGCGGTGACGCTTAGAGTAATTAAGCCACGCACTAATTGGCAGAACATTACTTTGCTCTACCGATGGCATTCTTAAGTGGTCGCTCTGTTCAACTAAGAACTCTGCTTGCTCTTGTTCATAGCGATTATCGGGGTTGGCGAAATATACCCAGAAGTGGTCTTGAATAACATTTAAAGCTACCTGCCCGCGACAAACAGGCCCTTTCATAAAGCCCATAATAAAGGTTTCGGCATCATCCAACATAAAGCGATAACGACCGTTCACAGTAAGATCCTGAAAAGCCACAAAAGGATTACCCGCCACTCTAGGCTCGTAACTCGGTAAGCTGTCTACGTTAGTATCGTCACCTAAAAACCACTCGGTCCAGCGCTGCTGGCGAGCCTTGTCTAAACGATAAGGAATATGAGTTTTCACCACAACGGTTTCGCGCTCTGGAGCCAAGCGGTAATACACGCGGCTTACATCTGGGTCATCGTAAGGGCGACGGGTTGCTATTTCATCAATGGGATTGCCCGGCGCAGTGCGCGAGCGTACTAGCTTGAAAAAGGCTGGGCGAGTATTCGGATCCTCATCAAAATACAGATGAGTAATAAACAAATGCTCGTAAATATAACGCGCCATTAGTTGCTGTTTGAGCGAGTCGCCGTTTAAAAAGGCCTCCCAATAGGCAACTTGCTCACCAAGCTGATTATGCGCACTTAAATCATCGGCCATTGGGGCGCCGCTGGCTAGCCAAGCAGTCAATGTATCGAACTCAACATCGCTAATAGCAGGTAAGCCATAAGGCATGCCCCACTCCGGATGAGAAGCTTGTACTTTAGCGTAGCCTTCAATGCCCACACATTGCTGAGCTCTATCTAAGGCAAAATCGAATGCCTCGGGATCTAAAATCTCATTGCCCGGGTCAACATAATCGCGCTTTTGCTTTAGCGCTTGATACATTACCCCCGCCTCTAGGTTTGCCTCTTCGCTTTGAATCCGCTCATTTAGAACCGGATTAAAACCTTTTTGTCGCCACATTTGTGTCGATTTTGCATCGGTATATAAACGAGTGGTAGGTGCGGCGGTAAGGCGGCTAGCGCTATAAACTCGGTCGGTGCTTATCCCACGGTCAATGCCCGCTGCTGAGGTTAGCTTAAGTTGGCAGGGTGCATCGTAACAGGCGTGACACATCACGCAGCGCTGGTCCAAAATTGGCTTAACGTCTGCCAAGAACTCAGCCGCAGGAGGATGATTCTCAGAGTATATTCGCGTTTGTACCGACGCTTCACCAAAGCGCTGATCAAACTGATTTACCATCACGCTGGAACAGCCTACAACAAACAGCAGCCCCCAAAAAATCCCAATACGTCGAAACATAACTCTTCCCTGATACAGCCTTATTACTAGGCTCTTAATAATAGCCTAAGTATATAACAACTAAGCCACTTAGCGCGCTTCATGATTAAGCATAAGATAAAACTAAATAAAAAATATCACGGCAATTATAAGCTGCCATTGCGCGAAAAAAAGCGCTCTCCCGCTCTACATTTCAAGCACTGTTCTTAGCAAAGGCAGCCCAAATAACAGCTATATGAGGCTCCAAAACAAACAGCTTTTCTCAAGATTTTGTAGGTTTGCATAAATAAAACACAAAAAATCACTTGCAAAGTAAATGATAATGATTATCATTTAGATATAAAAATAAACGAGGACAACACTATGATTAAAACATTAACTTTTGCCAGCATGCATTTCACTATCGCTTTTTTGGTCACTTGGTTATTAACTGGTGACATGATGATTGGCGGTTTGGTCGCCATAGTAGAGCCAGCAGTAAACAGTGTGGCTTACTTCTTTCACGAAAAAGCATGGACCAAATGGGGTTTCAACCGCCCTCAACCAGCCAAGGAGTATGCATGTTAGACCAACAACGTGTTCAACAAATGGATATCAATATTTTGGTAAGCATTGTAAACATGCAAATTAGAAATGAGTTCTCTAGCTTTACTGAACTATGCAGGTTTTACGAGCTAAATCAGAGCCAATTGAGCCAACGCTTAGCGTCAGCAGGTTATCAATTGCAAGCTAAGCAACAACAGTTTACCGCGGCCTAATCACCTACCCCGCTCTGCTCAACAAAGCGGATGGCTAGTTTACATAAGCACTTAAAAAGAATAAGCAGCTTGGTAAATAGCTAAACTACTCTGCACTGGCATTCATCGCACTATAAGCGCGATAAGCAAATACCAGAAAGAATGCCTCGAGAACCTGCCCAAATACTCGATTGGCAAACACCCAAACTGCGGCTGCCTGGTTGTCTAATAGCCAATGATGCAAAGCCCAAACCGGTATCATAGTTATACCCGCTACCGCTATCACTCCGGCTAGCAATGGCCACTTATACGCTTCTGTTTGATTCCAGCTTTCGCTAATAGCTTTAAGCGGACTACTTTTGTTGAGTACACAGTGTAAATCGGCCACTAGTAAGCGGCTGGCTATAACAATGCCCGGCAATACAAAGAAACTTAAGCCCAGCATAACTAAAGCAAAACAGATCGCCACCACGGTAAATAACAAAGGCCAAATACTTAAGGAAGCCTGAAAGCAACGCGTAATCGACCAAGGCTGTTGCTTAAACTGCGCCCGCATATACAAAATGATCGCGCCCTGATAAATCGGCTGCATTAATAGGCCGATGATCACAAACATCCAATAATTGGCGGTAGAGGGCTCACTAGGATTCTGAACGTATTGACTTTGCAGTGCAGCAAAAGGAACAGCAAAGGGCAAAACCATTAATGCTAATTGGGTAAAATGCTGACGATAAAAACGTAAGCTATCGGCCAACCAGTCCCATAAACCAACTATTGCCATACTGCTTCCTACACTCCTTTAGAACCACCAGCCAACAAGTTTATGCTAACCAGGTACATTGATGTAATTGATTTAACGAGGCTATTTTCCAGTTTACCTCATCCATTGGCTGATGTTCCGGCTCACTGCTAGCGTCTCGTTGTAACCACACGCTGCCCATCCCTGCAGCATTAGCACCTTGTGCGTCATTCACTAGGTTGTCACCCACATAACAGCATTGCTCAACGCTTAGCTTGGCCAATTTTGCAGCTTGCTGAAAAATGCTTGGTTTAGGTTTAGCTGCACCTGCTGCTTCTGCAGTGAGAACAAATTCGAAGTAGTCTAAGAGGCCAGCAGCCCGCACTTTTCGCTGTTGCATGTCTTCTGGTCCATTGGATACCAAGGCCAAGCGCCAGCCCTGCTGTTTGAGCTGATTTAAACACGCCAAGGTATCGCCATACAAAATCGTTGCAGCAATATACTGCTGCATAAAGTATTCAAAGGCTTGCTCTGCTTCCTCATCACTTAAGCTCTTGTCTTGCAAGGCTTCTCGCGCCCGCGCTTGACGCATTTCGGCAGCGCTAAGCTTGCCCTGCAAAAAAGCCGGATAATGAAGTTTTAAGGCGCGTTTCCAATGGTTTAATGCATCATTAATTTGCTGTGGCTGGTATTTAGAGAACAAGGCTTTAGCTGCAGTTTCGGTAGCGACGCCGTCATCCACTAAGGTATCGTCTAAATCAAACATCAGCATCTTGGCTTGAATTGGCTTAATCATCGGTATTCCTTTTATTTTCAGCCAGATTAGCGGTAGGAAATAAGAAGTCAACGATTGTTTACAGCAAGTTCTACTGCCTTAATCACAAAGCTTAGTGATCTAAGTGACCAGTGCTAACGTTATATTGAGACGTAACACAATTGGAAGGACTCGTAATGAAAACTCAATCAGTTGACCTACATGATGTTACCGTTCTTTTTTATCCAACGGAAAACCCTTATCACTTGCAATCAATGCTGCTTAAAGACCAAGTGGTTAACAACCAAGGCAGGGTAGTAATTGCCAGTAAACACAAGCAAGGGAAAATTATTGTTGCGGTAATCGCAGGCCAAGTGGAGTTGCTTAACCTGCTGGGCGATAGGTTTAACGTAAATCCGCTTTCAGTAGCTTAGGGCTTGGCCGCTGCGGTATCGTTGGTAGAAGCCGCCTCATCTAGCTCGGCTTCTGCACACATATAAGCTCGACTAGAACAAAAAGGTGTGAGCGGTACACTGGGTTCTAGTGGCTGCTCTTGCTCTGCTATATGAAGTTGATGCTTATTAGTGACTCTAGCCACAATGTAGTAAGCCATGCGCAGTGCCAATAACCCAAACACAACCGTTCCCAATGCTTGCCCCCCCAATACACCTAAAGGACCAAACCACTGCCCACCTAAATAAACAAACGGGATAGTCCCTAAGGTCGCTTTACCAAAATTAAGCATGGTAGAGGTGCTTGGGTAACCAAGATTATTAAAGGCAGCATTGGCCACAAACATCGCCCCATTAAAGACAAAGCTAAAACTTATCCAAGTACAGAAGAAGCCAATCACCGTAGCGGCCTCTGCGCCTACTCCAAAGACATCTGCAATCAAGTCTTGGCCAAACAGTAAGATCAGCGACACCGTCACCACAAAGCCACCATTAAACCAAAGGGCTTTGGTTAAGGCTTCACGCACTCGAGCATAATTGTTTGCTCCAAAGTTTTGGCCAACAATTGGACCAATTGCGCCGGATAACGAGAAAATCATACCAAAAGCGACGGGCATAATTCGCCCAACCACCGCCCAACCGGCCACATAAGCATCACCAAACACCGCGATAGCTGCTGTTACATAGGCATTGCCTAAAGGCGTTGCAACATTGGTCATCATCGCGGGAGCAGCCACTTTTAAAATGGCGCGTAAATCTTGCAACCACTTGCTCCACTTAAATCCAGCAAACAGTTGATGTTTGTAAACTACCCCAGACAAAGCAACACCGGCTACCACAAAACGCGCAATTACCGAGGCAATCGCGGCGCCAGGCAAACCAAGGCCCAAGGCAAAAATGAATATTGGGTCGAGCACTGCGTTAACGCCGCCACCTGCCAAGGTAGACCACATCGCCCGCTTAGCATCTCCCACCGAGCGCAGCGCTGCACCACCGCTCATGGCCAAGCCAAGAACAGGCAGAGAGGGCAGTAAAATTCTTAAGTATTCAACGGCAAGTTCATGGGTTCTGGCCTTCGCTCCGATCAAGCTCAATAGTTCTGGGGCAAAGTACCAAGCCAAAGCAGCAAAAGCGGCGCTGATTAAAAAGCCGGTAAACAAAATATTGGTGACTAACTGCTTAGCGCGTGCTTTGTCTTGCTGGCCAATGGCTTTAGAAACCAAAGCGGTCATGGCAATAGACAAGCCGATAGAAATTGAAGTGGTAAAAAATGCGATGGTTCCGGCATAGCCCACCGCAGCTGCAAGCTCGGCTTCACCCAATAAGCTAATAAAAAACAGATCTGCCAAATCAACCAAAAATAAAGCAGTTAAGCCAATGGCGTTAGTAGAGGACATCACTACAATATGGCGAAAAATATCACCAGAAACGAACTTTGCCTTTGGCATAGAAATTCTCAAAACAACAAGATAATTTCTAGTGTAGGCGCTAATCAAAACGAAGTCATTGGAGAAATAGCCCCTTAATTTAAGGGGCTACTTTTGTCTGCTCACTTAAGCGAGGCTAGTCCGTAATTCTTTAGTCGCTAACACCATGTTATTGAGGGCGGCTTCGGTTTCCTGCCAGTTACGGGTCTTTAAGCCGCAATCTGGATTCACCCACAAGCGCTGCAAAGGGATCCATTGAGCCGCCTTGTCGATCAAAGATTTAATCTCATTGATACTAGGAATGTTTGGCGAGTGAATATCATAAACGCCTGGGCCAATCTCATTGGGGTACTCAAAGTGCTCAAACGCTTGCAGCAAACTCATGGCCGAGCGCGAGGTCTCAATGGTTAATACATCGGCATCCAGTGCTGCAACAGCCGGCATTATGTCATTAAACTCGCTGTAACACATATGAGTGTGGATCTGTGTTTCAGGTTTGGCGCTGGCTGCAGAGAGCTTAAAGGCCGATACCGCCCAACTTAAGTAATCGTCCCACTGGCTGCGTTTAAGCGGCATACCTTCGCGAATAGCAGGTTCATCAATTTGAATCACTTGAATGCCCGCTTGCTGCAGCTCCGCCACTTCATCATTAAGCGCGATAGCGATTTGTTCAGCAATTTGGGCGCGGCTAAGATCTTCGCGGGCAAAGCTCCAAGTTAAAATGGTTACAGGGCCAGTTAACATGCCTTTTACTGGCTTGTTAGTTAGTGATTGCGCATAAAGGCTCCACTCAACGGTAAGTGGTTTGGCGCGTTCAATATCATCAACAATAATGGCTGGTTTCACGCAGCGCGAGCCATAACTTTGCACCCAGCCAAAGCGGCTAGCAATAAAGCCATCTAAAAGCTCGGCAAAATACTCCACCATGTCGTTACGCTCTGCTTCACCATGCACTAACACATCAAGATCTAAGCGCTCTTGACGCTCAATGGCATCCTTAATGTGTTGCGCAAGCGCAGCATCATAATCGGCTTGGCTTAGTTGCCCTGCTTTGTATTCACGACGCTGACGGCGAATTTCATTGGTTTGTGGAAATGAACCGATGGTAGTGGTTGGCAAAGGCGGTAACTGTAAACTTTGCTGTTGAATCTGTTGGCGCTGTTCAAAGCTTAAAGTACGCTCACGCTCAGCCGGGGTTAAGGCGCTAATTCGCTGCTGCAAGCTGGAGTTGTTTTTCTTACTTGGGTTTTGCAATGCAGCACTGTATTGGCGAGACAGGCGCAATGCGTCGGCTTCACCGTTTAGCGCTTCATCAAGTATTTGCAGCTCAGACAATTTTTGCTCCGCAAAAGCCAAACGATACTTAGCATCACCCAAGTCCGTTTCACTCTCTAGATCAAGCGGACTGTGCAATAGTGAACAAGATGAAGCAAACCATAAACGCTCGCCTAAACGGACTTTAAGCGAACTATAATTCTCAATAAGCTCAGGCAAGTTAGCCCGCCACACATTGCGGCCATTAATCACCCCAGCCGACAATACCCACTCTTTAGGTAACCAAGTAAGTACTTGCTCTAACTGCTGTGGCGCGACGCATAAATCTAGGTGCAAGCCGTCTACGGCCAATTGCTGAATAACTTCTGCGTTATCCAGTACATCGGCAAAATAACTGGTTAATAGCACTTTAGTTGGGCTAATACTCGTTTGGTAAGCAGCTAACAAGGCATCTTGCCACTGAGTATCCAGCTCTAAACCCAATATTGGCTCATCAACTTGAAGCCACTCTACGCCCAAAGCAGCGATGCGCTGGAAAATCTCACGGTAAACCGTTAATAACTGGGGGAGCAAGGACAAACGCTCAAAGCCATCAGCAGCTTGATCATCATTTTTGCCCAAATATAAGTATGAAACTGGCCCCAAAATAACCGGTTTTACCGCATGGCCTTGTTCAAAGGCTTCGCGAATTTCATCAAATAATTGCGTCCACTGTAAGCTAAATACGCTGTCTTCAGAGAACTCGGGGACAATGTAATGGTAATTGGTGTTAAACCATTTGCTCATGTCTGATGCCGCATGATTACAGCCACAGCCCTGTTGCCCACGAGCAATTGCAAACATGCTATCTAGGTTAATTTGCTCAGACTGATGACGCTTAGGCAGGTTGCCTAACAATAATGAGGTATTTAGTACTTGGTCGTACCAAGCAAAATCGCCTACGGTCACCCAAGCTTGACCACTGTCTTTTTGGGCTTGCCAATTTTGTTGGCGAATGTCTTTACCCACTTGCAATAAATCTTGCTGTGAAGACTCACCACGCCAGTAACTTTCTAGCGCAAATTTTAGTTCTCGTTGCTTACCAATTCTTGGGTACCCCAATACGTGAGTAGTGCTCATGTCTATATCCTTTTAGCCGTCTAGATGTGTAAATCCATATTGACCAGAGCTAAAGCACAACACAATTGAAAAGCCATCAAGTTAAATTGAATTTCTCTCAAGTAAAGGTGAGGAACAACCTAAAGATTGCCTTGACACGCTCTAATCTAGGCCGCCATATTGAAATAAATTCAAGTTAATACATCTAAGTCACTGGGCATATATACAAACGTGGGCGCTCTACCTAAGCTGCCAATTTATCAAGCCAATCAGGGAGCGAGCCAGCTAAATGTTAGAGATTAAGCATTTACGTTGCATACAAGCCATTGCATCTAGCTCTTCACTTAAGGCGGCTGCCACAAAGTTGTTTATTAGCGATTCAGCCTTGTCTCATCAGCTCAAAGATCTTGAACAAAGGATCAATGCTCACCTAGTCATAAGAAAGCAACAGCCCTTACAGCTAACCCAACAAGGCCAACAATTGCTTCAACTAGCCGAGAAAGTATTACCTTTAGTTGAACAAACAGAGCATCAGTTTAGCGCAGCCCAAGGCCAGCAAACTCGCCTAAACATTAGTGTTGATTGCCATGCTTGTTTTCAATGGCTACTGCCAGCTTTACAGCAGTTCCAGCAAGCTTGGCCAGAAGTAAGTAGCCACTTTTGCCAAGACAAAAACTACAACGGGCTCCCCTTGCTGCAGCGCGGTGAAGCCGACCTTCTGCTCACCTCAGAAGTTAGCCCAGAAGATCAAATCCACTTTGAGCCTTTGTTCGAATATGAAATGGTGCTGATTTGTCCACCGCAACACGGCTTAGCAGAACAAACAACTGTAAGCGCGGCTCAGTTAAGTGAAGAAACTATTATCTGTTACCCGGTCACACCACAGCGCTTGGACCTTTATCGTTACATTCTTCAGCCCAGCCAAGTAGCCGTAAAACAATGGAAACATGCCGATAACCCATCCATGTTACTGCAAATGGTCGCAGCAGGAATGGGAGTGGCAGCTATGCCTTATTGGGCTGTAGAGCATTATGCGCAGCAACAATTTGTGCACTTATTGTCGTTTGAACAAGCCTTATGGCGTCCAATGTATGCGGCATTTAACAAACACCGGCAATCTAGTACTACTTTAAACAGTTTTATTGAGCTAATTTTGCAGCAAGCGCTTAAGCAACTAAAGGGCACTAGAAGCTTGAGCTTTAATCAAAATAAACCCGCAATTTGATTTGACGGATCAGCTAAAAAGAGTTTATTTTTAATAACATAAGGAAATCTCCCTAGCGCGTATCTTAACTTTTTGGCAAAGGTTTTTACGATGGTCTCAGACTGGTCTCCAGCCGAATTTACAGAAAGAAAAATGAGCCTTGTCATGCATTTGGCGGGCTTTATTCCTAGCGCTTATTTTTCAATTACTCATTTAGTGAATGGGGTATTTTGGTATGGCTTAGTGGTACTGCCCTGCGCTATAGCCATTTTGGTTTCGCTGTTTTTCTTGTTTACTCAGCCTGAGTCAAACCGTTATAAAACCGCCGATGTTTGGTTCTTACTATTAGCCATCCCACCGGTTTTATTAGCACTAACCCAATCAAACATGCACGGGGAATTTTTTGTTCCCGCGCTAATACTGGCCTGTTTCATCCACCTACCGCTGCAAATGGCAGAACGGCTGGTGTTGGTGGTCAGTATTTTAGCAATAGTTCTTGGCGTTAATCACTTGGGTATTCACCAAGGTATACGTTTTAGCATTGGCGTGGTGGCTTCACACATCTTTGCTTGGGGCTTAGCGCGGGTACTGGTAAAACAAAATAACGAACTCAAAGAACTCGCTTTTAAAGACTCCCTCACGCGTTGCTATAACCGCAGAGCCTTGTTTGATGAGCTGCTAAAAGCGACTCAGCAACATAAACGCAGTGGCATAAAAGCTAGCATTATCCTTTTAGATTTAGACCATTTTAAAGCCATTAATGATCAACATGGCCATAATGTAGGCGATCAAATACTGGTGTGGTTTGCCCACTTTTTGCAACAAAACACCCGCGTTAACGACCGAGTATTTCGCTACGGAGGCGAAGAGTTTCTTATCATGTTGCATGATGCAGACTTTGATACTGCCTACCAAACTAGTGAGAAGCTCGTAGCTAAAATTTCTAGTTTATTGGCGCCTAACCAACTGTCGATTAGCTTTAGTGCAGGCATAGCTAGCATCAAAGAAAATGAGAGTATTGATGATTGGATAGAAAGGGCAGACCAAGGTTTATATCAAGCCAAGCAAGCGGGGAGAAAGCAAACTTGGCCCAGTCAATTTGAGCGTGTAGAAACCAGCTCACCAAAACAGCCTATTTGAACACTTTGTTTAAATAGGCTAATCACTACTAACGTTACTTTATAAGTATAATTTTATTAACTGATCTTGCTAAAGCGATAAGACTGGATCATTTTCTCTTCACTACCTTGCTGTGAGTAGGTTTCAACAATCCATAGCTGCGGGCTCACCACTCGTAACTCCATGCGCATATTAGCAGTACTAACCTGGCTCAAAGGATAGTAGCTAAAACGGTTCATGCCCGCTTGAAACTCGCCCGCATACACCACGTCATTTTCAAGGTTAGAGGCGCTCACGCTTAACTGATGACCTTGTTGTTGGTTATAGCTAATGGTTGTGCTGGCTTGTAACTCAACATTTTCGCCAGCCACCTCTAGCTGCTCTAGCTCAACCGTAGCAGCGTCACTTTCCATCATTTTACCGCGAGCAAGCCCCTGCGCTTCGATGGTGCTACCATCAGGCTGAATCGCCCAAACGTTTACCTGCCATTGGCCCAGTAATTTGTTCAAATGCTCACCTTGGTTAGCCGTAGCATTGTCACCATTCATGATCACGGTATTTGGCTGGGCTATCGCTTCTGCAGTTTTATCGGTACGGCGATTCTCATGGCTATTCTCGTAATCGCGCATTGCTCCACTGGCACCACCAGCCGCAGCACCAACAGCAGCACCTTTCACTGCCAACTCAGCATCTCCAGTAACTGCTCCCATAACTAAACCTAATACGGCTCCGCCTACT
Source organism: Agarivorans aestuarii (assembly GCF_019670125.1). Taxonomy (NCBI): domain Bacteria; kingdom Pseudomonadati; phylum Pseudomonadota; class Gammaproteobacteria; order Alteromonadales; family Alteromonadaceae; genus Agarivorans; species Agarivorans aestuarii. The sequence goes on from NZ_AP023033.1 coordinate 3,603,438, forward strand.
GCACCGGTTTTCATTCCTTGGTTAGGATCAGGCTCACCATCCGTTGAGGCACAGCCGGCAAGCATGGTGCTTGCAAGTAAAACGACACTAATAGAGGTTCCGATTTTGTTCATTCATGGTTCTCGCTATTGCTAAATAATATGCGACTAAGATAAAGCAAGGCGCAAACTAACATCAGGGCATGTAAAAAGTTTATTTTGTTAGCTAATGCCTAGCGGAACCCATTGGGCGAAGTAGCAACAACTTGCTAGAATAAACTACATAATAACAATTACTTGATGACTCTAAATGGCTGACTACCAAGACATTGCCGACTATTTGCAGCAAAAGCGAAATCAGGCAGGGCTAACCCAAGAGCAACTTTGCCAAGTATTGGCGGCCTTTAGCCCAGAATTTAGTGAGCTGGATGCCTTGGCGGTGAGCCGCTGGGAAAGAGGAAAAGTAGCGCCGAGCTTAAATCGGCAATTGGAAATTATTCGCTACTTTGGTGATGAAGCTTATAAAATTTTCACTTCCAGTAGCTTTAGCTCGAAAAACCTTCCCAGCAATCAAGCGATGAACAAGGTATTAGAAGCTCGCGCTAAGTTTAAGCATTACATGGGGGCTCACCCTTACCTGCCGCAGAGCGAAGAGAATTTTGAACGAATTACTCCGCCCCACCCCCTTACTCAATACAGTGCACAACACTTAAGTAATTACATAGACAACCTTACCTATGGCCATGAGCAGTGGAACAGCGCTTGGCTCGAGTCACTACAAAATCATCCCGCTGCGGAAGTTAGCTATTACTTCTACCTTGGTCAACTAGCCGGGCACTGTTTCGCACTCAAGATAAAACAGCCCTATTTTGAAAAACTATTGGATAAGAGCTTAGATGAAGCTGAAGTAAGCGAAAAAATGCTAGCTGGTAGCAATGAGCCAGCCAGCTTATATATTTATTCCATATACACTGGGCGAGTAAACGCCATCACCCAAGTTTACGAAAACTTATTTAAAGCTTTCATCATGAATAATTCGCTAAGCTATATTGGCATTAGAGTTCGCCGTGACATCGCTTTTGTAATGCTAGAAAACGTACCACACACCATTGAAGAGATAGGCCCACCAAGTGACAACCGCAATGTGGGCATTAAGCATCGCGGTAAGCGCTATCAGTACGTAACCTGTAGGATAGAACGACAAGCGTTATTTAATTCACCGGTATTTTTAAATATCTTGAGAAGTGATTAAGAAGAAATAAAGCAGCTACTGGATAGATAAGCTCTCTTGCTCTTTGCGCCACAAACGATGACCGCAAGCAAGACACACGCACTCACGGCGGTGATCCATAAGGCTTTCCAAGCCATACTCCCAAGTTTGGTCGCTATTGCAATGAATACAACGAATAGAATTGGCATCGTCGGTTTTTTCAGGGTAGCGCGTCTGGTAATCATTTAAAGTAGGTAAACGAGCCCACACTCTTTCACTACTATCACGGCGATTAAAAAACAGCACTACCGCACCGAGTAATATTAGTAACAGCTGAAACACACCGCCTGCCTTGGTTTTTTTTAAGCTTAAATTCTTATTTTCGAACCCAATTTCTGCAGCAGATCCTTGCTTAGAAAACATTTTAAATCAACCTACTTGTTAACAAAACCACCATTAACAGCAAAATACCACTGGCTCGGCTGTTACATATTGTTTACGTTTCAATAACTACGCATAGTACAAAAACTTTGTTACGCTAAAACGACGCAACATGGCAATGTGTCAGATCTGACGTATATACTCATGCCAGAACTTTATAGGCCGCAGAAGGTAACAATTAGCCAATGAATAAGCTAGTAAAACTCGCCTCCATTGCTCTTTCTATTTGCAGTTTGCTAGTAGCAGGAGCAATATTGAGCTTGCCGCATCTGCCAGATACTCCCCTAGGAATATCAATTAGTTACTTGAGCCTATTCTCTCCACGCTGGTGGGCGATATTGCTGGCCTTAACGCCCATTTTATTTATTCGCCAACTGGGTAAATGGCAATTTTTAAGCTGGGCATTGTGCGCTGTGGTATTTGTACAATTTCAAGATTTGCAGCTTAAGCTGCCTCAGCAACAGGCTGGAAAAATCACTATATTGTCTTTAAACAACGGTAATGGCGCGAGTTCACAACGTATTCGCCAGTTAGTGGCAGAACTTCAACCCGATATAGTATTTATGCAAGAGTCAAAGCCTGAATGGGTGCAGCAAATATTCGACGATAGTTGGTATAGCCATTGCGACCACCTATGCACCGTAAGTAAAACACCTCTTGAACATCAAGGCAGCCTTTCTAGAGAAACCTTTGGTGGCTGGGGAAAATTTGCCGTGTTCTATCATACCCAAATTGGCGATAAAACGCTGAGCGTAGCCAATATCCATATGGACACACCCAGACCAACTATTAACGCCTTAATCTATCGCAGTTTTGAGCCTGAAGCATTTAACAACTTGCACTTTGCCCGCAACATGCAAGCTTCTTTGGTGGCGTCTTGGGCTAAGCAGCAAACTAGCTATATTGCTGCCGGAGACTTTAATATGACGGTCCAAGAAAATCTTTATCAACGGCATTTAGCGGGCCTAAATAATGGCATTGACCTAGTGGGCAGCGGTATAAACTATACCAAGTACACCTCATGGCACGGCGCAAGAATAGATCACGTATTAGCTTCAACAGACCTAGGTTTTGCCAGCGCCCGAGTACTTGACTCAGTAGGCGGCGACCACCGCCCTATAACCGCAAGTTTAGCGCTGCCTTAACTCACTTCTGACTGCTTTTTGCTGCTTATCGTCTGGCGAACACCGCGCCTCAGGCCGTCTATAGCCAGTAACATTAAGGCCAAAATGATTAGCATATAAGTTGGCCACTGCTCAGGGCTTAAACGCTCACCAAGTAACCAGCCAACGCAAAATACCAATACCGGTTCTAAGTAGCCCATCAAACCAAACAAACTCAGTGGCAAATAGTTAGAAGCAAGTAAAAACAGTAACATAGGAATGGTGCCCGCTATGCCAAGCCCGAAGTAATATAGCCAAGGTGTAGCATTATACAAAGTCACCATCTGGCTTTGCGCCACGCTTACCCCATCACTCATCAGTATGTAGGCTACCGCTAAGGGTAATAACATCAAATTATCGATGGTAAAAGCAATATGGCTGGGCAAGGGATACTTACGCCGCAACATAAAATACAATGGGTAGCCCAAGGCCACCAGCAGCACAATCCACGACAAGCCATCAGCCATTAGGTAAGCGTAAGCCACTCCAGTAGCAGCCACTGCAACCGATACCCACTGTAGGCTAGTCAAGCGCTCTTTATAGACAAAGCGCCCCACTAACACCAATACCAATGGCAAGGAAAAATAGCCCAGCGCAACCGGCAGCGTCTGGCCATTAGCGGGCGCCCAAATAAACAACCAAAACTGCAAGCCAACTAATACAGCAGCCAGCATCAAACGTGGCCAAGCTCGCCAATTAGCCATGTGCCGAATGAGCAAAGGTAGTTGCTTGAAACAAGCTAACCCCACAAACATCAGCAAACAGCTCCACACAATACGTTGAGCAGCTAGCCAGTTGCCGCTGTTTTCATTTAAAGGAAACTGATGGATATACCAAGGAAGAAAGGCAAACATGCACGAAGCCATTACCGAGCAAGCTAAACCAAAATAAAGACGGGAAGAGTGAGAGGAAACTAGCGCCACAGCAGCCACTTAATCAATGAGTTAAACCCTGATTAAGCAGCAATTATGCTATGGCTGCAAGTTATTTGCGCAATTTTTAACTAGTGTAAAAGCTTGGTACTAGATGATTGAGCTGATACTTGATGAAATTGTGCTGTGGCAGCCATAGCTTGCCATTGGCTTTGCATTTTTTGATATGGGCTCAGGCCATTTTGACGCTGAGCATAATCGTTAAGAATCACCCCCCAACGAAACTCATCCATTTGCTTACTAGGCACTTTGCCTTCTCGTTTAGCCATTACTTGTACTAAGTTTTTAAGCTTATCTAACTGCGGTGCTACCGGGTGGTTTACCCCATCGGTCACCAATACATTTTGAAAATCAGCCAACATATTTTGCTTCAAGGCATCAATTTCTTCGTCTTGTAGATCGGCTACAGCAATAGCTTCGGTCAATAAACGTAGTTGCCATACCCGAGAAAAGTTTTGGTAATCACGTTTGTTTAAATCAAAAAATAGCATTACGTAGCCACTGTTGCGCTCAATTACCGCTAAGCATTCGTGTGAATCTACAGCAAATGCGTGAGCACTCCAGCTATGACGAACAGAGGCGTTTTCAAGGGAAGGTAGTTCGCGAGGAAGCCAAGCTTGCACATCGTTACTAATCTGAATTTCTATCATAATTTGCTCATCGCTGATTCTAATAATCTACAAAGAGCAAAATCGATGCCAGCAAATAGCGTCAAATATTTGCTGGCTAGTTTAATTCAGCTATTTTAACTCCAGTAAGACCTCACTTAATGAGGCGCGAACCTTGTGTCCCAAGCGTTTAAGCTCCTCACTAGGTTGAATAAGATCCGGGATCTGGTAGACCTGCATACCTGCTGCTACTGCAGCTCTAACTCCGTTTTCTGAGTCTTCAAAGGCTAAACACTTACTGGCGTCAATATTTAGCGACTTGGCCGCTTTTAAGAAAATTTCTGGGTGCGGTTTACTATTATTCACCTGACACCCGGTAGAAACACTCTCAAAAAAATGCAGTAAGTCTGCGTTGCCTAACTTAGCTTCAGCAGTAGGTTTACCCGAAGAAGTGGCTACAGCTAATGGAACGCCTTGGCTTGTTAACCACTGCAACAAATCTACGACACCTTGCTTAATCGGTAATGCTTGATCAACAGCCAAGGCATGGTACTTATCCAACCAACAATCACGCAGCCTTGGATAATCTAAGCCCTCGCCGTATCCCTCACAAATGGTCTTTTTTATTTGCTCGGCATTGGTGCCAATACAGCTAAGGTAAACCTGTTCTTTAAAGGCTAAACCTAGCTCTCTACAAGCCTGAGAAAAGGTATCGTAAGACACTTGCTCACTGTCGAGCAGCAAACCGTCCATATCAAACACAGCAGCGCTAAAATGCATACAACTCTCCAGTAAAGCTAAGCCGCTTAACTCACGCTAAGCGGCTTAAATATTAAAAGAATAAATGGGCCATTACCGCAATTATCGGCAAGGTGACTAAAGTACGAATCAAGAAGATAGCAAACAACTGCCACAGTTTAACTGGCAACTGGCTGCCCATAATAATCGCGCCTACTTCCGACAAATAAATCAGCTGAGTCACTGACACTGCCGCGATAACAAAACGGGTTATATCGGCTTCAATAGACGCAGCAAGAATTGACGGAATAAACATATCGGCAAAACCTACCACTAATGTTTCCGACGCTCTCGCAGCCTCTGGAAGCTGCAATAGCTCTAGCAAAGGAATGAATGGCTTACCTAAGAAACTAAAAATGGGAGTGTATTCTGCTACCACTAAGGCTACCGAGCCCACCGCCATAATCACCGGCAATACACCCAACACCATGTCCAGTACATTATGCACACCTTGCTTGGCTAATTGTTTAGGGTGACTCGCTCGACCAGCTTGAACAAGTGCCAGCTGCCAAGCCCAAGTGATGGTGTTGTAACCAGCAGGAATAACTTCGTCATCTTGCTTACGCTCACTACCATCAATAAATTGATCTTTAAAACCAGAAAGCGGCGGCAAGCGCGGCACAATAACCGCTGCAGCAAGGCCTGCAATACACACAGTAAGATAGAAAGGAGCAAACATATGCTCAAGGTTAACTTGCGCTAATACCACCAAACTAAAGGTAATAGACACCGCAGAAAAGGTGGTGGCAATCACTACGCCTTCTCGTTGGGTATAGTGTTTATCTTCATACTGCTTATTAGTTAGCAAAATCCCTACGCTACCATCACCTAACCAAGACGCCATTGAATCTACTGCACTGCGACCTGGTAAACCGAACAGAGGACGCATGATTTTGCTAAGCAAAGTGCCTACAAATTCTAACAAGCCAAAATTAAGCAATAGGGGTAATAACAAACCAGCAAAAATGAACACGCTAAGTAAGGTAGGCAATAAGTCGCCTAAAATGAGGCCACCAGTATCACCCGACCAAATAGCTTGAGGCCCCAATTCAAAAGCACATACCAGCACCAGAACCCAACCCAACATTCTTACCACATACCAAGGCAGAGAAACCTGAAACAATGACGTTAGCAAGGCATTTTTGCCAAGCCAATTAGGCTTAGCAATTAGTGTATAAGTAGACATTAGGGCACTAAGGGTGATTAAACCAACCACCAGCCATAAGGCGCTATCACCTAAAACCGCCACCAAGCTTTTTGCCATAATCGCCACCGGAATGGTAAACGAGCCATCGTAAGGCAACGGCAACATAAACAGAAAAATGCCCAATAATGAAGGTAATACAAACTTCCAAGCAGAACCTACTGCAGGATGGTTTGTTGGGGCATTAGGCATAGATGCTGGCTTGGCGTCTCGCATATTAAATCACTCTATTTGGTATATTCTGTAGTTATATTCACTAAGCGTGAATATATTTTCGCGCAAGAATACAAGCAAAAAACCAGCTAATCAAGATTTTTAAGCTACCAAAAGACAAAACTAAAACATCATTAACTAGTTATCTTGATCATTATCAAAACTTACAACTAGCCAGTCAGTAATAAATTCTTAAACTGCGAGGAGCTTATTAGCTTACTTTTAAAAATCTTCGCCACGGTAACGGTACTCCGCTAACTGTGCAGCAGCCAAATAGTGCTTAATAAATAACTGCTTAGCACTGCTATTGTAGTGAAAGCGTACCGTGGTGCTGGTTTGCCACCGGCTATCTTGCGCCCTGCGCCATAACACTTGGTCACCTTCCAGCTGGCAATAGTAGCTGTGGCTTTGGCCATTGTGCCTCACTCGCATTTGCATGAGCGACTGAGCGCTGCGGTAATTATCGACCATTTTTACGTCCACGCCTTGCAAACTGGCTATCGCGGCTTGGCAAACTTGCTCAGGCTTAAAGCCTCCCAAGTTTGGTTTAGCCAATACAAAGCCAATAAACGTAGGCCACAACACCAGAGCTAAAAAAAGCTTCTTCAAGCTAGTACCACCTTATCTATGAATGCCTTTAACAAACCATTGCTATGAGGAGTTTCCTGCGCGGCTGTTAACACTTGCTGCAAATGATTATCCCCTTGAGTGTAATGCTCACGAAACTGGCTTAAACGTTGAACTAAGATACTGCGATTTACCTCAGGGTGAAACTGGCTCGCCCAAAAAGGTGCTGATGATACTTTTAATGCGTGCACACAATGTTTTGTAAACGCTAAGGAAACACAGCCTTCAGGCAGACTTAAGGCACTATCTCGATGAACAGATACCGCCATAAAAGGATTGGGCAAACTACCAAACAATACATCCTCTTCAGCGTATTCACTAAGTGAGATAGCTAAGGTGCCCATTTCAAAGTCACGCGCTTGATGAACAATCTTGCCCCCCAGAGCCAGCACCGCAAGTTGAAAACCAAAACAAGAAGCAAAGGTAGGTAAGCGCTGCGCGATACAACGTAATAGCAGTTGTTGGATCTCACTAACAAAAGGATAGCGCTCCGGTTCCAGCACACTGGCCTCGCTAGAGCCGCCCACCAGCACCGCATCGATGTTGTCTAATGAGAAGTCACCACACTTAGGTTTATCAAACACGTTTAACACCCGAATCTGTTCAAGCGCTATCCCACAAAAATGGCTAAAACTGGCTAACTCTTCAATGCGAGTGTCGGTATCATCGCGGATCTGAATTAACAAAATCGACAGTTGCTCACGTGACAGTTTCATAGTTACCACTTAATATATTGATTAATAAATCATAAAAACTAAATCTTTGACCTGGAAATTCAAGGAGCCTAGGTGTTACTCAAGCTTTTATCGTTAATTATTCTTAGTTTTATTGCTCTCAGTTCGATACTGTTTTTCTTTATCGCATGCATCATTTTTGTGCTCACAGCAGCCTTTGATAAGCGCCGACTATGGTTACACTACTTCACCTGCACATGGGCAAGCCTGTATTTAATCATAGTGCCTCATTGGCAAGTTCGGCGAATAGGCTTACAACATATCGATAAAAAACAAGCTTATGTCATCGTATCCAATCATCAATCGGGATTAGATATTTTATTGTCTTTTGCCCTATTCATTCCCTTTAAGTGGGTCTCTAAAATAGAGATGTTTAAAGTGCCATTTGTTGGTTGGAACATGTGGCTTAATCAATACATTGGACTTAAACGCGGTGATAAACACAGCATCAAAGCCATGCTCCAGCAAGCGGAGAAACACCTTAAACAAGGTAGCTCGGTATATTTATTTCCTGAAGGAAGCCGCTCTGCCGACGGCAAGCTAAAACCTTTTAAACTAGGTGCGTTTTCTTTAGCAAAACACGCCGAAGTAGCGATATTGCCCATTGCCATTCACGGCACTGCCGAAGCCTTACCTAAAAAAAGCTTACAGCTCACAGGCCATCACCCTATTTACATTCAGGTGCTACCCGCTATATCGGCTCAGCAAGTGGCGCAAATGGATGAACAATCTTTGGCGTCACATACTCAGCAGATAATCGCTAAAGCCTTAACGCAAACACCATCGACTTAGCTGCAAAATTTGCTTATTTACGCTAGGCTTAGGCTAAAGCACCCCGAATAAACAGGAACCCTGACATGCACGAGCGTCGCCAATTTTTGCGAGTTCTTTTTGACCGCCCCGCCTACCTAAACCATGGGGAGCAATCTTGGTCATGCCAACTGTTGGATTTATCGTTACAAGGTGCCTTAGTGACCTTGCCAAATGACTGGGACGAAGAACTCACTCAGCTAACCTTAAGTTTTAGCTTGAGTGATGTTGCAGTTGAAGAACTGAGCATCACCATGGATGTAGAAGTAAAACACACACGCAATCAGCAAATCGGTTTACGTTGTTTGCACATTGATATCGAAAGCGCCAGCCACCTAAAACGACTAATTGAGTTAAACCTAGGTGATGACGACTTATTGCATCGGGAGTTAGAGCACTTAGTTGACCAACAGCAAGAAGCGGATTAAACCGCTTCTAAAGCTTCTGCCAATTTACTTACGGCAATCACCTCAAGCCCTGCTATTGCTTGCTTAGGTCGATTGCCCAAAGGCACTATAGCTCGCTTAAAGCCGTGTTTAGCGGCTTCGTTCAAACGTTCTTGGCCATTGCTCACTGGGCGTATCTCTCCCGATAAGCCTACTTCACCAAATACTACCAACTCTTGCGGCAATATTTGATTTCTAAAGCTAGAGACCATGGCCACCAATAAAGCTAAATCAGCGCCAGTTTCAGCAACCCGTACACCACCCACAACGTTGGTAAATACGTCTTGATCAGACATTTGCACACCAGCATGGCGATGCATTACCGCAAGCAGCATCGCCAAACGGTTTTGCTCTAGACCTACAGCTACTCGCCTAGGATTCGCCATTTGGCTGTAATCAACCAATGCTTGGATCTCGACCAATAGTGGACGGGTACCTTCCCACACTACCATCACGACCGAGCCAGGCGCTGCTTCTTGTCCACGCGAAAGGAAAATGGCCGAAGGGTTAGACACTTCTCGCATGCCCTGTTCGGTCATAGCAAATACACCCAGCTCGTTAATCGCACCAAAACGGTTTTTGTTACCACGCAAAGTACGAAAGCGGCCATCGGCATCACCTTCTAGCATGATCGAACAATCAATACAGTGCTCCAGAACTTTAGGCCCAGCTAACGACCCGTCCTTAGTTACATGGCCCACCATAAACATGGCTATATTATGTTGCTTGGCAAAACGAGTTAACCAAGCCGCACTTTCTCGCACTTGGCTAACACCACCTGGTGCTGATTGAATATCAGCTATGTGCATAACCTGAATAGAGTCAATCACCATCATCTTTGGTTTAACTTCCAAAGCCACCTGGCCAATTTGCTCAACGCTGGTTTCGGCCAGTAGCTTTAGCTTGTCTTTAGGCAAACCTAAGCGCTGCGCGCGCAAGGCGATTTGTTGTAGTGATTCCTCACCCGTTACGTAAAGTGTGTCCATGGTTTGCGCTAAGCCACACATGGTTTGCAACAACAAAGTACTTTTACCTGCGCCGGGGCTACCACCAATCAAAATGGCGCTACCAGGCACTACGCCGCCGCCTAATACTCGGTCAAATTCTTTAAAGCCTGTGGAAAACCGCGGGAGCTCGGCAAGGTCAATGCTCTCTAGGGTTTGGACTTTACCTGCGGTACTGCCGGCATAACCGGTGAAACGATCATTGCGTGAAGGTGCAGCACTCAAACGTACTTCGCTTATGGTATTCCACGCTTTACATTCACCACACTGCCCCTGCCAACGAGGGAAATCTGCCCCACAGTCGTTACACACATAGGCCGTTTTCGCTTTTGCCATTAACCCTCCAAGCGGTCACATAATGCTAAAATAGTGTTAAAAGTACTTGCCTTGAATCTCTCTCAAGGCACAATCTTTGCTTTGATCTTGAAGATTGTAAAGATTGAGACAGAGTTTTGACAGTAAAACCAATGATTAAGGATTGATACCCAACAACATGTCGGAAAGCAAGCACTACGCCTTAATAGAACGATTACTACCAATATTGGGAAGCAGCGACTTTAACCAAGTATTTAAGCGCGCAACTCAAGACCTTCCTAATAATGAAAGTTTCTTGCTCAAAATGGAAATGAATCGTCTATCCGCGCCTTGCCAACGATTGGTAGATCTTCGAGGAAAAGTAGACGGCGAATGCCAAGAGTTTCACTACCAAGGTAAAACCCACTACCTCGATGACATCGCCATTAAGGTATTTAAACAGCAGCTCAAACTCTATAACCAACAATACACACTAGGCATATACGAGAAACTGCAAACCACCGAGAACAACTTCAAGGTGATGCAGAAGAAAAATATTAGCCCGCAAGAAGCCGCTGCACGGCGCCCCAAAAATATCATCGCTCGCGCTGTACGTTTAGGCCACTATATCGGCAGAAGTGAAGAGCGCATGCACCTCACTGCACCACTGCGAATGGCCGGTGTAGACGGTGCTCTATTTGATGCCAAAACCTCAAACATGTCGGTATCAGGCCTACGCGCTAAGGTAGATAGCCAACGAGAGTTTTCGGTGAATGAGCACTATTTTGTTTACTTTACCGGCTTAGAAAAAGAGTTTGTAAACCGTGTATTAAGCGCTGGCACCGAATACAAAGTGGTGGGAATTGACCGTAAAGGTCAACAGCAGTGGGTAAGAATGGTTGTGGTTGACCCAAGTGAAGAGTTTAATAACTTCTTCAAAAACTTTTTACGCTCCTATCGCGGGCGTTACAAAGTAGACGTCGACAACATTACGGCAGCAGTTATCACAAAAGGCTATGAACAATACTTAATGCCGCGCTTAAGCAGCGTGCCTTTGTATTTTAGCGGTCAAACACCTGCTAGCCTGCGTTATGCCTTAGCCACGCAGAATAATCTCGATTTGCTGTCTTATTGGCGCGATGAGACTAACCATAGCCACTTGTCTCAGCTGTTTCATCCACCAAGGATGATGCGCTACCAAGCCTTGAGTAATGGTGAAAGCCTGATCTATTGCTTTACCCATACCGCTAACAACCGCTTATTTTTCTACTCAGCCAGTAGCGAAGAACTGGCCGAACACCCAGAATTACGTGAACTCTATTTTGCCTTTGGCTGCCGTAAACCCAGCTGGAAAGTATTCAAGTTTCAATACCAAGCTGCGCAAGCCAGCGATGCAGAGGTAAGCTCTCCTTTACCCAAAAAAGATTCGCCAATTGAACGAGAGCGTGTCGCCAAAGCTTTAGATGGATTAAGCATGGTCGGCTTGTTAAGTGATGTCACCAACCAACATATCGATGAAAGCTACCAGCAAAATTACCCCTTGGACGGTAATCCCAACAAGCTGTCGCTGTTTAACCAGAGCAAGCAGCCAATCAGCAAGTTTGAGCAGGTAAATTACAAGTATTTGCAGCTGCGTAAAGAAAATCGCTACCAATACCGCTCTTTGATAGAAGTAGAGCATCAAGGCAGCAATGAGACCGGCTGGATCAGTGATTTTTCGATTAGCGGAATGAAGATAGAAGTAGAAACGCCGCTAGAGTATAGCGTTGGCGATGCGGTGTATTTAGCACTTCCGCAGTTTCAAAAACTGGTTAAAAGTTTCGAGTTGTCAAACCTGGCTTACGAAGTGACAAACTGCAATAACAGCCATACCATTTACAACTTAAAAGTGCTTGAAGTAAAAGGTCAGCAGCATCAAGGCAGTGGCTTCTTCAAACAGCTTATCGATAATAATTTGGATAAACTGCCCACACTTCCCGAAGGAAAAGCCATTGCTGGTTTATCTGACGCGCTACGACAAATTTTCTGTGCGCCGCTATTTTGCCGTGCCATGTTCATTCATAAAGTGCCTGGCGCCTTAGAGGTTAAGTGTGTGAATTACGGCACCTTTGCCCAGGCAAGCGATAACTGGTTAAACATTGATAGCAGTGCCCATACTGCCGACTTAAGTAAGTTTCTAGCCAGCGAAAACCTCGCGTCATTTCTCGCCACTCAATTGCGTAGTCATGCGCCTAGCGATAACCCAGAACACATTGAAGTAATTACCGTAACGGCTAGAAAGAACGACAAGTTATTATCGGTGCGCTGTAGCGCTAACTTTTCTTCGGTGCAGCAATTACGAGAATTTGTTAGCCTAAGTTTAGGCCGAGGTAAGGTGCATGCCTTCAACCTGCAGCTATCACGGGTTGGCCGACCAGATACCGAATACATTCAACGCGAACTCGATTACATTAGCCATTATGCGATTCACCGCGCTAAGCAGTTAGAAGACGAGCTGTGGAGTGTTGCAGGGGTAATTGAAGTAACAGACGTAACTGAAGAGTTGATGCAGCGCTTTAACTTAAGCACTGCACCCCAGCCACTAAAACTAAGCCGCTAGCATTTTAGCGGCGCGAAGAATACACACCGCGCCGTCTAAATCACTGTGTTTAATCGACATCTGCGCTTGCTGCTGCACCAGCGGTTTAGCATGAATAGCCACCCCAAAATCAGCCGCTGCTAGCATTTTAAGATCGTTTGCTCCATCACCAATCGCCATAGTTTGGCTGGCAGAATACTGCTGTTTAAGCTGCAGCAAAATATCAGCTTTTGCTTGGGCATCAACCACCGGGCCTAAAACTTGGCCGGTTAAGGTTTCATTCTCAATCTCTAGAACATTGGCTTGCACATGGTCAAAACCTAAGTCTTGCTGCAAACGCTCAGCGAAATAAGTGAAGCCCCCTGAGGCAATCGCTACTTTCCAGCCAGCAGAGTGGATGGTGTCAATTAAACACTGCAAGCCAGGCATCAGCGGCATATTATCGGCAACCTGCTTTAAGATGCTTTGTGGCGCATCTTTTAACAGCGCCACTCGGCTACGCAGGCTTTGCTCAAAGTCTAACTCGCCTCGCATTGCCGCTGCTGTAACAGCGCTCACTTGTTCGCCAATATCGGCCAATACCGCAATCTCATCAATACACTCAATTTGAATGGTAGTGGAATCCATATCCATCAATACCACGCCTGGTTGGCTTAGGTCAGGTAGCTTATCTAGTACTACCAAATCAAAATTAAACTCAAGCCCCGCTAGCTTATCCTTACACCATTGGCTATCTGCTTGGCTTTGCAGCAATACACAAATATTGCCCGCTTCTGGCATTAGCCCGCAAAAGTTCAAGGCCGTTGATTCATCAACTAAAGGACGCAACACAGCAAAGTCTGGTATCAGTAGTTCTTTGGCCCAAACCAAGATATAGGCACCGGTTAAAGCTTCTCGAGTTTCAACCAATCCTTGTTCAGGACAAACACGGTAGGGAAACTGCTTTAAAGCCACAGACCATTGGCTTAAAGATTGCGGTAAGCTTTCAAGACTATGTGGAGATTGCAAAACGAGATCCTTGTTTCTAAAAATTGCGGCGCATCAAGATAGCGTATTGCTTTTTGGTTTGGCAAGCACCTACAATGGCTTTAAGCATAAAAAAGAGGTTCGTGTGGCCAAATCTGCAGTAAGACGCTATCGAATTATTCAATTCACCCAATTGCTTCTCGCCATTGCGTGTTGTGTTTGGGTACTTTATTACTATGTGACCCTAAAGCACAATGGTGAGCAATTAATTGAAAATCAAACCGAGAAGCTGGCTCGCTCTCTTACCTCGTTAGCTGCCTTAAATGCCGCAGGTTATATTGGTGAAAATAGCCAAGATGAGCTGAGCGAATTGGTTAATGCCTTAGTCAAAGAACATTTTGTAAAAGATGCCACCATCTATGACCATCAAGGTTTGCGTTTAGCCGAATCGCAGCAAGCCTTACCGCTTTCACAGCTGTTACCTTTAGCAGGTCAAAGCCATACTCCATTAGAAGGCTTAGGTCGCAGACCTTACATTGCAGAAATTCGTGGGGAAAAGGGTCAAACCCTTGGGTACTTGCGGATTACCTTAGAACATACCACTTTGCTTGCCGAGGCCAATACTTACATTACCAATGGCCAATCAAAGATCATGATCATGTTTTTGATGTCGATAAGCATTGGTTTTTTGTTAACACGGGTACTGTCGAGAAAACGCCATTTAGCCACCTTATTTAACATCAATAAGCGGGCTCAGCGAAAAGAAGCGAAAAAGGCCAAGAAACTTCTAGCAGACATTGCTGCTAGAAGCGATAACACTAAAGATAAAAGTCCAGCTTAAAGCAGCGACTCCAGCGTTAGAGTGATCATCTCGTTAAAGGTAGTTTGACGCTCTTCTGCGGTAGTTTGCTCACCACTGCGAATATGGTCAGAAATGGTTACAACACACAAAGCAGCTTTACCACACTCAGCAGCTACGCCGTATAAACCCGCGGCTTCCATTTCTACCGCATAAACATTGTGTTTTTCCATTACGTCGAACATATCAGGCTCTGGCGAGTAGAAAAGATCGGCAGAGAAGATGTTACCTACTTTAGCGTCAACGCCTTGTGCTTTAGCGCTATCTACCGCAGCACGTAATAAGTCATAGTTAGCAATAGCGGCAAAGTCGTGACCTTTAAAACGGCTACGGTTTACTTTTGAGTCGGTACAGGCGCCCATTGCAATTACCACATCACGTAGTTTGATGTCGTTGCTTACAGCACCGGCACTACCTACACGGATAATGTTCTCAACACCGTATTGGGTGTACAGCTCATGAGCGTAAATAGAACAGCTTGGAATACCCATGCCTGAACCCATTACCGATACACGCTTACCTTTATATGTACCGGTGTAACCTAGCATGTTACGCACGCCAGTTACTTCAACTACGTCTTCTAAAAATGTCTCTGCAATGTGTTTTGCACGCAAGGGATCACCCGGCATTAATACGGTTTCGGCAAAATCACCTGGTGCTGCATTGATATGTGGGGTTGCCATATAGTCTCCTAATTAAGTTTGTTCCAAGCAGCTAGCAACTTGCTGCTGCTCGTCATTGTTATTCTTGTAAAAAGCTAGTGCCGTACTCTAAAGCAGGCAGTTTCATGTAATCGGCGATGGTTTGGCCAATGTCGGCAAAGGTATCGCGTTTACCAACATTTTTAGCGGGTAAATTTTTGCCGTAGAAAATGACAGGAATATGTTCACGAGTATGATCACTGCCCGGCCAGGTTGGGTCACAACCGTGGTCTGCGGTAAGAATCACGATATCGTCCTCGCTAAGCTTATCCAGCAATTCAGGTAAACGTTTATCGAAGTATTCCAGTGCAGCAGCATAACCTGGTACATCACGACGATGCCCATATGCTGAGTCAAAATCGACAAAGTTAGTGAAGATGATGCTGTTGTCTACTTGGCGATCCATTTCACTCAAAGTTAAATCAAACAAGCCTTCTAGGCCGGTAGCCTTTACCTTGCGAGTAATACCTTGCTGGGCATAAATATCGGCAATTTTACCAATGCTCACTACCTCACCGCCAGCTTCTGCCATGCGGTCTAACAAGGTGGGCGCAGGCGGTAATACCGATAAATCTCTGCGGTTACCGGTGCGAGCGAATTCTTTTGCGCTGTTGCCAACAAATGGACGCGCAATCACTCGGCCAATGTTGTAAGGGTCCACTAGCTCACGAGCAATTTCACACAGCTTAAGCAAACGCTCTAAACCAAATGTTTCTTCATGAGCGGCGATTTGAAATACGCTGTCGGCAGAGGTGTAAAAAATCGGCTTACCGCTAGCCATATGTTCTTCACCCAAACGCTCCAGCACTTCGGTGCCTGAAGCATGGCAATTACCAAGGTAGCCCGGTAAATCAGCACGCTTAACTAACTCGTCAAGCAAGCTTTGCGGGAAGCTATTTTCAGGCTCGCTAAAGTAGCCCCAATCAAACAATACTGGTACGCCAGCAATTTCCCAGTGACCACTTGGCGTGTCTTTACCGCTAGACATTTCGGCGGCATAACCATAGTTGCCAATAGGCTGAACCTGAGCGTCTAATCCTGGCGGAAATACTCCACCACTTTCGCCGCAGGCATGGCCTAAACCTAATCGATTTAGATTAGGAATTGTTAACGGGCCACTACGGCCTTTATCGGCATTTCCTTGGGCACATTGCTCGGCAATGTGCAGCATGGTATTAGCACCTTGATCGCCAAACTTTTCGGCATCATCACTGGCACCAATGCCAAAGGAATCTAGCATTAATATAATTGCACGTTTCATAGGGGTCTCCTTAACAAGGACCAATACGCTGATAAACAGGGTTTACATCGGCCTGCGCTGAGCTAGGTTCGTCGAGTTTAATCGCCTGTTGAATTTGTTTTGCCGCCGCTTGCCAAGCGTCTTCGTCGTTGGCATGCAGCATCAACAAGTTTTGTCCCTTGTCTACCACATCGCCTAACTCTACTAGTTCACTAATGCCTACGCTGTGATCAATGGCGGCTCCCGGCACACTTCTGCCGCCACCCAAGCCTACTACCGCCATGCCCAACTCTCGGCAATCTAGTTGCTTAACCATGCCACTTTGTTTTGCGGCTACTGGCTTCACAACCTTGGCTTGAGGCAGGTAATGTTCGCTGCGTTCAACAAAATCACTTGGCCCACCTAAAGCACTCACCATTTTGGCAAAACGCTCTAAAGCTGCACCAGAGCTAATGCTTGCGGCAAGTTTATCCTCGGCCTCTTGTTGAGAGCTGGCTAAACCGCTAGATAACAACATTTCACTAGCTAAAGCCCTTGTTACCTGATGTAAGCGATGCGCTGAAGTATCGCCTTTTAAATAACGTAGGGTTTCAGCAATTTCTACCGCGTTACCTGCGCTGGGCGCTAAAGGCTGGTTCATATCGGTTAGCAAGGCACAGCATTTAACTCCCGCAGCATTAGCCACTTCTACAATGCTTTCGGCCAAGGCTTTCGATTGAGCAAAGTTAGGCATAAATGCGCCACTACCAGCTTTTACATCCATCACTAACGCTTCTAGGCCCGAGGCAAGTTTTTTGCTCAAGATAGAAGCTGTAATCAAGGGAATAGACTCTACCGTGGCGGTCACATCACGAATGCCATATAAGCGTTTGTCGGCCGGAGCCAACTCTCCGGTTTGGCCAATAATCGCAATACCCACATCCTTCACAATGCTTTCAAACTGCTGCGATGTGGGGCTGATAGAGTAATTAGGAATAGCTTCTAATTTGTCTAAGGTACCGCCAGTGTGGCCTAATCCACGCCCCGAAATCATCGGAACATGGCCACCACATGCAGCGACCATTGGCCCCAAGAGTAACGACGTTAAATCACCCACACCACCAGTAGAGTGTTTATCCACTACAGGCCCAGGCAGATTAAGATGATCCCAGTTAAGCACTTGCCCTGAATCACGCATTGCACAGGTAAGCGCGGTAGCCTCGGTACCATTCATACTGTTGAAGTAAACCGCCATGGCAAATGCGCCAATTTGGCTATCACTTAGTTGGCCGTTGGTAATACCGTCAACCATAAACTGGATTTCTTCTAGCGACAGCGCTTGGCCATCGCGTTTACGTCGAATAATTTCTTGGGGTAACAACATGAGCATTCCTTAACTCTTATCGAAGAATTAACTAATAACCAGCGCCAGCTTGAGCGTTCTCATCACCTGATATAGTGGCTTGTAATGCAGCCAATAAACTTGATGCACCAAAGCGGAAATGCGCTTGGCTTAACCAATCGTCGCCAAGTGTTTTAGTCGCAAGATCTAGGTAAACTTTCGCTTGTTCGGCGCTTTTAACTCCACCTGCGGCTTTAAAGCCACAATCTGGGTTAAACTCAGCGATTGCTTTTAGCATGATTTCTGCTGCTTCTGGCGTTGCATTTACCGGCACTTTACCGGTAGAAGTTTTAATAAAATCTGCACCCGCTTTAATCGACAACTCACTGGCTTTAGCAATCAGTTCTGGGCTGTTTAATTCGCCACTTTCAATAATCACTTTTAGCTTTATCTCGCCACAGGCAGCTTTACAGGCTTTAACTAGGTCAAAACCCACTTGCTCGTTACCGGCCATTAAGGCGCGCCATGGGAATACAACGTCTACTTCGTCTGCGCCATAGGCTACAGCGGCCTTCGTTTCAGCTACAGCCAACTCCACATCATCTTCACCTAAAGGGAAGTTAGTCACAGTAGCAATTTTCACTTCACTAGCATCGTGTTCGGCCAATACCTTACGAGCAAATGGAATGAAGCGTGGATAAATACAAATAGCCGCAACTTGGCCTTGAGCCGATTTAGCTTGAGCACATAAAGCCGCCACACTCTCGCGAGTATCGTCATCGTTAAGAGTAGTGAGGTCCATTAAAGAAAGGGCTTGACGCGCCACAGCAGTAAGAGACTGAGACATAACTATTCCTCAAAGTTTAAGATTAAACCTAATGCCAGAGCAGCAATAGATTGAACTGAAATAGAGGCTTCTTGGCATATTACCAAGAAGCCTTACTAGCTTATAGCAGGCTGAAGAAGAAACCAGCAAGTGCAGCACTCATTAAGTTAGCTAATGATGCAGCCGCTACAGCTTTAAGACCTAGACGAGCAATATCACCACGGCGTGATGGCGCCATGCTACCTAAGCCACCTAATAAAATTGCAATTGATGATAGGTTAGCGAAACCACATAGTGCAAAAGTAACAATTACTTGAGTGTGCTCTGACAGTGTTTCGCGAATATCAACAAAGTTAATGTAAGCAACAAATTCGTTAACGATAAGCTTTTGACCAATAAAGCTACCTGCTTGAATGGCTTCAGCCCAAGGCACACCAATAATCCAAGCAACCGGTGCGAAGATGTAACCTAAAATAAGTTCAATGGTTAAGCCTTCAACACCAAACCAACCACCGATGCCACCAACCATGCCGTTTAGCAACGCAATCAAACCAATGAAGGCAAGTAGCATTGCACCTACGTTAAGCGCTAAGTGCAAACCGGTAGAAGCACCACTTGCTGCAGCGTCGATAACGTTAGCTGGGCGATCTTCTTCGGCTAAAGTAGCGTCCATATCTTGCTCAGAAGCATTAGTTTCAGGCTTGATGATTTTAGCCATCAATAGGCCACCAGGTGCTGCCATAAATGAAGCAGCAATCAAGTACTTAAGCTCTACACCTAAACCCGCGTAACCCGCTAATACAGAACCTG
Source organism: Agarivorans aestuarii (assembly GCF_019670125.1). Lineage (NCBI taxonomy): Bacteria > Pseudomonadati > Pseudomonadota > Gammaproteobacteria > Alteromonadales > Alteromonadaceae > Agarivorans > Agarivorans aestuarii. Next base: position 3,623,201 of record NZ_AP023033.1, read on the forward strand.
CAACCGAAGCCAAACCACCAACCATAATGGCAAATAACTCAGACTCGCTCATTTTTGGGATAAAAGGTTTAACCACAATTGGCGCTTCGGTTTGACCAACAAAGATATTGGCAGTAGCAGACATAGACTCTGGGCGGCTAGTGCCTAATGCTTTTTGTAGAGCACCACCAATTACCAAGATGATCTTCTGCATAATGCCAAGGTAGTAAAGTACCGCGATGAGTGAAGAGAAGAATACAATAATAGGCAATACACGAATGGCAAATACAAAGCCAACACCGTTACCAAACATTGCGTCAGTGCCTAAGCCACCAAACAAAAAGTTAATACCCGCTTGGGCACTGTCAATCACCGATTGAACACCACCTGAAACAGCAGCTAGCACGTCTTGACCAAATGGAAGGTAAAGTACAAAGGCACCAAATCCAGCTTGGATAGCAAAAGCTCCCAAAACGGTACGTTTGTTAATTCGTTTTTTGTTATCGGAAAGCAAGAATGCAATCCCCAGTAGCGCGAGTACGCCGACCAAGCTCATTACTGTACTGTTCATACGTGTCCCTAATGTTTAATTATATTTTTTGTGAAACTTACATCGTTTCTATCTTCTTGCCACCAGCACAAGAAGCCTTCTACAACGTGTCTGTTTAGTATTCCATTACATTCAACTATCTGATCAGGTAACTACCTTAATGCCGGCTGAGCTGCAATGGATTTTACTGCCGGCGATCATACCTAGGGTTTTTGGCCTAAATGATAACTAGATCAAATCTAATCGACTTATTAGCCGTTTCAGAGACCTTACTTACCAAATGTGTTTATGCCATACTTCTTCCTAAGGCGACTATCGATTCACAACCTTACTAAGCAAACTATAGGAAATATCAAATCTTATACCTAAGCGATTAGCCAAGTTGCTTAACGAATTTGTTACGAAAAAAAACGTTCCAAGACATTTTGGTAGGCCATGCCTCCCAAATAGATACCCAAAATACCAATGATGCCCGATAGCACCGGCGGAGCAGGTAGTGGCAGTTTAATAGCACTAAAAACCACGCCAACCACCGCGCCAGTAATTAAGGCAATAATAACTTCGTACATTTTCTTTCGTCCTTTAAATACGTGGGAACTTGCTAAAGGCACAGCGCCATTGCTGTTTTGCCCCTCAGTTCATGGCTGGCAGTTTAAGTTTCTAAGTTGTTAAAAATCGTGAGGCTGATCACGGGATAATAGTCAAAGATTAGTCAAACTAGAGTTAGTTACTAAATATGTTGAAAAGGAATACAAAGTGACAGCAGCACTTGAACCTGAAAAAGAACAAAAATTCGCCTACAGACAACGGTTTAACTGCTGTAAGAACTGCCGCTGCCCCAATTTTGGATTAACCGAAAGCTCAGACTATTTAGCCGAAAGTCATCAATTGGGTTATCCCGCTTTGCATTGCAAAGCGTGTGGTAGTTACCCACCTCTCGTTGACAGCCACAGCGTAAACTTGATTGTTGAAGAACGCACCAAACTACACTTAAGCAAAGCTCCCTGTGGTTGCAGCAATTGCGAACCTGGCTTCTTCCTAGGCCCAACTACCGGCGTTAAACGCTACGGAAAAACCGGTGCTAACAGCCAACGTTACCAATGCCGAAAATGCCAAAGCGTCTTTACCCAAGTACACGTGAAAGGCAGTGAGCAACTATGTCGTTTATTCAATTCTCTAAGCTTAGGCCACAGCCCACAGAAAATAATGCAGCAACTGAGCATTGCGCCAAAAATCTATTACCAACTGCTACAGCGCCTATTTCACTGTTTACGGTTTTATTCGCGCCAGCAAGAGGTAATGGCTCTCAAACGCAAGTTTTTAGCGATTCATACCGAAAGCAATGTGCATGAGTTTTCCGAGCAAAAGCGTGTTTGGGCGTTGTGCTCTAGCGAGGCGCAATCGGGTTACGTATTACTGCATACCCATAACCAAACGCAATTGCAGCTTAATGATTCGGTTTACTACCAGCAACAAGCGTCTACTAGGCTACCAGCACTGCAAGATAGCCCCATTGTAGAGGCCTTAAAGCGCCGTTATCAGCTCACCCTGAACCGTTATCACTTTGAAGATTTACACTACGGTCCCACCTCGCATCTGCGCGGTACTCAAATTATTCAACCGGCAATTTGTGCTTACGCACACTTTCAGCTTTTATCCGGTTTTACCCACCAAGTTAAGCATTTTCACCACTATATCGAACACGAAAGCAGTATCCGCGGTGCGGCTCTTATGAGCTGTGTTGAACAAATACGAGAGAAATCTGCCGACGTGTATTACATCTATCAGCATCCTCGTACTCAATCAGATATGGGCGCTGCAGGTAATAAAGTAGGTTGGTGGAATGACCGCTGGTATCCAGCTCCTTTTGGTGCGTTTTGTGGCATTAGTTCAGGCCAGCAAGTCCCCGCTCCCATCGACTTACCTCGTCCGCAAGCTTGCCAGAACTTCTTTGTGCACCTTGAGCAAAACATGTCGAAGCAGCTGAAAAGTGCCAGCTCGGTTGACGCCTTATTTGAAATTAATCGTGCCCTATTTAACTACGTCATCACCGACCAAAACGGTGAGACACCCGCCATGCGACTAGGCGCTAGTGAACAACCACTAAGTGGAACCACTTTAGTGAGTGCAGCCGTAGCCGCCGTTAATGCCGACCATATCGACAAATTTAAGGCATAAACCTGAATAGGCTTGCTAACGAGCTTAAGTGGCTATTCGCCTAGTAATACCTTAAAGCTTTAAGGTTCTAGCCTTAAAACTTGTAGGCTGTTGTCCCATAGGCGCTGCTCAAGCTCTTGAGGTGATTCGCTGCGCAGCGCTGCTAATTGCTCAAAAATAACTGAGAGATTAAGTGGCGTATTGTGCTGTTGTTGCATCTCAAACAAAGGCATATCTGGTGCGTCGGTTTCTAGCACCAAAGCATCTAACGGTAGGCGTTTTAAGGCCTTGCGCGTTTTTTCTGAACGCGGCCAAGTAATGGTGCCGCCTACGCCAATTTTAAAACCCAAATCAACAAAGCGGCTAGCTTGTACATAGCTGCCACTAAAACCGTGAATAATCCCGCCTTGGTCAAACTGAGCTTGTTTGAGTAGATGAGCAACGCGATCATGCAGTCGCACCGAATGGATAAGTAAGGGCAAAGCTTGTTGTTGAGCCGCCTTTATTTGCCAATTAAAGGCAAACTCTTGATGAGCGTTAGTTTCGGGGAAACGACCGTCTAAACCACACTCTCCCCATGCACTTAGCCGCTCTCGATGCTGTTGCACTATTTGGCCTAAAGCCTCTAATTCTCCAAGCAATAATTCTGGCTCACCCTGCAAGGCATTTTTATCTAAAAAGCATGGATGGTAACCCAAGGCAATTTTCAACATTTTTAGGAAAGATAGGCCGACTACGGTTTGCCAGTTTTCTGGGCCCACAGCAGGTACTAGGCAGCCTTGTATATTGCAGCGTTTGAACTCTGCTAAGTAACTGGGTAAATCCTGCTTAAATGGCGCGAAGTCCAAGTGACAATGGGTATCAAACCAGGCCATTACTCGCCTTTATCCTGTTTAGGGTGCTCTTGAGGAATGCAACTTCGACAGGGTTTGTCCAAACCATTTTTATGGAGCCAGTTATCGTAACAAGCAATATAGTGGCGAAAAAGCCTGATTATTCGAGCGACCATAGACCACCTCTTCTGCTGAGCTTCATGTCACTTATAGTAATTTTACCCACATATATAGGTAATATCTCTTAAATCCCCAACAAATTAAGATAAATACTGAGAATAGCGTATTGAATTCAGTAATTCTTAATCCTACTCTACCAATGGATCACTGTATATACAGAGTGGTTACAGGGAAAATAGTTAATATTCGAAACGCGACACCGACAATATCTAGTAAGTCATGCTCGATGGTGCAACACATTCCCAATAGTAGATTACACTTAGTAAGTTTAAGTAGGTGTTTACTATCCTTGGATAAATGCACTTCACCAACAATGAATACATCGGCTGTGAGCTTCGCCATTTACGCAAGTGTGCTGCTTGGGCTTGTTCCAGTAACGCTGACCTAACTAGATAAAATATTTCAATAAAAAAACAGGGAGTTTGACGTGAAAACATTCACAACCAACCTTACAGCTGCAGCTTTAGCAGTTGCCTCTTTTAGTGCGTTAGCCGCTAAACCAGCCGTTGTTTATGATACTGCCGGCAAATTTGATAAATCATTCAATGAAGCTGTTTTTCGCAATGGCGTAGAAGTATTTAAAAAAGAAAAAGGCGTTGATGTACGCGAATTTGAACCACAGAATGAAGCGCAACGCGAACAAGGTTTACGCCGTTTAGCGGGCCGCGGATTCAGCCCAATTGTTGCTGTAGGCTTTAACATGGCCTCAGCCGTTGAGAAAGTAGCAGCCGAATACCCTGATACTCAGTTCACCATTATCGACATGGTGATTGATAAACCCAACGTTCAATCGGTGGTATTTAAAGAACACGAAGGTTCTTTCTTAGTTGGTGCCTTGGCAGCCAAAGTATCTAACACCAATACCGTTGGTTTTGTAGGCGGTATGGACATCCCGCTTATCCGTAAATTTGCCTGTGGCTATGAGCAAGGTGCGGTTTATGCCAATGCCAACACCAAAGTACTGCAAAACATGACTGGTTCTACGCCAGCTGCTTTTGCCGATCCAGCTAAAGGCTCAGAGCTAGCTAAATCTCAGTTTTCTCAAGGTGCTGACGTTATCTATGCAGCAGCAGGCGGAACCGGTTTAGGTGTTTACCAAGCCGCTAAAGATGCAGGCAAATATGCCATTGGTGTTGATTCAAACCAAAACCACTTACAGCCAGGCACTATGTTGACCTCAATGGTTAAGAAAGTGGGCGCCGTTGCTTACAGTACTTGGGAAGAAGGCATGAACGGTACTTGGCAGCCAGGTATTAAAGCCTTAGGTCTTAAGGAAGATTCTGTTGATTGGGCGCAAGATGAGCACAATGCTTCATTAATCACTCCAGAATTGAAAGCATACGTAGAGGGAATTAAAGCCGATATTATTTCTGGCAAAATTACTGTTCATGACTACATGTCGGACAACACCTGTAACTACTAAATGCTAAAAATACGCGCCAACCTCGAGTTGGCGTATTTTTACTGGCTAGAAATGGAAATCGAAATTGATTCACGCAGCTGATTTTGCCATTAAACTGGAAAAAATCGATAAGCGCTTTGGCAGCGTTCATGCCAATCGCAGTATCGACCTTGCCATTCCTAAAGGCACAATTCATGGAATTATTGGCGAAAATGGCGCCGGTAAATCCACCCTAATGAGTATTATTTACGGCTTCTATCATGCCGACTCTGGCTCTATGCAGGTACATGGCCAGCATTACCAACCACATAATTCTCAAGAAGCCATCAAGGCGGGTATTGGCATGGTGCACCAGCACTTCATGTTAGTGGATACCTTTACGGTGCTGGAAAACATCGTTCTTGGTGCAGAAGACGGCTGGAAGCTTGAAGATAGTTTAAGCGCAGCGCGTAAGAAGCTTAAGCAACTAGCCAAAGACTACGGTTTAGATGTGCCACTAGATGCCGTTGTTGGTGAGCTAGCGGTAGGTTTGCAGCAACGTGTAGAGATCTTAAAAGCCTTATATCGTGGCGCTAAAATTCTCATTTTGGATGAACCCACTGGGGTACTCACGCCGCAAGAAGCCGATCACTTGTTTACCATTTTAGGTAAGTTACGTGAGCAAGGCACCACCATCATGATTATTACCCATAAGCTTCGTGAAGTATTAGCCATTACCGACAATGTATCGGTGATGCGACAGGGAGCAATGGTTGAACATGTAGTAACAGCTGAAACCAATCAAGAGCAACTTGCAGAGCTAATGGTAGGCCGCAAGGTATTGCTGCAAGTAGAGCGCGGTGAAGCGAAACCACAAGCGCCATTAATTGAAGTGAACAAGCTTAGCTACATAGATAGTGCCGGGGTTAAACGCGTAAAAGATATCTCGTTTAATGTTCGCGCTGGAGAAATCGTTGGTATTGCCGGAGTATCAGGCAATGGTCAGTCAGAAATTCTTAGCTTATTAAGCGGCATTATCACCCCAAGCAGCGGCAGTATGACCTTAAACGGACATACCATTGACGCCGAAAGCCATTACAACCCACGCAGCATTAGGTCCATTGGCGTAGGCCACATTCCTGAAGACCGACACAAGCAAGGGCTTATCAATAAGTTTGCAGCCAAAGAAGCTTATATACTCGGTTATCACCACCTTGCGCAATACAACAAAGGGGTATTGCAAGACAAGCAAGCGATTGAACAGGGCTGTCAACAAAGCATGGAAAAGTGGGACGTTCGCCCCGCAGATACCAACTTAAAAACCGCCAACTTCTCGGGAGGCAACCAACAAAAATTGGTGATTGCTCGCGAGATGGAGCAAGACCCAGATATTCTTCTGGTTGGCCAACCTACCCGTGGCGTAGACATTGGTGCTATTGAATACATTCACCAACAAATCATCCACTCGCGTGACGCAGGTAAAGCAGTATTGCTGGTCTCGGTTGAATTAGATGAAATTGTCAACTTGGCCGATCGAATCATTGTGGTCTTTGATGGCGCGATTGTAGGTGAAGTTAGCGCAGAACAAGCGGATGAACAAACCTTAGGATTAATGATGGCCAACATTGTGCCAGAGCATATAAAAAACACCGCGCAGGGAGGTGAAATATGAGCCAAACTCAAGTACCTGCATGGGTCAGCGTTGCCCTATTACCTGCAATCAACGTGTTTGCCGCATTTTTAGTGTCGGCCTTGCTGTTTATGTATATCGACATATCACCCATCGATGCGATTAAAGTGATGTGGACCGGCGCGTTTGGCTATGCCGAAGGCATTGGTTATACCTTGTATTACACCACTGGATTTATCTTTACCGGTTTAGCCGTGGCTATCGCCTTTCACGCTGGTTTATTTAATATTGGTGGCGAAGGCCAAGCATATATTGGTGGCTTAGGGGTTGGTTTAGTCTGCTTAACCTTAGGCGAGTTTGCGCCTTGGTATGTGGTATTCCCTGTCGCCATTATTGTGGGTGGTTTATTTGGTGCAGCTTGGGCGTTTATCCCTGCTTACTTACAAGCCAAGCGTGGTTCACACATCGTAATCACCACCATCATGTTCAACTTTATTGCAGCCTCATTAATGGCCTATTTACTGGTTGATATTCTTAAACCTGAGACCACAATGGCCACCGAAAGCCGAGTTTTTGCGGCGTCTTCTTGGCTACCCAAAATGCATGAAATGCTTAGCTGGGTGGGTGTGAGCATGTCTGCGAGCCCGCTCAATTTAAGCTTCATTTTCGCCTTACTGTGCTGTTTGTTGCTGTGGTTATTTATTTGGCATACGCGCTGGGGCTACGAAATACGCTCGGTAGGTTCTAACCCTAGCGCTGCCACTTATGCAGGTATTAGCTACGTTAAAATCGTGATTATTGCGATGTTGATATCGGGCATGCTGGCTGGCTTCTTTGGCCTTAACGTACTGCAAGGTGAACTACACCAAATCAAATTAAACTTTGTAGAAGGTTTTGGCTTTACCGGTATTGCTGTAGCCCTGATGGGCCGCAACCACCCTCTTGGTGTATTACTCGCCAGCTTACTGTTTGGTTTCCTATACCAAGGTGGCGCAGAGTTAAGTTTTGAGTACGGTGTAGACCGTAACATCGTTGTTGTTCTTCAGGGTTTGGTGATTCTATTCTCAGGCGCTTTAGAGCACATGTTCAAGCCATCGCTTGAACGTACTTACCTCAAGCTTTTTGCTAAAAAACCAAGCCCATCAGAAGGAGTCGCTTAAGATGTTTGAAACAATTATCTTAATGTTAGACGCCACCATACGGGTTGCGACGCCGCTTATCTTCGCTTCACTGGCCGGCATGTTCTGTGAGCGCTCCGGCATTGTGAATATCGCCTTAGAAGGCAAGTTACTCGCTGCAGCATTTGTTGGTGCAGCAACAGCGCATGTAACGGGTTCGGCTTGGCTAGGTCTGTTGGCAGGTATTGGCATCTCGGTACTATTAGCGCTATTACACGGCTTTGCCACCATTACTCACCGTGGCGATCATGTTGTAAGTGGTATGGCTATTAACATTTTAGCGGCTGGTTTAACGGTGACCCTTGGGCGTCACTGGTTCCACCAAGGCGGTCAAACCCCCGCCTTAAGTGGCGATGCCCGCTTCGCGCCTATTCAATTGCCGGGTGCCGAGGCGATGGCCGATGTACCCGTAATTGGTTTGTTGTATTCAGAGCTAATTAGCGGCCACTCGGCCTTGGTGTATTTGCTAATCATAACCGTGCCTTTAGCGTGGTATGTAATGTTTAAAACCCGCTTTGGATTACGTTTACGAGCGGTGGGTGAATCACCAGCAGCGGTTGATACCGCGGGTATCTCAGTAGTGAGAATGCGTTACAGCGCGGTGATTATCTGTGGCTTACTGGTCGGCATTGGTGGCGTGTACTTGTCGGTGGCGCAAACTGCCCAGTTCATTCCGAACATGAGTGCCGGTAAAGGTTATATGGCGTTAGCCGCGTTGATTTTTGGCAAGTGGCGACCATTTACCGCATTGGCAGCCTGTTTACTGTTTGGTTTCTTGGATGCCATGGCGATACGTTTACAAGGCGTCTCTATTGGCGACTTCGCGATTCCAGTGCAAGCCATTGAAGCGATACCTTACGTACTTACCGTGTTCTTACTGGCAGGCTTTATCGGTAAAGCTATCGCACCAAAAGCGATTGGTGTTCCATATACTAAAGAGCGCGAATAGCGCGTAGGGGTTGTTTATCTTTCGAGCTGAATTTTGCAGTGATTTGTGGTTAATTTGTACAAGGCAGAAGCTTTAATGTGTAGCGAGCCTACATGAGAAGCTGATAACGCAGTAGAAATAAGCCACAAACGCTGCCCGAAGGGTTCGGCTAAAATCGTTTTATGCTCTGTTAAGGCTTATTTACCTAGAATGCTAGGCTATACAATCCTTGCCGCGCCTAAAACGATTTTTTCGCGAACAATATTTAACCGCGAAAGATAAACAGCCCCTAGTATTAGCCACAAAAAAGGTCGCTTTATGCGACCTTTTTTTATTGTGCTGTACCGTCCTAAAACATGCTTGAACGCCGCTTAATGCTCGCGGGTTTGCATAAACTTAACCTCTGGATAGCGCTCTGTCGCTAGGTTTAAGTTAACCATAGTAGGCGCTAAGTAGGTGAGGTTGTCACCGCCATCTAAGGCTAAGTTGTCGTGAGCCTTTTTCTTAAACTCTTCAAACTTTTTAGTATCTTCACTGCCACACCAACGTGCAGTGGCAACACTAATGCCTTCGTATACCGCTTCCACTTTATACTCGGTACGGAGGCGATGCACCACTACGTCAAACTGCAGCACACCTACCGCACCAACAATTAAATCATTGTTACGCATTGGGCGGAACAACTGCACTGCACCTTCTTCAGACAACTGAATCAAACCTTTAAGCAATTGCTTTTGCTTCAAAGGATCTTTTAGACGAATGCGGCGGAACATTTCCGGTGCAAAGTTAGGAATACCAGTAAACTTCATCGCTTCACCTTGGCTAAAGGTGTCGCCTATTTGAATGGTGCCATGGTTATGCAAACCAATAATGTCGCCCGCAATGGCTTTTTCAGCAGCGGAACGATCACCCGCCATAAAGGTAACGGCATCCGAAATGCTCACATCTTTACCTAAGCGAACATGGCGCATCTTCATACCCTTGTTGTATTCGCCCGACACAATGCGCATAAAGGCGATACGGTCTCGGTGTTTAGGGTCCATATTCGCTTGGATCTTAAATACAAAGCCAGAGAAGCTAGCATCATTGGCACTTACTTCGCCCACATCGGTAGCGCGAGGTTTGGGTGCTGGCGCCCAGTTAGTTAAACCTTCTAACATGTGGTCAACACCAAAGTTACCTAAGGCTGTACCAAAATACACAGGGGTAAGCTCACCACTTAAGAACAACTCATGGTCAAATTCGTTAGATGCACCGATAACAAGTTCAAGCTCATCACGCAAAGTTTCGCTAAGCTCATCACCAATGGCTGCTTCCACTTCTGGGTTGTCTAAACCCTTAATGATTTGCGCGTCTTGAATGGTGTGGCCTTTACCAGTTTGGTAAAGAATCACTTCATCTTTAAGAATGTGGTAGACACCTTTAAACAATTTACCGCAGCCAATTGGCCACGTAATTGGAGCGCACATAATGTTAAGTTCGCTTTCTACCTCGTCCATCACTTCCATTGGGTCACGAATATCGCGGTCCAATTTGTTCATGAAAGTAACGATAGGAGTATCGCGCAAGCGCGTTACTTCCATTAATTTACGAGTACGATCTTCTACACCTTTAGCGGCATCAATCACCATTAAACAGGAGTCAACGGCGGTTAAGGTACGGTAAGTATCTTCCGAGAAATCTTCGTGTCCGGGAGTATCTAGCAGGTTTACAATACAATCGTTGAACGGGAACTGCATCACCGATGTGGTTACCGAGATGCCACGTTCTTTCTCCATCTCCATCCAGTCAGATTTAGCATGAGTCGCATTGCCGCGGCCTTTTACCGTGCCGGCTTTTTGAATCGCGTTTCCGAATAACAATACTTTTTCAGTAATGGTGGTTTTACCCGCATCCGGGTGAGAGATAATTGCAAAGGTTCTTCGGCTAGCAATATCTTGCAAGAGTGAAGCGTTAGACATCGAATCAATTCTTCTAATTTGATAACGCGAGGATGCAGCAAAGCGGCAATTTGGCCGAAACAGCACAATCACCCAGCGTTTAGTTAATCGTAATTGGCGGGTATTTTCACCGATCTAGCTTTGATAAACAATCAGCGCTTATAGATTCTATGTAGTATTCGATGGGAAAAGGACGGTAGCTTGTTATTGTTAGTACTTTGTTGGTGTCTAAACTAACCGAGTTTTTCTAAACTAAATCACCGATACTTGATCTTGTTGTCAGCTTCATAGCTGAAAACTCCCATTAAACCTTTTGCTCATCCCTTCCTGTGTAACTAGGCTCACATTCTCTAAGGCCCAAAAATCGCCCTCCCATAAGACTATTTCATTTGCTTGAGAGAGCGAGTACAGTTTTCACACGATAGCCATTACCTAACTAAGGTAATGGCCCTCAATTTAGTTTGAGGGCTTGCTGGTAAAGCTTATTTACCGCTTGGCATAGGGAGGATTTCAAACAGCCCGTCAAACTCATCCAAGCAGCTAACTAAAGTTTCTATCTGTTTAGCATCACCTTGTAAGCTAGCGCCGCCCTCTTTTAACAACTGTTCCAAGCTTGTTTTACCCAGCACCACTTGCGTGAGGTCGTTTTTGCTAATGGATAAAGCCACATCGGTTTTAGGCAAACTGTCGACCTGAATGTTAGCCATATTGGCATTAGACACCTCACCGTAATAGTGCTCATGCAATTCAGGATGCGATACGCTAAAACTAAAGTTTAAGTTAGCTTGCTCCGCTTTTTCAGCATTCAGTTTCACCGCGACAAAATCGAGGAACATTCCGGTTGGCGTATTGGCAATTACGTCGGCAGATGCAAGTTTAATTGATGGCTGGATTGCCCCGGTGCGCAGTTCAACAGCGCCTTGCAAATAAGAGTTACGCCAAGCCATGGTTTCTGATTGATAACCTTGCTGCTCAAAACTGTCTGCTAGGGCAAAACGGTAATCTATATTGTTTGGGTCACACTGTACCAAATCGTTGAACAACTGAGCCGCTTGTTGATAATTCCCCTTTTCAAAATGCCCCTTACCTGCATGGTACAAAACATCAGCTCCTGCAGCTTCCACATATACACAAGACTTATCTTTAGTTTTCAGTGGATTAGTATTTACAGGATTCAGGTCATGGTAACCCAAATATAGGTTCACAACGGCTCGTGCATTGTGGCTATAAGAGCCATGGTAGCCATTGGTATGCCAAGTATCTTTTTGTACTTGCGGTACAATTTTCTCGATTTCACGGCCAACATCATGAATGGTGACACCGTGATTAGCTAAACGCATTGACTGGTTGTGAATAAAGCCATAATTATCTCTTTGTAAGGTCATGTACTCAGAGATTTCATTTTGCTCGGTATTGGCTTCATTCCAAACAGGTGCAGAGTGGGCCGCATGAATGTTATCCACTAAACCACTATCAACAAAGCGCAACTTCAATTCGGTCAGATACTTAGTCCAAACCAGCGAGTCGCGTACTTTTGCACCGCGGAAGGTGTAGATATTATGCATGCCGTCATAGGTTAATTCAGCGGTGTTCAATGAGCGGTACTTAGGAACATAAAGCACCATTTCTGCAGGCGCTTCTGCTCCAGGCATATTAATGGCAAGGAAAGAAAGGCCATCAATTACTAACTCTTTTTCACGAGATTGAATTTCATGAGTAGGTGCCACTAAGGTCACCTCGCCACGAGAAACCCCTAGGCCAAGGGCGTTATCTACAATGCCCTTGGTATTGTTATCTAAGGTAGTACCGTATTGATAATTGGCTCGACGCCCCATTGCTGTTCCAGCAATTACATTTTCGTCGGCAAGTTCTTTGATGAAGTCTTTAGGTGCGTAAATGGGGGCATTTTCAAGCATATCCCCTGAATCCAAAATACCACGTGAGCCGCCAAAATGATCAGCATGCATATGTGAGTAAATCATCCCAGTAATGGTATGAGTACCATTTATTGTAGGTAGATGTAGTTTGGCAAATTCCCAGGATGCAGCCGCTGCTTCACGCGACAACAATGGGTCGTGAATAACATAGCCGTTATCGGTGCGATAAATGGTCATATTAGAGAGATCGGCCCCACGGATCTGATATACACCATCGGTCACCTGATACAAACCACCAGCGGCATAGTTAAGCATACCTTGACGCCAAATAGAGGGATTGACCGTTTCTGGCAATTGCTCAGGGCTCATGCTCTGCATATAGCTAAAACGTTGCTTCAGTTCACCCGCTTGATGGCTGCCAAATTCTGCAATAAGACCCCGCTGGGTACGTATAAATGCGCTGTTGTCTGCCCACGGTAATTGCTTAGCAAGCTCAGCATTAGCCTGTTTAGTATGCTCTGAGGCAGGTTTACCTTGGTAGTTTTCTAAGCTGGCATAATCTGCAGATACACCAAAGGAAACCATTAAAGCCAAGGTTAAGGTAGAAGGTACAAAACGAATATTCATGAGCTATTTCTCTATCTATTGTCTTTATATGCCCTAAATTTAATTGATTGACACATACCAATACATAGATGAGTATTTATTTAATACATTTCGTTTTGTGATGTTTAAATGGCTAGGCTATGAACAAATCAATCGACCTAAATCTACTAAAAGTGTTTATAGCGGTATATCGCCATCGCTCAATTACTGTTGCAGCGGAGGCCATGCATCTAACCCAGCCCGGCGTGAGTGGCATTCTAAAGAGGCTTCAAGAGCAACTCGGAGTTAAACTGTTTACTCGAGACGGCAGGGGTATAGCGCCCACTCATCACGCGCGCGAGTTAGCGAGGAAAATTGAACCCGCACTCAGTCAGATTCACAATGCATTGGAAAGCCTAGAAGCATTTAATACACAAACTTACCGCAAGTTTGTGGTACATGCACCAGAGCCTTTAATGCTAACCCTGCTGCCCAAATTAGAGCAAGACGACACTCTAGGTAACATAGAAATTGAGTTGCACCCCACCCTTTATAACATCGAGCAGCAGCTTAGCCTTTTAAACCAACAACAAGCCGATCTGGTGATTGAATTCGCCCACCATTCCGCAGCATCTTTCTTTTCGGAAACACTGTTTAGTGACCAAATCTGCGTTATTGCGCGTAAAAAACACCCCCGCATTAAGGGCTCAATAAGCGTCGACAACTATTACCAAGAAAAACACATCACACTAAAACTAAGACGGGAAGATACCTATCTTGCAGATTACTTTACCGAAGAACTTCTAGCAGAGCGCAAAGTGGCCGCAGAATGTGACTCAATGATGGTCCAAATGTCTATGGTAGCCAACTCTGATTGCCTTGCCGTGGTCTCTAAAGCACTCGCCGAACAATTTGCCATGAGCCTAGGTCTACAGATCCTTTCTTCCCCTTTTACAGCCATTCCAATCACCTACCGCTTAATGGTTCATAACCGAGAAAAAAGTAGCCCCGCTAACCAATGGCTAAGGGAAAAGTTAAAACAGTGCTTCCAATAAGCGAGTAGTTCATTCTTTAATTGTTTCCTCGTCAGCTTTCTTTACAAACAGCATTTAATATCAATTAGATCAATAAAAAAGGTCAAGCTAGCTATAGAGTTGCGAGTTTGGTACAGTAATTGCCTGTAACTGGTCGAACCATTTATACCAAGGAAGATTGTTTTGAAACTCAAAGATGTACTGTTTACCGTTGTAGGCTTACTGGCCTCTTTTGCAAGCCACGCCAGCATTATCACTTTTGATGAGCTGAGCAACGGTGAAATTGTTAATGGCCAATACCAGCTAAGCCATGGCGTTAGCATTGATGCTACCAACGTACGCGTGGGCCAAAACAACCTAGCCGTCGCCTTTGATACCAGCTTGATTAATACGCAAGACCCCGACCTTGAATCACCCTTTAGTAACATTAATCAGCCAAACCTTGGTGTTTCTAACCCAGGTAATGTGTTGATCATCCATGAGAATCCAAGTTCTTGTGATGGCCTTATCTGTAATAACCCTGATGATGAAGGACGTCGCCCAGCCGGTTACTTCACCATTAACTTCTCTAGCGCAGTGTATTTAGAAAGCATCGACTTCTTCGATATCGAATTAGCAGAAAATGGCTATACACCACAAAATGCCATTCACTTGTTTGATGCACAAAACAACGAAATTTTCCCAACTGATTTCTACACTCCGCATACCGGCGGTGACAATACTTGGGATCGTTTGAACTTCGAGGTGGCCGAAGTAGCCTCAATGCGTATTCATCTAAACGGTTCTGGCGCTATCGATAACATTCGCTTCTCGGTTCCTGAGCCTGGCAGCATCGCCCTATTTGCCCTCGCCTGTTTTGGCTTAGTAGCAAGACGCTTTAAATAAAACCAAAAACGCCGCTTACTCTAAGCGGCGTTTTTAGTTAAACCTCATTCATTCGGCTTAAGCCAAGCCAACTTATGCACTAAGTAAAAACTGCCCACCACATATAAGCCCACCAAGCTTAACTGAAAGATCCGAGCGTAAAACTTAGCGCTAGCCAAACCACCATCACTGCCAATAGTGCTGCCTAATATGATGATATAGGCCGATAAACCCGCTGCTACTATCGCGCCTTTAGGGTGCAGGTAAATAGCTTGAGCGATCAGCATAAAACTAAGGGTGATTAGCAGCGCCATAAAACTAAACTGCGGTGCAGCAACTAATAAATTAAATACCAGAACAGCAATTAACCCACCTACAATGTTGGTGAAAATAATTCCTATACTGGCTTTTGCGCCTTTAGTTAACTCGGGGTTTTGCGCCAAAATTGCCACAAAAATAACCACCAGCAAATCACTGAGTTTATCGAAAGCAAAAAAGTAAATAATAAGCGGCAATATAACAATGGTGCTCACCATGGCTTGGCGAGTGGCATCTTGATGATTTAAGCACTGCGCCTGCGGCTTTTCGGCGGCTTGGTGAAAATCGTCATTAACCGGAACCAGCCAATGCACAAAGGCCACGACCAGCAAGGCCAATACAAAGGCCAGCATAAAGTCGACCACGAAGCCAGAGGCTGCCGCCCTGCTAGTACTGGCTAACATCGGTAAGGCAATCAGTGCCACCAACAGAAATAGCACCACCAATTCATTTAAGCCGGTACTGGCGCGGTAAAAGACAAAAAACAAACACCAAGCCAGAATAATAAACAGCAACATGGGATAGGGCTGGGCAATAAGCACCACCCCAAGCCCCACTAAAAAGCAGCTCAATACCGCCAAAGCTAGCGTTTTAACCAGCGCTAAATTTAGTGGTGGCTTGCCTGGCAATAACAACTGAGCGGTAAAAATGGCAGTAACAAAAGACATACTCCACTCTAAGCTCACTGCTAGTACTAGTACCAAGGCACTAACTACACTAAAGCGCAACATATGCGCTTTTAGAGAATTAGCATGCGCCGAAGTTAAAGCCTTAGTAGACATAGGAGAACCAGCTCTTCACCCTTAAGGCCAGCTTAGCCAAGGCTTTCATTATGAAGGTGCCTTCGGTGTATACGGTAACATCAGCTTGAGCGCCGATTCGGCGTAACCCTTGGGCCGAGTCGTCAGAGAACTTGATAATAACCGGAAAACGCTGTGGATCGCGCAGCCAACCAGCAGTTTTGGGAATACTAGGAAGAGCACCTAAATTATTTGATTGCCCGTAGTTCACCGCAAAACCAATCGATACCACTTCACCCTGATAGATTTTGCCCGGGGCAATATCAAGGGCAATTTCTACCGGATCACCGGCTTGAATATTGGCAATATTGTTTTCGCGCATGTAGGCCTCAATCCACACCTCTTTGGTGGTGACAAAAGTCATCAGCGGTTGGCCTTTATTAGCATAATAACCGGCTTCAAGTTGTAAGTTAGTCACACCTCCCTCAGAAGGCGCAACAATTACGGTTTTAGATAAATCTAAACGGGCTTTGCCCAACTTGGCTAAAGCCGATTGCAGTTTTGGGTTATCTTCGCCACTTACCCCAAGGTTTTGTTTAGCTTGCTCCAACTCTGCAGTGGCCTTAGCTACTGAAGCCTTAGCTTTGGCCACATCGCTGCGCGCTCTATCAATGTTTTGCTGCGGCACTACATTTTGGTCTTCTACGGCAAACAAACGATTGGCGTCGGTAAGAATCGCTTGATAAGAGGTGGAAGCCTCTAACAGACGAGCTTGCGCGGCAGAAACACCCGCAGTTCCTGCGCCAATTTCTTGCCCGGCTAACTCTAATGCAGCTTCGGCTTGCGTGACCGCCAGTACGTATTCTTCTTCGGCTACCTTGGCCAAAGGTTGGCCTTTTTCAACTAACTGGTTGTTCGTAACATTCACTTCAACCAGCTTGCCCGATACCGAGGCGGCAATCGGCACCACAAAACCAAATACTCGAGCATTGTCGGTATTGGGCGTCACTCTATCGCCCACGACATAAATGATAAAAACCAAAACACACAGGGCAAATACCAACAACGAACTTTTACGTAAAGGGTTGCTTGGCGCAGCTTCTGAGGCTTCATTATGTTCAGACATCGTGTTTCTCTTACTTCCGTGTTTATTTTACTTAAGGCTAATTTTTGTTTTGCTACTTATTCGTTAGCATCTGCCTGCTCTTGAGAATTTAGCTCTAACCATGCTACTAACAAGCGGTAACTAACTGCTAGAACTACTGCTCCTAAGAACAACCCCACAAAGCCAGACATTAACATTCCCCCTAAAGAACCTAACAAAATCACCAGCATTGGCACATCTACGCCGCGCCCAAGCAATAAAGGTTTGAGCACATTTTCACTAAAGCCCGCTAGTATGCTCCATACAGCAAAAATCCCTGCCACCACCGTAGACTCGTGGTTAAAGACATAAATAACTACCGGCAATACCACTAAAAAAGGCGGTAATTGGGCAATGGCTAAAATCAGTACCAATACCGACCATACAGCCGCCCCCGGTACGCCTACGGCAAAAAAGCCGATTGATAGTAAAGTAGCTTGAATAACCGCAACACCAAGCACGCCTTTTGCCACACTTTGAATGGTATTGCTGGCTAAGTTGGTAAGGTAGCCACCGTGATTACCAGCTAAAGCGTGCGCCAGAGCTTGAACGCCGAGTACCACTTTTTCACCGTTAGCCATAAATACCCCAGCAATAATTACCGAGAAGCAAAACATCAACAAGCCGCCAATTAATCCACCCGCAAAGCCAATGACTTTTCCAGCAACGTTACCAACTTGAGCCGCGTACGAGCCCAAGTAACGCTGCATATCGCTAGCCGCCAAGGACCACTGCGCATGCACTTTTTCACCAATTAGCGGCCAAGATTTGATTGAATTTGAAGGAGGAGGAATTTCAAAGGTGCCCTGCTGAACTTGCTTACCTACAGCAGCTAAACTGTCGATTGCTGCGGTAGTGACCTTAACTCCAGGTACCAAAATTATGGCTAAAAACACCAGCACAATAATGGTGGCTGCTACGCCACCTTTACCCACCACATTTTTGAGTTTTAAATACAGAGGGTTAAGCGCTACAGCCAAGATCATCGCCCAAATAACCGGGGTAATAAAGGGCCGCACAATGTCGATACACCATGCGGCTAACAAAAATAGTAAACCTATTTTTATGGCGGCTTCCATTGCACCGCGCTCAAAGGTTTTTTGATTCAACATATCCATGTTCTCTAGGTTATTAAAATGAACTGAAGTTGCTACCCTGCCACTTCAGTGATGCTAAATAGTATAGAGAATAAGCCAAGTAATTGTTTAGTTTATTAAAAACAATCTATAGATAATTTTGCTAATTTAAGCGCCTGCTTGTTGCACAGTTTTGCCACTAAACTAGTGCCTATTGACCTTTGGTGTTGATGTTTTGTTTGCTTATCCGAATCCTCCGAGCAGCATCAGCAAAGATAAGCAGACACTCGTATTTCCTTTATTTAAAACTGCAAGCTTTGCTCCTCTCCCACATAAACTAGAGTTTGTCGCTGAATATCAAAAGCGCTAATTAAGTGAACATTAAAGGTACGTTGCTGCAACATACCAGCAAAACTGCCGCGGCGTTTGGCAATATGTAAACAGCGTTTACTGTTATCCCATTCAAACACAATTTCGCTATAGGCCCCTTGCTCATAGCGATAACTGTCCCCCTCATCTTCATACAAGCAAAAGTGGCCATCCTCACCCGCGTATACTTCAATAGTAAGCGGGTCGCTCGGTAATTCATCGTGATACTGCACCTCAGGGCCATGTGGAATAATGGCTCCGGCTTTTACCAATAAAGGCATAATGTCGATAGGCGTGCTCATGGCAAGGGTTTGCCCGCCTTGATAACAGTGCTTATTCCAATAGTTATACCAGGCGACGCCTGCTGGCAGAACCACCTCTCGCTCTGGGGTAAATAGCTGCAATTTTTGATGCTTAATACCTGAGTGTGCCCAACTTAAACTGCACTTAGATGAGCCCTGCCAATGGGCATATTCCACCACCAAATCATATTGCTGATTTGCCCGCAGCTGGCAACTAGCTTTGTGATTAAGCTGCGCCTGCGGCTGCCAGCTGTCGATAAGCAGTTCGCCATCAAGATAAAAACGCACCCCATCGTTAGCATGAATCAGCCAGTTGTACTCGCCATCGACCGGCGCGGCGAGCAGCCCTTGCCAACGTACGCTATAACCACTTAATGGCAAACCCGCTGGCGGGCCACCTGCCCAGTTGCCATCGATGCTTTCAACCACTTGCGTAGCTACCAGCTGTCTGAATTGATCATCAGAAAAGTGTTGCTCGCTAATGCCTTGCAAGCCTTCCGCCGTGTGCAAATGCTCTGGAGCAATCAACTGTTGCTGCAAACTTTGTTGATGGAACATAGCTTGGGTAACTGGGCACACCATCAAGCTGTCGCCAAACATAAACTGGTCACTAATGTTATGCAGCTGTGTTTGTTGCCTAAAATCAAAGGCCAGCAAACGCATCATGGTGCCGCCATGCTCTGTAATATTCCAAGCTTGTGAATAGATATAAGGCAATAGGCGATAACGTAATTTGTTGAACTTTAACAAGGCGTCAAAGGCCCAATCTCCCGGCTCTCCAAACTGATAGATTTCGCGCGGGGTATTGGCGCCGTGAGAGCGAAATAGCGGACAAAAAGCCCCATATTGGAACCAGCGAACATAAAGCTCTTTGTAGGCATCATCGTCTACACCTTCGGGAAAGTTCGCACCAAAACCACTGGTAAAAAATCCACCAATGTCGGTAGTCCAATAAGGTAAACCCGCGGCACACAAGTTTAAACCTGCTGGAATTTGCTGACGCAATACTTGCCAAGTGGAACTAATGTCTCCCGACCAACAGGCCGCGGCATAACGCTGCTGCCCTAAATAACTAGAACGACTGAGAGTGAATACTCGCTTATCTTCACCGCCTTGCGCAATCTGCTGTCGCTGCGCCTCATACACACCACGGGTAGTCATCAATGAATATCCGTTAAGCACCTGCTTCCAAGAACCCAGCTCGGTATCACGTTGTTGATAACAAAAGTCCACCCCATCTTTAGGGTTCTGGGTTGAGATAAACTCAGGCTCGGTGCCATCCATCCACAGCGCATCTACTCCCAGATCCATTAATCCAGCTTTAACGTGTTGCCAGTAAATATCACGAGCGCCTTGGCTATAAGCATCGTAAATATGACCATCGGCCCAATGTTCAGTTTCGAATAAATAGCCATTTTCTAACAAGGCCTTAAACACTGGGCTGCCCTTGCCAACAATTGGCCAAATCGACACCATAAGTTTGAAGTGCATATCATGAAGTTGAGCAATAGTTGTGGCAGCATCACCAAACACTTGCGCGTCGAACTGCATTGCGCTCCAGCCCATATCTCCCCAGTATTTCCAATCTTGTACGATGTTATCGATGGGAATTTTTTTATCGCGGTAAGTTTTAGCAGTGGCAACTAGCTCGGCGGCATTTACGTAACGCTCTTTGCTTTGCCAGTAACCATAAGCCCAACGGCCAAACAGCGGCGCAGCCCCAGTAAGCTTTCGATAATGTTGAATAATTTGATCAAACTCGGGGCCATAAATAACGTAAAACTCTATGCACTCTCCAGCCGCAGAGCTAAAACTAAAGCCCTCTCCTTGGCTAGTAAACTGGGTAAAAGCAAGTTGGTTCCATAACACCGCATAACCTTTGGTAGATAGTAGCAAAGGGGCTGCTATACCTTTATTAGATTGGCAAATCTCGCGGCGTTGATCTTGGTAATTAAAGATCCCATCAGGATATTGGCCAAGGCCATAAAAAGCCTGCTCGCCTTGACTAATAAAGTGCTGGCTTGCTGCCTTATCATCGCTTTGTCGGGTGAAAGCTGTTTCCCCTAAACGCAGTAGCTCGCCTTCGGCATTGCTAAAACTAAGGCCGTTTTCGCTAAGCGCTATACTAAGTCGCTCACTACGTAACTGGCTGGCTGAACTATGCAGCGCCTTAATCGTTGGCTGCGGCAATACCACCAACTCACTAAGAGCATTTGCCTCTTTTAGCTGTTCGGCCGTTAAAGCAATCTTCACTTTAACGGTACTTGAATTAATAAAGCCTAGCTCAGCAAGGCCTTTAGTGAGTTTGCCATCTTGCAGAAAAGAGAAGGGAAATAAGTGTGACGACATCCAATAATCCAGGGGCAACTAGCGATGAACTTAAGTGTAAATCACCGGCTAAGATTTAACGGCTTACTAAAGCAGCAAATAAGCTTAGATAAGTAAATTTGCGGTATTGCGCACCATTAAGTTTCAATAAAAAACCTAATTCAGCCACTCGCGTGCTGATTCGGTAATTGCCACTACGGCTGGGTTGGCAATTCTACGCTCAGCGGTAATCGCAAAGAACTGTTCTCGCACATCTTGGGTACTACCAATTAGGCGAACGCCATATTGCTTTACCACTTCATCGGCAATGGCGGTCGGCACAATAAACGCGCCAACGCCCGCTTGACCAAAGGTTTTCATCAAAGCACTATCATCAAATTCCCCCATTATCAGGGGGTGAATATTTTGCTTATCAAACCACTGTAATAAGCGCACGTGCATAACATTAATTTCGCTAGGGATCAGCAACGGTGCGCCATCTAAACTTGTGGGGAAATTTTCTTGCAAAGGCCCAGCAATGTGTGGGCTAGCCACGAAGCTAACCCCACTCTCACCTAAGGCATGATTAAAACCACGCACGCCTAAACCAGGAGGCACTGGTCCATCCGCCAACACTAAATCCAAACGGTTTAGGGCTAGCTCTGCCAACAAACTCTCTAGAGTGTTTTCTTTGCACAACATACGTAAAGGCTCACCCATGTTGTAGGCCGGCTCTAACAAGCGATATGCAATGGTTTTGGGAACCACTTCGGCGATGCCCACTTTTAGCAACTGCGGACGTTCTGCTGACCCTTGCCGTAAGCTATCTTCCAGCTCTTCACCTAGAGAAAATATCTCGTCAGCATAACTCAAGGCTAAACGGCCAGTTTCAGTGAGTTCTAAATTTCGCCCCACTTTACTAAACAAAGCACTGCCAAAATGCTGCTCCAATAAACTGATTTGGCCGCTAATCGTTTGTGGCGTGATATGCAGCAATTCACTGGCTCGAGCAATACCGCCTTGCTTGGCAGCCACCCAAAAATAATGCAGATGTTTATAATTTATCACAGCAAACACTTCGTATTTTTCGAACCATAAGGAAAGTATATTCGAGTATACCTAAGTGTCAAAGCCCATTAAGGTGGAGCTTGGTGATTCAAAATATTGATTCAAACTTAGGAGCAAACTATGCCAGGTAGTATGACAATTGATATGCATTCACAAAACTTTCCGCTCGACGAATCCTTGCGGGGCTACATCAAGCGGCGTATTAACTTTGCGCTAGGCTCTCAGTTCGACAACATCATGCGCATTGCGGTGAAGCTATCAGATAGCAAAGAAGCAAGCGGCGCCAGCGGCAAACGCTGCCAGATATTAATTAAACTTGCAGGCCAAGCCGATGTAGTCATTGAAGATATCCAAGCACAAATCTATGTTGCCATCGACCGAGCCGCCAGCCGCGCCAGTCGCTCGGTAACGCGACGTATCGCCCGAGTAAGAAATAAGGCACTTCGGGCTCCCGACATTAGTGTTGCCGACTATTACAGCTTGAGTGATGAAGACGATAACGACCCACTAAATAGCGAATTTGTAGAGTTCACCGAATACCCACCAAACACTGCTGAGGAAGGAGTGACAAGATGAACAATCACCCTATTAGCAATACCCCTAGCCATGTTAACGAGAGCGTATTAGCCACCAATAAAGTTATTCGCAATACTTATGCCTTGCTCTCCATGACGCTTATGTTTAGTGGCGCTAGCGCGGCATTTTCCATGGCAATGAACCTGCCCCACCCCGGTATCATTATCACCTTGGTGGGCTACTTCGGCTTGCTGTTTGCCACCATGAAACTGCGCAATAGTGCTTGGGGCATAGTTTGCATTTTTGCCCTAACTGGCTTTATGGGCTTAACCCTTGGGCCGATCCTTACCGCTTACTTAAGCCTGCCAAATGGCGGCCTGATTGTGAGCCAAGCCATGGTAGCTACCGCGGTGATCTTCCTATCGCTATCTGCTTATGCCATTACCAGTAAAAAAGACTTTAGCTTTATGGGCGGCTTTTTAATGGTGGGCATTATAGTGGCTTTTCTTGCCGGTTTAGGCGCAATTTTCTTTGCCATTCCGGCGTTATCCTTAGGTGTATCGGCCATGTTCGTTCTGTTGATGTCGGGACTAATTTTATATGAAACTAGCAACATCATTCATGGCGGAGAAACCAATTACATTATGGCTACAACCTCGTTGTTTGTTGCCATCTTCAATTTGTTCACCAGCTTGCTGCATATC
The DNA here is from genome assembly GCF_019670125.1 of Agarivorans aestuarii. Classification (NCBI taxonomy): domain Bacteria; kingdom Pseudomonadati; phylum Pseudomonadota; class Gammaproteobacteria; order Alteromonadales; family Alteromonadaceae; genus Agarivorans; species Agarivorans aestuarii. Next base: position 3,646,861 of record NZ_AP023033.1, read on the forward strand.
CTTGGTTTCCTCAACGGGGAAGACTAGCTAAGCAAGAGGAGAAACTAGCATGATTAACAATTTACTTAACCAATTTTTAGGTGCTTCAGGCGACGCTCCCAAAACCGCACAGCAAAGTGGTGGAGTATTGGGGGCAATTCCAGGTGGATTAGCCGGAGGCGCTGCTGCCGGTGGCTTAATGGCCTTATTAGTAAGTAACAAATCCGCACGAAAATTTGCTGGCAAAGCGGCAACCTATGGCGGTGCGGCGGTGCTTGGCGGTTTAGCTTATAGCGCTTTTAGTAACTGGAAAAAGCAATCTAGTTCTTCGCAAAACCTCCATACTAGCCAAAAATTGGAGCAAATTGATCAATCCAGCTTTACGAGTACCGCCAATAACAACGACTTTCAGCTCACGATACTTAAAGCGATGATCGCATCTGCCAAGGCAGACGGACACATTGACGAGCAAGAGCAACAGCGGATTTTCGAAGCGCTAGAACAAATGGCGCTTAGCGAGCAAGTGAAGTCAACCTTGTATCAACTAATGCGCCAGCCCATCTCCATAGGTGAATTAGCGAGTGACATTGACACCATCGAGCAAAAGTCTGAGATCTACTTAGCCTCTTGCTTTGCGATAAATTTAGACAACCCTGCTGAGCAAGCCCATTTGGATGGCTTAGCCTACGCACTTCGCCTTCCTTTCGATTTAGCCGAACAGCTGCAAAAACAGGCCCACCAAGCCTTAAACGAAGCGGCTTGAATTTTTCAATTTAGCAAACCGGCATGGATGCTGGTGCTAAGCCCTACCCCATTCAGCGCATCCCTCTGCAGCACTTAAGGCGACTATTTGCTAAACTAACCCCATTAATTAAGTAAAGGCAGCAAGTCGTGAACCGCAAAAAGAAAATCAATGAAACGCTGAAGAAAAAAGCCAAAAAGGCCAATGCAAAAAAACACAGCAGCAACAAACCTCGTTATATTTCAAAAGCAGAGCGCGCAGCGCTAGAAGCAGAGCAAGCTAATAGCGAGCCAAGCCAACCTGCACCTTTAGAAGAAAGTAAGCCCCAAACCTAAGCGAAAAGATAATTTCTTTACTAACAAATAGATAGTGATGCGGACTGTGATTAGTTCAGCAAGCGTTTCATCTATAGTTGAGAGATTCATTAATTATCATACAAGCATGAGTAAGCTCACATTAGTGCTTTTTCGCAACGTAATTATCAAGTTTCGCAGTGCTCCCCAGATAAAAGGAGGGCTAAGGTAGCCTTAAGCTAAGAACGGTTTAAGGAGTAAGACTCATGCGTCAGCATGCTATTAAGACAGGAATTTTTAAAGTGGCGGCGCTTGCTGCTGCATTTTGCAGCTTACAAGTAAACGCTGCACCGTTAAGAGATGTAGTAAAAGGTCAAGATACCTTCATTGGTGCGGCCTTGGAAACTCGCCACCTTCAAGACAAGCAATTCGCTGAGACACTGGCTCGCGAATTCAACCAACTAACCCCCGAAAACGAAATGAAGTGGAGCTACTTGCAGCCAGAGCGTGGCAAGTTCACCTTTGATAAAGCTGACAAGCTGGTAGATTTTGCTCAAAAGAACGACATGATGGTTCGAGGCCACGCCTTGGTATGGCACATTCAAAACCCTGATTGGTTAGAAAATGGCGACTTCTCTAAAGAAGAAATGCTAAAAATCATGGAAGAGCACATTACTGCCGTAGTAAGCCACTACAAGGGTAAAGTGAAATACTGGGACGTAGTGAACGAAGCCTTAGACGACAACGGTGGCTGGCGCCCAACCCTTTGGTACAAAGCCCTAGGTGAAGACTACATTGCCAAGGCATTCGAGTTTGCCCATGAAGCCGATCCCGATGCCATTTTGGTTTACAACGATTACTCTACTGAAGGTAAATCACCTAAAGCCAACGCGGCTTACCGCTTAGTGAAAAAGCTAAAAGAGCAAGGTGTGCCAATTCATGGTATTGGTACTCAAGCCCACTTGGTGGTTGGTGTTCAGCCACGTGTAGCCGACATTGCAGCTAACATTGAACGTATTAAAGAATTAGGTTTAGAGTTTCATTTCACCGAAATCGATATGCGTATGCAAGACCCCGCTACCGACCGCATGTTGCAGCAACAAGCAAACATGTATGAAGATTTAGCTAATCTAACAGCTTATTTTGATAACGTTAACTTCTTCACTACTTGGGGTATTAGTGACAAATACAGCTGGATCCCTCATTGGTTTAAAGGCTACGACCACGGTCTAATGTTTGATAAGCAATACCAAGAAAAGCCAGCTTACACAGCGGTAAATAAAGTATTTGCCGATAAAGCCCAAGGCAAATTTGATTGGGAGCCACCAGCACCATTAGCTGATGTAGGTCGTCGCTTCGAAGCATTTATTAGTAACGAAGCTAAACAAGCTATGCCACTAGACGGCGACATTGCCAAGTGGAAAGAAGCAGTATTTTATCCATTTGCCTACAATCAATTAGGCGGTAAAGATTTAACCTTACCAGCAGAGAGTAACATTTCAGGTCGCTTTGCTTTGCTTTTTGATGACAACACCCTTTATGGACGTGTAGAGCGTAGAGACGACAAAACCGTTATCGGTAACAAAGAGCAAGTTTGGGAAAATGACTCTGTAGAAGTATTCCTAGGTTTTGGTGAAGAGTTTGCACAAATTCGTGCGCTAGTTGGTGAAGAGTTTGCTCCTACTGCCTTCCAAGCAGATATCAAAAACTATTGGAGTGAAGATGGCACAGTAATGGAATTCTCTATTACGCCAAAACAAACTGATACGCTATCTGGCACTACCTTAGGCTTTAACATTGCTTTGGCTGACAATGATGCTGGCCCAGAGGCAGGTCGCTCTGCTCAGCTTTACCCAGTTCCTGGTACTAACAACGGCTGGCAAGGTCATGATTTTGGTGAAGTATTCTTTACTGCTCAAAACACTGAAATCAGCGATAAGCTAAAAGGTCAAGTAGTGAGCTTTAAAGCAGAACCTGTTGATGGCTTAGATGCGACAAGCGCCTTTGATTTATCACAATGGGAAAATGCTTACCACTACCCATTTGCCTTCAACCAACTTAACCCGATCAACCAAACGCCACCGAGCCAAGACATTATTCATGGCACTTGGCGAGTAGCATACTCTGGCAATACTTTGCATGGTGTAGTTCACCGCCATGACAATAAAACGGTAACTACTGGCGATGATTGGCAAGCCGACAACATTGAAATTTTCATCAAGGTTGGAGAAGAGTTTGTACAATTGCGCAGCATTGTGGGCCAAGACTTCCAAGAAAACACCTTCCCAGGTAAGCGTGTTGCTAAGTGGAATGAAGATGGCACCATCATGCAATTCTCAATTGAGCTGCCAGTAGACAGTTTGGCGGGTAAAACCATTGACTGGAACATTGCACTAGCAGATAACGACGATGGCGAGTCTCGTAGTTCGCAGCTATACCCTGTTCCAGGTAACAACACTGCCTACCTAGGTGAGCAACTTACGATTTTAGAATTCGTTAAATAAGTAAGCACACCTGCAAAAAGCCTCGCATTCGCGAGGCTTTTTTTTGCCAAATCCGCCAAGCCAGCCTTCGCTTGATTTATCAACAAACTAAAGCTTACTATTGTTAGGCCGATAGCTAACTAAGTACGTTTATAAACAAATGCTTAGTTAATTAACCAAGGGGCAAGCGATGAGCTTTGAGCTATTCAAAAAAGTCTTCTTTACTTTGGTATTGATAGCCCTAGGTGGTGCCGCTCTTAGTTACATTTTTATCTACCATGTTCACGGCCGTGGCGTGAGCGCCAAAGACGGTTGGCTATTTGATATTCAAGGTTATCACCAGGGTATTAGAGAATCGAAACTCACTGAAAAGCCACTGTTTTTATATTTACGTAGGCAAGCCTGTCAGCGCTGTATTGCCTTTGAATATGACTATCTAAACAATCCTCAAATCAAACGCATGCTTGAAGACTATGTGAAGGTGCAGGTGGACATTGATACCGACCGCACTCACGAGCGTTTTGCCGACCAGTTCAACCTTAATACTTATCCATCTTTGTTTGTGATGTTTGACCCTGAGCACCACGTTTCAAGCTATCTAGTATTAGAAATGAATCAAATTTGGGTGGCGCAAGATACCTTGCAGAAGGGAAATTTCATGCCACTTTCTGAAGCAAGCTTTAGTTTATCTGTGACCCGTGCGACAATATTGGCTCGAAAAGCAGCCAACATGGAAGAACCAAGCGGTGAAACTCCACCTTAACTCGCTACTCTCTTATTCTCTTGTCCTAACATTGTGGTGTTTTAGCCTTAGTAGCCAAGCCAGTGAAATGGTTGACGGTTTAATGGATGACGATTGGGGCATCGCTTTTGGTTTTAGAAATGCCACTATCCCTTTTCGCTCAGAAACCAATACCGTTGCCGATGTTATGCCGCTGCTTTATTACAAAGGCGAACGTGTATACCTAGACGGCTTAGAAGCCGGCTACAAAATATGGAAAGAGGACGACTTTGATATCTCTGTTATGGGCCGCTATCGCTTCTTCGACATTCCTTCTGAATATCAAAACCAAATTCGCGGCGACGGCATTGATTACGGTGTTCGCAGCCAATGGCGCTTCAAACCAGATTATTCTTTTAACACCGAGCTTTTAAGCGATGACTCAGGTAATTTTCATGGCAACTTGGGCCTTACTTGGCAGAAGCATTACAACCGCTGGTATTTAGCGCCCTACGCAATCGCACACCTAAAAAGCAATGGATACAATACCCGCTACTACGGCCTCGAACTTTTTGAAGCTCAAGCTGATATAGATTTAAAAGCCGGTATCGATATGCGCTACCACGTATGGCGAGATTTCTATCTAGTGGGTCGTTTAGGTGGTACTTATTACGGGCAAGAAGTTCGCAGTGTAGAAATCATCGACAAAGATTTTCAGTTTGAAAGCTTTCTCGGCATTAGTTTTTTCAATCAACAATATCAAACCACCGAAGGTGACTGGCCAAAAGGTTACTTGAGAGTCTCCCATGCTTGGGCTACCCCTTCTAACCTAGGCGATATCATCCACTTCAAAGCCGAAAAAGATGAATATAACAACCAGTTAAGCTCGGTGTTTTATGGTCACTTACTCAGTGAAACTTTGCTCGGCTTCCCGATTGACGTTTACCTAACGCCAGGCTTGGCTTATCACCACAGCTCGGAAGTACAAGACCCTATTCTAGAATACGTAGTGGCCTTTAAAGCCTACTACACCTTCACTTGGCCAATTCGTTGGCGTTTTGGTGTAGCAGAGGGTTTATCTTACGTCACCAACATCACCTATATTGAAGAAGTCGATTTAGCCGAAGACGGAAAGGGATACAAGCCAAGCAAGTTGCTCAACTATTTGGACTTTTCTTTAGATGTAAACCTAGGGGATTTGTTTAGAAAACCAGAAATGGAAAAAATGTGGTTGGGTTATAACATCCACCACCGCTCGGGCATCTTCGAGAACTCATCGCTGTTTGGTCGAATTAAAGGTGGCAGTAATTATCAAGGCATCCACTTTCAGTGGCATTGGTAATACGTGGGCAACCGCAATAGCTCGAAGATAGCTAGCAGAATCGTTGCATAATAAGGGCGTCTTCACGCCCTTTTTTATCGCATGGATAATAGCCCTTGCGGCGATCTATTTGCTGAAACTCAAAACGCAGATAAAGCTTCTGAGCGCTAGCATTGCTTTCTCTTACTTCCAGCAAAATTTGTTGCCAATCCTGCTCATAAGCCATCGCTAGCATGGCCTGCATAAGCTGGGTGCCTAAGCCCTTACCTTGCTGTTCGGGCGTTACCGCAATATTAATCAATTCAGCCTCGCCAGCCACCACCCGCAAAATAATGTAAGCCAATAAGCAGTCGTCTTGCCAAAGGCCAAGGTTTCGATACAAACCACCAAAGTTACTGGTGAGTAAAGCGCGGCTCCATGGGTGCGAATGCGCTTGTTGCTCTATGTTTAGCATCATCGGCACATCCATCACCGATAGAGGGCTTAGGCTTGTTTTAAGATCTGAGCACATATCTGCTGCCATAAAATACGCTTAGCTTGTTTATCGCTAGCCAACTGCTGTGGGTCGCAAAACAAAATTTTAGAATGCTTAGGTGCGGTGCTCAAAGGATCGGCCCATAACACCCAAGTATCGATAGCTTCTGGAAAATGCGCAGCACTACAAATATGAATATCGGCCCACTCTAGCTTCATCGCAGCAACAATGCCTTTAAACAGCGCTAAATGCAGCTCTAAAACTGCAGGCTCTATAATTAGCACTAGCGGCCAAGACGGCGACGCTCGCAGAGTTTTGCTTACCGGAGTGGCCCGCTTGAGCCATACGTCGATATCCATCTCTTGCAGGTATTGCCGCGCTTGTTTATCTATCATAATGAGCTTCTAAGTTGCTGAATATTAATCCGCTTAAGATTACTTTTTCTTTAGGCTTAAAGTAGCTTTATTTGCCCCTTGGCTACGCGCTTTTTTAAACTTATCACGCGCCTTGTTGCTTGCCGCTTTATTCACAAACACCTTTTTCTCGGTGGCTGCTTTGGTTTCTGGTGCAGTTTTACTTGAATGGGCTACAGCTTGATTAATCTCGGCCATTTCTGCATCTGTTAAGTTGCGCCATTGGCCAGGGCGAAGTTTATCTAAGTGCACATTCATAATACGGGTGCGCTTAAGCTTGGTAACTTCATAACCTAAGTATTCACACATGCGGCGAATTTGACGGTTTAAGCCTTGAGTAAGCACAATGGTAAAGACAAACTTGCTGTTTACCTTCACCTTACAGGGCTTAGTCACGGTATCTAATATCGGCACGCCACGTTGCATCCGTTCAACAAAACGCTCGCTTAGGGGTTTATCTACCGTCACCACGTATTCTTTATCGTGAGCATTCTCGGCACGCAAAATCTTATTCACGATGTCGCCGTCACTAGTTAGAAAAATGAGCCCTTCAGAGGGTTTATCTAAACGGCCGATAGGGAAAATTCGCTGCTTATGACCAATGGCATCAATAATGTTGCCTTTAACATGACGCTCTGTGGTACTGGTGATGCCAATGGGTTTGTTGTAGGCAATGTAAACACGATCAGATTTATTGCTAGCGATAGCTTTTATCAGTTTACCGTCTACTGCAACTTTATCGCCCGGTTGAACTTTAGTCCCTAACTCAGGCTTTTGACCATTAATGGTTACTCGCTGCTGTTCAATCAGTTTATCGGCTTCACGACGTGAACAAAATCCCGAGTCACTGATAAATTTATTTAGACGTTTTTCGTTTGATGCGCTCACAAAAAGATCCACTAGCTAATTAACGCGCCTATTAAACCATAGAATAGCTAGCTCAATAAGCGCTTTTAGAACTAGCTCGCCATTTGCAGCGCCATTTCTCGGCCTTGGCCGCGGATTTTGTCGATAGACACATAAAAAGAAGATGGCAATACCAGTGCGCCAGAATTTGCATGGCTGGCAAAGTAATCAATTTTGGCAGCTTTGCTTTCCAAATGATCCCAATCTTGATGTAGGCGACAAGCAAAGTTAAGCACCAAGGCACGCAGCGGTTCAATTTTAGCGGCATCGGGATTTACATGAAACTCAATGGTATCCACCAAACGAGGGGCAAACTTCCAAGCGCGTGCTAGTTCGGCGCCCAGTTTTGCGGTGGTAGTGCCTAATAGTTCTTGCTGCACCGCTTGTCGGTCTTCACCTTCTGCCACTCTTAAGGCAACTTGTTCAGCTACATCAGGAGCTAGGGTATATACCATCAAATCGCCAATGTTATGCAAGATCCCCGCGGTGAACATTTCATTGGCATCAATACGTACTTTTTCGGCGATTTTGCTGGTAATACTGGCGATTTCAAAGGTATCACTCCAGTAAGTTTGCATATCCAACTTAGGCACTTTGGGAAAGGCACTGGTAAGCCAAGACACTACAATCATGGTTTTGAGCGGGGCAATACCCAAGCGAATAACGGCTTCGTTAACCGAGGCAATGGTTCGGCTGCGGCCAAAGTGGGCTGAATTAGACAAGCGCAATACGCGCGCGCTAATCACTTGGTCCATGGATATTTTCTTTGCCAGCATGCTAAAGTCGCAATCAGGGTCATTAAGCATACTAACCAGTTGCTGAACCACACTGGAGACTTTGGGTAATTCATTCACACGGGATAGTAATTCTTGTTCGGTCATCCAACCCTCCTGCTAGAAAATACCGTCACTACGCTTACACCGTATCAAAGCAATGCCATTTGCTTGGCCACACGCTTAGTTAAGCCAAGCTTAATACATAGTTCAAGCTAAACAAATAAATAACAACAATATCAGTATGATTTGTATGGGTAAAGAAAGGATTTGTCAGCGAGTTCGCTAAGCAAAACCTTTATGTTGTTATTCTTTTTATATCAGCTTTAGCTTGCTACACAAAGGATTCGCTATCGGCTCGCCGATTTCCGGTAATGGCCGCTGATCACTATCGCCATAGCCAATCTTAAATCGCACCCGATTTACACAAATCTTTTCTATTTCTGGTTTAAATATATCAAACAGCTCAAAGCGTTGTTTTAGCTCTGGATGACTAGCTTGATAACTAGCCAACTCTTGGGCAAGCCAGCTATAAAACTGCTGTTCACTCACACCCAAACTGACCAACTTAGGCGAAACAAAGCGCAGCACCGTAACAAAGTGGCCAGTAATCAAATCATGGATCAAATAGTTAGCAGGCAAGCGAGTTAAGTTACCTCTCACTTCGCTATCTAAGCTTTCAAGCTCAGGAAATGCTTGGTCGATTAAGCGCAAATCACCATGAAAGTCTTTAATAATGCAACCAGCAGGTTGGTGTTTATCCAGTACCAAGGTAATGTTTTGCCCGTGGGCGACCAAGGCTACCCCATAGCGACACATTAAGTGATACAAAGGCACTACCACGTGCTTAAACAGCTTACGCAGCCACGTTTCAGCACTAATCTCAGCTAAGCTGATCAGCGCAACAATCGCTGCTTCTCCGCCATTGTCTTGCTGCATGAGAGTGGCCATAGACATCGGCCGCTGCTGCTGTGGAATCACCGCTTCTGCGCGCTCTCGCCATATACAGCCCAGCATTTCTTTATAGCGGTAAGCCCCCACCTGCAGCCGTTGCTGCTGAGGATGAGGGCAAAATACGCCAGCCACCTCTTGTTGAACATACAAACCACTCTCTACAAACAAAGCGTCTTGCTGGCTCAAGCCCGCTAACCATTCAGACAACTGTGGCCCCTGAGCAATAAACTGCCCGGGGATCCCTCGATAACAAGAAGTATTAAGAATGGTTAAGGCGGTTTTCACATCAAAAGCTAAAGCTGGGTTGTCGCTGCTTAAGGTGCGAATAGATTGCTGCGCTAGCCAGCAATCGGCTACTTCGCCCAAGTAAATCATTGAGCCTTCGGCTAAGTATTGCGCATATTGCACCTGAATAAAGCGCTCAAACTGCCATGGATGAACCGCCAAAACATAATAGGTATTCTGCCAATCATTAGGCAGTTTGGAATTCATAGAGCTAAATGCTTGCTCACTCAAGGTTTGTTCAAGTAGGGCTGCTTGGCTTAAGCCGGGTTTAAAGCCTACCTGACAAAGCATTTTATCTACGGCTAGGTAATGCAGCTTAATTGCGCTTGCCGATTCTGGCGCATAGCTCGCAAGCTCTTGGCTACCCCAGCCTAAACGCCCCTTGTTAGCAATGGCCTTAGGATGGGCGTCTAAATATGCTTGTCGCTGGGTTTCGTTAAGCAAGACTAAATCGGTCGCATTGATGTTTTGTTGCTGCTCCCAACGCAGCACATCACTGTATAAGGTTTGTTGTATCTCCTCTAACAGCCCGGCCAAGTTAATATCACCAATCTGAATTTGGCTTTGAATATCCAACAGTAATTCACTAGCAAGCGGGACACTTGCATCACTTAATTCAATACTTGATGGCTCAATAATGAACATGCCCCAGATAGTCTGCTTGGCGTTAAAGCGCCAGTTACGACTTGCAGTAGCAAGAACATATTGCAAAGTATCTGAGGATTTAGCTTGCAGATTACTAACGTCCACTAGGCTAAATTGAAGCCGTTCTTCAAACTGTAATTCACTCAAAATTTTTGCGACCAAATGAGTATTGGCCAACTGCCACTGAGCTTGATTGAACATTACTTCTCCTAACCCCTTGTAAAACTAAGTTTATTTTTTGTTGCTATTTTTGTTAGCAATATATTGACATGAGCCACAAAAATAAACAATGATAATGCAAATTATTATCATTTGCATTTAAGTTGTAGTTTTGTTGTATCGCTGCTTACTCATTCTTTTGGGCTTAAACCAAACTCTGGTGCTGGCTTTTTTGCCAGAACTATCGAACTTACTCGGGTTTAGCCAAAGCGAAAAAGACTTAGGATTAGTCACCCTGATCTTAAACCTGAACCTAATCACTTATTGGTTTGGCGTGAAATTTTGGGGAAATAGACTTAGCCAATTAGGCCTTTGGACTAGCACCCGCATTGCTGTGGGCGGCTTCTTGGCAGCCAATGTATTATTTTGGCTAAGCCTTTTTGCCAGCGAGCAAACTTCGCTACTGGTAGTTGGCGCAAGCCGTTTGTTGTTGGGTGTATTTAGCAGCTCTTTTGTTATTTTGGCTCACTGCCACCTTTGCGTGGTAAACAAAACTAACCTTGGGCAACTGGCCAAAACCAGCGGTGCCATCACCATTGGCAGGTTATTAGGGCCAAGTTTGGCCTTACTTCCTCTGGCCACAAATTGGCTTATGTTTAGCCCTATTTTGCTGGTTTTACCTGCCTTGTTGTATTGCCTTAGCACCACCCCGCCATGGTCTAGCGCTAAGCAACAGCAAACCCCAAATCACGCTATAACCCCATCTAAGTCTTGGCATTTTAAAAGTATTTTAAGCTTGGCGGTGCTAACCACTTCGCTAGTTAGCATTGTTCAATATTATATTCTTCCCCAGCTATTTAACTTTGGTTATCAGGGTGAACAAGCCAGCAAGGTATATGCCTCTCTACTGCTGTATTTAAGCGTGGCACTGATTGTTTATCAGTTCTTCTTACTGCCTGTAATCTCACGCTACTCGAGGCTTATTCCCGGCATATTTTTACTTTTTCTTGGTAGCGGCGCCATGCTACTTAGCCTCTCGGTTGCCAATTGGTGGCTGTTATTACTGGCATTAGCCCTGTTAGCTTTTGCCATTTCAGGCCTGCCAAGTTGGTATAGCCAACAAGCTTACCAAGCCAATTCATCACTTTCGTTTAGAGCAAAACGAAGTGCCTATTTAGCCAGAGCTCACACCGCTGGCTACCTGCTAGGTACCGCAGTAGCGAGTATCAGCTTATTGCTGAGCATCCCCCTGCTCACCCCGATTTGGTTGTTCAGTTTGGCAATGATCGGATTGATCGTTCACCTAAACCGACAAGCTCAACTGCAAGCAACTCTTACGTAACAACAATAACTAAGGTTCAAGGAAGATAATGAACAAACTAAACACTTTAAGCACCAAATTAACACCACTAGCACTCGTGCTGTTTGCCAGTTGTGGCCATGCAGCCAATACCTTGGAAACGGTGGTAGTCACCGCCAACCGGGTGGATACCTCAATCTCAGATATCGCAGCCACCATGTGGGTGATTGAGCAAGACCAGTTAAACCGCGAAATAAACACCGGTGCCGACTTAAAAACCGCCTTAGGTCGTCTTATCCCTAGCTTTGATTTTGGTAACGAAGGACGCACCAATTTTGGCCAAAACCTGCGTGGCCGCTCTGCGCTGGTAATGATTGATGGCGTATCGCTTAATTCAACCCGCGCAATTAGCCGCCAGTTAGACAGCATAGACCCATTCAATATTGCTCACGTAGAAGTACTATCGGGCGCAACATCGATATACGGCGCAGGCGCAGCCGGCGGTATTATCAATATCATCACCAAAAAAGCGACACCAGATGAAACCAAAGTTGAGCTAAGAGTTGGCGGTTCTTCTGGTTTTAACAGCAGCGAAGATCTCAACAAGAACCTAGCATTAGCAGTTTCTGGTGGTAGCGAAAAGCTACGAGGAAGACTGTCTGCAGCCTACGAAGGGCGCGGCGCATCCTACGACGCCAATGGCCAAATGATTTTGCCAGACATCACCCAAACCGATCTGCAATTTAATCAAAGCATCGACATCATGGGTAATCTTGAATTTGAACCCACCAGCGAACAGCTATTATCGCTTACAGGCCAATACTACAACAGCGAGCAAGATACAGAGTATGGCACTTATTTAGGCCCTAACTTAGCCGGTATTTTTGGTGCGCCAGAGCTAATTAGTATTCAAAAAGGCCTGCAATTAGAGGAGCAACCCGCCACCGAGCGTGTGCTTGTAAATGCGCAATACCAACACAACAACCTGCTAAATCAAACCATGCTGGCCCAGGCGTATTACCGCAGCGAGTCGATGCAGTTTTATCCCTTCCCATCGATTTACCAAGTAACCGGTTCGCCGTTACCCGGTAATAGTTACCCCTTATACGGCGCGTCATTACAAGAAACCGATGTACTTGGTGCAAAACTACTGTTCACTAAAGACTTTGATAGCCTAGAAGTTAGCTACGGTATTGATGCCGAATCTGAGTCTTTTTCTGCCAAGCAAAAAATCTTTGATACCAACACCGCGCTAGCCTCTGGCGGCATGAACTTTAAGCAAGTACAAACCCTGCAGCGCTACCCAGATATTGATACCCAAAAGCTATCGGCTTTTGGTCAAGCGAACTGGGATATCAACCAAGATTGGAGTGTATCTGGCGGCCTACGTTACCAATACATTGAACATGAAGTAGGCGACAATGTAGGCGTATTGCAACAACACTTAGCAGGCATTGGCGCTTACGGCCCAATTTCACCTGATACTATTAAAGGCGGCAAAACCGACTACAACGAGCTGCTGTTTAACCTAGGTGCGATTTATCGTATTAACGACCAACAACAGCTTTGGGCCAACTTTAGCCAAGGTTTCAACTTACCAGACCCAGCCAAATACTACGGCAATGGCACTTACAGTGGCACCTATGGAGACGGCCCAAGCTTGGTTGACAGCATTAACGTTGCCGATAACCGCCTTGAAGGGGTTAAAACTAACTCACTCGAACTAGGTTGGCGTACCGCCCAACAAAACTACGATGTGCAACTAGCGGCTTACTATTCATTGTCGGATAAAACCACCTCTTACGATCGCAGCAACCTAGCAGTAGTGGTGAACGACGATGAACGACGCATCTACGGGCTGGAAGGACAAGCCAACTACCTGTTCACCGAAAATTGGTACGGCGGTGTACAAGCGCATTTAATCAAAAGCCAAACTAAATCTGATGGCTCTTGGAGCGCACTAGCAGCCGAAGAAACCAGCCCATCCAATGCCGTACTGCGCGGTGGTTACGACAACTTTAACTATGGCGCCGAGCTGCAATGGCAAACTCTGGCTGACTACAGCGATGACAACGGCGGAGAGCTTAAGGGTTATTCGTTAGCTAACTTAAGCGCTTACTACGCCTTGCCGGTTGGCCAACTTAACATTGGTATTCAAAACCTCTTCAACAAAGACTACGAAACCCTATGGTCACAACGCGCGCAGATCCTTTACAGCAGCATTTCGGCACCAGAATTGTTTAGCTTTAAAGGCCAAGGCAGAACCTACGCACTTAGCTACAACGCTGAATTCTAGGGGATAGCGCTTGTTTACTTTTAATAATATTTCCCTCCAACTGGGGGGAAATACCATTCTCAAAAATATGAGTGGAACGATACAGCAAGGCGCGGTTACCGCGCTTATTGGTCCTAACGGCTCAGGCAAAAGCACCCTTTTGTCGGTGCTTTGTGGCTTGCAAGCCCCTTCCAGTGGGCAAGTGGAATTTGCTGGCCGAGCTTTACCAAGCTATAGCCGTGCTCAGCTAGCTAAAAAGCTAGCCCTGTTACCACAACGCAACCCCGTGCCAGCCACCTTAAATGTGGCCGACTTAGTGTGTTTTGGTCGTCACCCTCACCGCCCTTGGTACAAAAATATCTCTAGCAAAGATAAGGAAATCATTGATTGGGCGATGCAAGAAACTGGGGTTAAACATTATGCTCGGCAATTGCTTACCGATTTATCGGGTGGCGAATTACAGCGTGTTTGGTTAGCGATGGTACTTGCCCAAGATACCGAAGTATTAATGTTGGATGAACCGACCTCTTGGCTAGATATCTCTCACCAATTGAGCCTGCTTAAAATTGTTCGACGCTTGAACCAGAAATACCACAAAACCATAGTATGGGTACTTCACGATTTAAACCAAGCGGCGCAGTTTAGCGACCAAGCCATTTTGATAAATCATGGCCTCATTGTGAATAGTGGTGAGGCAAAACAGGTGATTAACGCCAAGGACGTAAGCGAAGTTTACCAAACACCGGTTACCAGCCACCAACTAGGGCAACAACAAATACTATGGCCAGAGGAACAGCAATGATCCTGCTAGCAACTCGCCTGATGTTTTTAGCAATAACCTTACTAAGCACAACAGCGGCTCATGCCGCGGGACAGCAAGTATGTTTGAGCAATTGCGTTAGCCTCGAGCAGCCTGCTGTGCGGGTAGTAGCACTGAATTGGTCTGCAACGGAAATGCTGCTGAGCTTAGATATTGTGCCAGTGGGAGTGACCTTAACCAAAGGCTACAAAAAGTGGCAAACCAACCACCCTGCACTGCCCGACTCGGTCACTGAAATAGGCCGTCGCCAAGAGCCAGATCTGGCCACTATCGCGAGGTTAAAGCCCGACTTAATTATCGGTTATGAATTTCGCCATCGCCGAATTTTAGAGGCCTTAGAGCACATAGCTCCTACTTTGCTTTACCAGCAATATCCCTCAGCTAAGCAAACTGACTTTAGTTACTTTGAGCAGTCGCAACAGGTGTTTAGTGGCATTGCTAAGTTAGTGAATAAAACTGAACTCGCCGATGCAACTTTACAGCGTTTAAGCCTGCGCTTAGCCGAGCTAAAACAGCAACTTGCAGACCAAGGTTTAAGCAATAAACCAATTGCTTACGCCAAGTTTGTTGGCATGGGTTACGGCTTAAGAGTATTCACCGATAAAAGCCTGGCAGGGGCGATAAGCCAACAGCTAGGGCTTAATTATGTTTGGCAGCAAGGTTTGCCGGGTAAAGATTTTATCCACCTGCAACTTGAGCAGCTGCCAAAGCTAAGCAATAGCCATTTGCTACTTGCGGGTAACCAAGTAGACGGCGAGCGCATGATGCATTCACCGGTGTGGCCTTTATTGCCTTTTGTTGAGCAGAACCAGTTATCGGAAGTTGTGCCCTTATTTAGTTTTGGTGGGCCACTGTCGTCGATAAAGATGGCTGAATCCTTTGCTAATTCACTACTAGATTGGCAGGAGCAACAAGGTGGTTAAATCTCTTTCTTCAAGCCTAGGTTTGCTGCTGTTACTGCTAAGCGCATACTATTTTAGCCGCCCCGCCATTGCACCGGTTGGTTTGGCAGACGCAATGCTGACTAATATTTGGCTACCTACCGCGCTGATGGCTTTATGCACTGGCGCACTGCTGGCAAGTTCTGGCTTCTTAATTCAAAACAGCTTAGATAACGACTTTGCCTCCCCATCTACTTTAGGAATTGCCGCTGGTGCGCTGCTTGGTGCAGTGCTAGTGCGGGTAATTGTGCCAGATGCCAACCTACAACTGGTATGGGTGGGTGCCTTAGTTGGTGGCCTGTTGCTGTCTTTGGCGGTATTAGCGGTTAGCCAGCTAATTGGAGGCGGCAAACTGCCAGTAGTATTAATTGGCATGGCGCTGGGTTTAAGCGCTGGTGCGCTATCTTCGCTGTTTATGCTGTACTTCGAAAATCAAACCGATGGCTTGTTTTTGTGGGGCAGCGGCCAAGTACTGCAAACCAACCCAGAAGTACTAAAACAAACAGCGCTACCCATGCTGGCATTTTTGGCCTTAAGCCTCTTGGTCTTGCCTAAGTTAGCGCTATTTTTATTAGGCGATACCAATGCCGTAGCCTTGGGTTTAGCAGTTAAACCTTGGCGCTGGACTATTTTGCTGCTCGCCATTGGCCAAGCTGCCTTAGCCACATCAATCGTTGGCATGATTGGCTTTGTGGGCTTAATGGCGCCTCACCTTACTCGCTTGGTATTAAGACTCGCTAAGGGCGAAAACAATAATGTCGCTTTACAATGGCTAGTCACCGTTATTATTGGTGCAGCCTTAGTATTAGCCGCAGAGTGGTGCTCGCGCAGCTTACTGTTTCTAGGGTATCGCTTACCAACTGGCGCTTTTACTGCCTTGCTTGGCGCACCTTACTTTGTATTCCTGCTCTTTCAACGCTCGGGTAAAGCGCTTGCAGCCGTGGAAAGCCAAAACATCGGCTTAACACCTATCATTCATGCCCGCCCTCGCGTGGTACTGGCTTCGCTTTGTGCTCTGCTTGGTTTAAGTTTGTTTTTTTGTTTGCGCAGCCCACAAGATGTAGGCGCAATATGGGTGAATCAGCGGGTGCTGTTGGCGGGTTTAGGTGGTTTTGGCTTAGCCTGCGCAGGTACGTTGCTGCAAACCTTATTTAAAAACCCCATGGCCAGCCCAGATATTTCGGGTGTAAGTGCGGTGGCAGTATTACTGATTGCCGTGGTATTGGTGTACTTTCCAGCTGCAAATCAATGGCAGTTAACCCTCGCCGCGTTGGTCGGTGGAAGCTTGGTGATTGGCTTATTGTCTTGGGGCTTAAAGCAGCAACTCAGTGTTGCCCAGTTAGCCTTATTTGGCATTGTAATTACTGCCTTTGCTGGCACCGCCACCCAGATTTTACTCACCTTTGGCAGCTCCACCGCCTCGGTCACCATGATGTGGTTAGCGGGTACCACCTACGGAGCAACCTTTGATCGAATTATCCCAATTGCTTCGGTTATCGCACTTTGCTTGGTTGCCATCATACCGCTATTAAGGCAGTTAGATTTAATGCCGCTTGGCGAAGTTATTCCTAAAACCTTAGGCCTGGCATTACAGCGCCAACGTTACTTGTTATTGGCTATTTCGGCGGTTCTCACTGCTATTTGTGTATCCAGTATTGGGGCGATTAGCTTTATCGGCTTATTAGCACCGCACTGTGCGCGGCTTTTAGGTTTATACCGCCACCAGCATCTATTACCTGCATCGGGCATTACTGGTGCCATTTTATTGATATGGGCCGACCGCTTAGGCCGCGAATTAATGGCGCCGAACGAAATACCCGCAGGCCTTATGGTATCGGTTATCGGTTCCATCTACTTCATTTTACTCTTGCTTCTTAGCTACAGGAATCGCGTGTGAATACACTCCAACAATTTCTCAATCAACGTGTGTCTTACCACGTTCATGAGCTGTCTTTGCCAGCGCCTAATACCCAGCAAATGACCGATATATTACAAGCGGCCATGAGTACCCCCGACCACGGAAAGCTAAAGCCATGGCACTTCTTGGTAATTAAGCAAACTCGCATTGAAGAGCTAATCAGCTTGCTACAAACCGCATGGCAACAAAGCAATAGTGAGCTAGATCCACAGCGAGCGAAACGCCTTGCCAGCTACTTAAAACAAGCGCCCAGCATCGTGCTGGTATCAGCCGAATTAAGCGAGCCTAGCCCCATCTCCAAACAAGACCAAGTGTTCTCTGCAGCAGCCGCGTGCCAAATGATTTTGTTAGCTGCAGACGCTTTGGGGTTTGGCGGAGTTTGGTATAGCACCGACGCGGTCGAACTACCTAATGTGCGCCAATTATTGGGCCTACAAAATAAGCACCAACCAGTAGGTTTTTTGGTGTTAGGTAGCCCAATAAGTAAAAGAGAAAAAGCCCGCGCGAATGCGAGCGACCACAGCTTCGAGTGGCTTGGCGCGGCAAACGTAAGCCCTTGGGGAGAAACTAAATCAGCCAATCAGGAGCGACTAAAATGAGTACCCATGCACTTTGTCAGCAGGCCTTTTTCAATAGCCTTTTGGCTGAAACCGCCAACAAACATCTCGAGGGAGAGTCGGTCTTTCTTCCTCTTTCTACTAAGGCCAGCTTGGAGTTAAAGCTACGTTACGTATCGCCCAGCTGGCGCCACCGTTATAGCGGCGAAATCATTTTGCATGAGGCGCAAAGCCAAAGCCCAATAAGCTTTAAGCAAGCTACTACGCTGGTTGTAAATGCACTTTACCCTGAGTTAAGCGAAGACAAAAAAGCCTTATTCTTACAGCGGGTGCAAGATTCTAATTGCTACATAAATAGCGCGGAGCAGGCACTAGCAGAGCGCTATACGCTTACGCTAGACCAGTTTATTATGTCGGAGCAAAGTTTAACTGGTGGCCACAGCATGCACCCTGCAGGTAAAAGCTGCGAGCCACTTAACCAGCAAGAGAAGACCCAATATTTACCAGAGTTTGCTGGCCAATTCTCGATAGAATGGTTTGCGGTACATAGCTCGCACTTAGCAGGCGAAAGTGAAGTTGGCGACCTGAGTGACAAGCTCAAACAGCTGTATAGCAACAGCGTTAAGATCGCCAAAGAGCCGAGCGAAATTCAATTTATCGATAAACAATGGGTGCCGTTTCCTATGCACCCCTTGCAAGCTAAAGCCTGGCGAGAAAGCCAGCAGGCTTTAAGCCTGAACGAAGTGGTAAAAGACTTGGCACTAAGCTCACCGGGCTGGACAGCTACCTCGTCTAGCCGTGCTATTTACCAACCACAACAAGCTTGGATGTTAAAGGTTTCATTACCGGTTAAGCTCACCAACTCTTTACGCCTATTAAGCAGCAAAGAAGCCAAACGAGGCATTCAATTTTCTCAACTACTTAACAGTGAGAACGGAGCAGAGTTACGCCAACGCTTGCCAAACAGCTACTTCATCGAAGAGCCGCTTTGGGCCAGCATTAACGACATAGATGGAGAGGTGTTAGATCTTCCACTCATTAGTTTTAGAGAAAACCCCTTCCATAAATCCAATCAAGAGAAAAGCCAGTTAAACGCAGCCAATGTGTATTGTTTAGCCAGCATAAACCAAGTTAACGCCAGCCAAACTGAGCCGCAAATAGTGAGTTGGATTAAGCACCATGCACAACAACAGCAACTGTGTTTTGAGCATGCTGCACTGCATTGGATGTCGACTTTTTGGGATAATGTAATCAAGCCACTGTGTATCGCACGTTCAGATTATGGCTTTGTATTGCTGGCCCACCAGCAAAATATCTTGGTCAAGATTGAAGATAATTTACCTACAGGCTCAGCCTTTAGAGATTGCCAAGGTATCGGCTTAACCAGCCAAGCATTAGCATTATTCAAAGATCAACTTAGCGATGGCGTACCTGAGTACTTTATGGAAGCTGAGCAGGTTAATCCTTATCACGCTTACTATTTGATAGGAAATACCTTACTCAACACCATCGCTGCCATCGGAGCAGGCGAGCTAATTAACGAAACCAAACTGTGGGATTTATGTCGTGACAAAATGAGTGAGCTTAGCGCCAGAAACCCAAAAGATAACTCTTTTTACAGCTATTTACTTAACTCACCAAGCCTTCACTGGAAGCGCAATTTCTATTGTTTTTTAGCCGACCATAACGAGGCTACATTAACCGACCCGAGCCAGATTTACTGCTCTATTTCAAACCCTTTTAAACAGCAAAAAGCTGAGCAATTAAGCTTTAAAAGCTTAGCCGGAGGCCGAACTCTGTGTTTCGCAGATGAACACATCTCGGATAATGCCATTAAGTTCGAGATTCGAGAGAACGGGACTAGCCTAAGTCGGGGTTTAATAGAAAAAGTAGGTGATTGGTGCCAACTCAGTTTTGAAGAAGATGATGCGCAGCTAAATGCGATTCATAAAACCGATGACTTACTATGGTGGAGTGCTGTTGAACATGGCTTGTTCCAACTTAAGGTAGCGGCCTTGCAAAGTAACTACTACCCCAATGCAGCCAAAGCATTAGTTGCGGAATCACAATATAAGGCTTTGAGTTTACGCCAGTTTTTGCAAACTGCGCCACTATGGCGAGAGCCGCAAGCAGCGCATCAGCCGCAAACCTTAGTGGCCACTAACGGCATAAAGCATCCTACTCGCCCCAACAAACCAACCGGGCAAGTATTTACCCGCTATTTTTATCACCTTAAGCGACAAGTCACCTTTAGGGTGATAGACAAACAGCGAGACTTAAGCTGCTTTAACCGCTGGCACAACCACCCCATTATCTCACCGGTGTGGGAGCTAGAAGGCAGCCTTCAAAGCCATACCGAGTACCTAAGTAAAATGGTAGATGACGCCCATCAATATGCCGTAATTGGTGAATTTGACGGCATTCCCTTTGGTTATTTTGAGGTGTATTGGACGCCGGAAGACCGCTTAGGTCCGCATTATCAATGCCAAGATTACGACCGAGGAGTACACATACTGGTAGGCAATTTTAGCTTTAGAGGCGGCGTGTACTTTGACACTTGGGGCTCGGCCATTTTGCAGTACTGCTTTTTAGATGAGCCCAACACCCAACGAATCATGGGCGAGCCGCGTGCCGATAATCACCGCGTAGTAAGCATTACCGAAAGACTAGGTTTAGAAAAGCAATTCGAGTTTGATTTTCCTCACAAGCGAGCGGCGCTATTGCAGTGCGACCGCGAGCGTTTTTTCACTCAATATGCGATTTAGGGATAGTAATATGAAGACTCAAAAAGTAGATCTATTAGGCGTTGGTATTGGCCCCTTTAACCTTAGTATTGCCGCGCTTGCCAGCACTAAATCGGCCCTTTCCACCTTGTTTCTAGAAAGAAAGAAGGAGTTTGCGTGGCACCCTGGCTTGTTGCTTAACGACGCAAAAATGCAAACCTCTTACTTAAAAGATTTAGTCACTGGTATAGACCCAACCAACCCCTATAGTTTTTTAAACTACTTGGTGGAGCAGCATAAACTCTATCCATTTATTGCTTCCGGCCAATCGGTGATATCGCGCCTAGAGTTTTCTCACTACTTAAGCTGGGCGGCCCACAGTTTGGCTAATACCCGATTTGACCAAAACGTTCAGTCAATCGAGTTTGATGGTGACCTTTTTAGCATCGAGACTGACAATCAGTGTTATCAAAGTAAGCATTTGGTTGTAGGCACTGGCATGCAACCGCAAGTACCTGCGTTTTGCGAACCACACATAAGCAACAGCTGTTTTCATGCCAGTGAATTAGCGCTTAGAAAACCTAAATTAAGCGGTAAACGAGTAGCGATTATTGGCGGCGGGCAAACCGGTGCAGACGTATTCCAACACCTCTTCGACAATACCTTTGGTGAGGTAAAAGAGATTAACTGGATATCGCGCCGCTCTAACATAGAGGCCTTAGATGAAAGCTGCTTTACTGACCAATACTTCATGCCAGATTACGTAGATGGTTTTTACCAACTGGCACAGCAAACCAAGAACAGTGAAGTATCGCGACAGAAGCTGACCAGCGATGGCATCACTAATGATTGCCTACAAGGCATTTATCAACGCTTATATCACGACCGTTTTGTACTCAATAAACCGAGTTGGTGGTCTATTCAACCCAATCGTACCCTTATGTCTATGGCACATTCAGAGCTTGGTTATAAGCTGCATTTGGAACACGGTCTAACCCACGACAATACGCAAATAAACGCCGATGTAGTGATTTTATGCACCGGTTATAGCCGCGCTCTGCCGGCGTGTTTAAGTGAACTCGCCAAGCAAATTCCACTTAATCCACAAGGCCTGCCCGAGCTATGCCCCGACTTTAGCGTGAAATGGCCTGGTGCAAATCGCAACCACATTTACATGGTTAACGCTGGCATTCATAGCCACGGTATCGCCGAGCCGCAACTAAGCTTAGCCACTTGGCGTGCGGCCAAAATACTTAACCACGCCAGCGGCCAAAATCTCTACGATATTGAGCCCGCCGAGGCAGTCGTTGACTGGGGATTAAATGCTATAGAGCAAACCGACCAGCGTTTAGCTGCATTAGGTTCATAGTTATTAATTGCGGCTTCGGCCGCTTTATTTCCTTCTAGCTGCCCCTAAGTAATCCACAAAGAAACAAGCCTCCAAAAGCTCTGGAGGCTAGTATTTATGCACTGAAACTACGGCTCTTATGAAGCATCTTTATAGGGGTTACGCGGGTCTTGCGTCCAGTTCATATAAGGCTTCTCGGCCTCCTTTTGCTCCATCTTAATACACTGCTCAACTGGGCAGGTGATTTGGCAAAGGTTACAGCCCACACATTTATCTTCAATTACTTCAAACGCAACACTGCCATCGGCGCGCTCTGTTTTATTGATGGCTTGGTGAGAGGTATCTTCACAGGCAATATAGCAGCGGCCGCAGCCAATACATTTGTCTTCGTCAATATCCGCTACAACCTTGTAGTTCATATTGAGGTACTTCCAATCGGTAGTATTTGGAACTGCTAGGCCTTGGAAGTCAGTGATTTTTTCATAACCCTTGCTGTCCATCCAATTAGATAAACCCGACTTCATCTCTTCAACAATTCTAAATCCATAGATCATCGCTGCGGTACACACTTGCACCGAGCCCGACCCCAAAGAAATAAACTCTGCTGCATCGCGCCAATTACCGATACCACCAATCCCCGAGATGGGTAAGCCCGCGGTTTCCGGATCTCGAGCAATCTCGCTCACCATGTTTAAGGCAATTGGTTTAACAGCTGGGCCACAATAGCCACCATGAGTACTCTTACCATCTACAATCGGTCTGGCGGCCATTTGGTCTAAATCGATACCAGTAATTGAATTAATGGTGTTAATTAACGATACCGCGTCGGCGCCCCCTCGTTTTGCCGCCTGAGCTGAAAAACGGATGTCAGTAATGTTAGGTGTGAGTTTTACGATAACCGGCATGCTACTGTAGATTTTGCACCAGCGAGTTACCATTTCTACGTATTCTGGCACTTGTCCTACCGCTGCGCCCATGCCTCGCTCGGGCATCCCATGAGGACAGCCAAAGTTAAGCTCTAAACCATCGGCTCCTGTTTGCTCAACTTGTTTTACAATTTTCTTCCAGGCTTCTTCTTCACAGGGCACCATTAGCGATACCACTAGCGCCCTATCTGGCCAGCTTTTTTTAACCGCTTCAATTTCACGTAAGTTAACTTCTAAGCTGCGATCGGTAATTAACTCGATGTTGTTAAAGCCTGCCACTTCGCCATTGTGATCATAAATAGCCGAATAACGAGATGAAACATTTACCGCTGCAGGGTCTTCGCCTAGTGTTTTCCATACCACTCCACCCCAGCCAGCTTCATAGGCTCGTTCCACATTGTAAGCCTTGTCTGTTGGCGGAGCAGACGCTAGCCAAAATGGGTTTGGAGATTTAATTCCTGCAAATTCTATTGATAAGTCAGCCATAATTTCACACCTCTACCGAATTAATATGTTGATGAATCGCTAAGGCCGCTAACTTGCCTTGCTGAACAGCTTCAACAGTAAGATCTTGTCCCTCTGCGGTGCAGTCGCCACCAGCAAACACGCCATCTAGGCTGGTAACCTGCTGGCCTACGGTAGTGATTTTGCCGTTACTTAGAGTGGGAATTAGCTGCTCTTTTTCGGGGTAAGCAAATTTTTGCCCCACCGCTTTGAACACAGCAGAGCAAGCAATATCAAAGGTTTGCTCGCTATCTTTTAATTGCCCGTCTTCACTGTAGGTTTTCCTAAAGGTCATACTGCGTAGCACACCATCATGGTCGAGATTAATCTTCTCGGGTTTGGCCCAGGTTTTTATTCTCACCTGATGATTTTTAGCAATTTGTTGTTCGTGTTTGGTGGCGCTCATTTGTTCTTCACCACGGCGATAAACTAAGGTAACTTCTTCGGTGCCTAAACGTTTAAGCTGGCATGCCATGTCTATTGCGGTATTACCCGCCCCAATAACCACTGCGCTTTCCGGCGGGATATCGAGTTGATTGAGGTCACTGGCTTGGCGCAACTCTCTAATAAAATCAACAGCATTAATCACTTGAGGATGTACTTCGTTCACCAACATTAATGACTGCACATCTTGTAGGCCCAAGGCCAAGAACACTGCGTCAAACTTGTCTTTTAGTTGCTCTAGGCTGATGTCTTTTCCTAAAGCTGTTTCGGTATGTAAGGTAATACCGCCGATACTTAATATAAAATCTACTTCTTTTTGGGCAAAGTTGTCGGTGAGCTTATATTTGGCAATGCCATACTCATTTAGGCCACCAGCTTTGGATGCAGCTTCGAAAATTTCCACATCATTACCCAACATCGCTAAACGGTGAGCACAACTTAAACCGGCTGGTCCAGCCCCTACAACAGCTACGGTTTTTCCGGTAGCAGCTTCACGCTTAAAGGGATGACCAACAAATACCGCGTTGTCTGTCGCATGACGTTGCAATAGGCCAATCTTCACCGGAGCCTGTTCTTGTTCTTTGTTTCGAACACATGCTTGTTCACACAGTATTTCCGTTGGACACACCCGCGCACAGCTGCCACCCATAATGTTTTCTTGGTAAATGGTTTTGGCGGCGCCAGTTAAGTCATCAGCATGAATACTGGCAATAAAACTAGGAATGTTAATTTTTGAAGGGCAAGCGGTTATGCAAGGCGCGTCGTAGCAATAATAACAACGCGAACTTTCTATTCCGGCTTGGCGGGCACTTAACGCAGGGTTGATGTCCTTGAACATTTGATCAAGCGCTAGCTGCTGTTGCGAATAGCCTTGCGGCTTCTCCATACTCATCACCATGGAATCTCCTTATCTTTTTTATTACTGAGACGTGCATCTCTAGTTGTATAAAAATAAGGCAAAGCTCATGCCACCTCCTGACCACGCGGTCAGAAGATTACTTTGAAATAATCAATATCATCATATCCATTTGTTTTTTATGGATAATTAAGCCACTTTCCAGCTAAAAATAACTTAGCACTATTACAACTGCTGCAATTACACGGTATGCTTTAGTTAGGCTACTTGCTCACTTTAAAGGCAAACAGCTACATAATAGTGCAATAAGTGCTCTTACATTGAGAAACCAATTAGTATGAAAACTCCGCCGCCAGGCAAAGCAAAACGCCGTAAGCTCGCCGATATTCGCAAAGACAACTTGAAGCAAATTTTAGAGGTAGCAGAAAAGCTATTTGCTCAAAATGGCTATAGCGCTACTACCATTGCAGCCATCGCAGCCGAAGCTAACTTACCAAAAGCAAATGTGCTCTATTACTTCAAAACTAAAGAAGCCTTATATAAGGGTGTTTTAAGCCAACTATTGGTGGTTTGGATGAGCCACATGGATGAAATGACAGCCGATAACCACCCCAAGCTGGCGCTACGCCAATACATATTGCAAAAAATGACGCTATCTAAAGAGCACCCAAATGCCTCTCGAATATTTGCTGCCGAAATCCTACATGGTGCGCCTTACTTGCGTGAGCAATTAGCCACCGAGCTAAAACAACAGTTTGATAAAACCTGTCAGGTATTTAGGGAATGGATCGCCAAGCAATGGATGGATCCCATCAACCCAGAGCACCTGCTATTTATGATTTGGTCGTCTACTCAAGCTTACGCCGATTATGCAATGCAAAGCAGTATGATGATGGATAAAGAGAAGTTGGAAGAAAGCGACTACGAGGAAGGCGTTGAGTTTCTCACACGCATGGTACTTAAAGGTTGTGGCGTTAAACTATTCTAATAAAACAATAGCTTAACACCACAAGAAACTAACAGAGCAAGCAATATTACTCAGTACTCTAGCTAGCCTTTTTCGTTAATTTAAGTTCAAGCTAAGTCACTTGCCAGCATCGTACTATCTTCACTAACTTGTTCAGCCATTGTTAGCATGGCATTTAATAATACCGAGCAGCCCGCTTCACATTCTTCTTGGGTTGTGCTCTCAATTTCGTTATGACTAATCCCATCTAGACAAGGGGTGAAAATCATTCCAGTAGGGGCAAAGTCGGAGACATAACAGGCGTCGTGTCCGGCACCGGCGATAATATCCATATGGCTGTACCCTAGTTTAGCCGTCGCGTTTCTTACTGCTTCGACACAAGCCTTGTCAAAGTGAATAGGCTCATAATACCAAAACGGATCCAGCTCAATTGCTACTTCAGTTTGCGCGGCTAACTCAGCAACAAAATCACTCAGCTCTTTATCCATAGCACTAAGCTCTTCATCCAAGGGATGGCGTAAATCAATACTCATTTCAATTTTACCGGGAATGGTATTTCTAGAGTTGGGCCTAACATTAACAAAGCCTACAGTTCCACACCCCGGGGGGTGAGCTTTGGCAATGTCTTCTACCTTTTGAATGAGCTGAGTACTGGCCAACAGCGCATCTTTACGCAAGTGCATTGGAGTAGTACCAGCGTGTGACTCTCGACCCGTTAACGTAGCATTAAACCAGCGCTGCCCCTGACCTCCGGTCACTACACCAATCTGTTTTTCTTCTGCCTCTAAGTAGGGACCTTGTTCAATATGCGTTTCGAAAAAGGCATGGAACTGTCTACCTGTTACTGGGACATCTCCGGCAAAGCCTATTCGCTGCAGCTCGTCACCTAAACGCAATCCATCAACATCACGACTGTCCAATATCTCTTGCAGACTAAAGCGGCCAGACACCACCCCAGACCCCATCATTGCTGGTGCGAATCGCGAGCCTTCTTCATTAGTCCATACCGATATTTCAATAGGATGTTTGGTTTTAATGCCAAGATCATTGAGTGAGCGCACCACTTCTAGGCCAGACAGAACCCCAAAAACACCATCAAATTTTCCGCCCGAAGGTTGGGTATCTAAGTGACTGCCTGTTCCAACAGGCGCTAAACTCATATCTTCACCGGGACGCACACAAAATATGTTGCCAACCTGATCAACACTTACCGTACACCCGGCTTCTTCAGCCCACTTAATGTAAAGCTCGCGACCTTGCTTATCGAGATCAGTTAAGGCTAAGCGCTTGCACCCCCCTTTGGCTGTGGCACCTATTTTTGCCATTTCCATTAAACTGTCCCACAAGCGGTCACTATTAATTTTAAAGCTACTCATCATGGCCTCCAATAACCAAACTACGCCTAGTACTAAGCAGTAAAGTAACAAATCAGTTCTATACGAGATGGACACATGCAAACTACTGACCACGCGGACAGGATATTAACCATAAACACATAAATCATTGATTTATTTAAATATAAATAAACCACATACAAATAACATCAGTAAAAAAAGTTAATTCCCGAGTAAATCGCTCAGTTTTTATGCACTAATATTGGGCTTAACCGCCCAGCCTTGAGGCGTTAGCCTTCTTTACCAAGCTCTACAAACACTGCTACTTTAAGCACTCAAGCCAAGTAAGTACGCGGCTTACAGCATACCCGAACACAACTTCTGTCCATATGGTCAGCAGATTGCATAAGTACAGATACCTCAAAAGAGATAGATGAACACCTCAAGCATGGTGTTGTCTTTAAGCAAGTCGAAATGGAGTTTGTGAGCCATGAGTTTATTAATAAAAGGTGGAAAGGTAGTAAACGCTGATCAAAGCATATTTGCCGACGTTTACTGTGAACACGGTTTGATTAAAGCAGTAGGCGAGAACCTAAGCGTTCCCGACGATGCCGAAGTCATCGACGCCAAAGGCAAGCTGGTGATGCCTGGAGGTATCGATCCGCACACTCACATGCAGCTTCCATTTATGGGAACAGTGGCAAGCGAAGACTTCTATAGCGGCACCGCTGCTGGCTTGGCCGGCGGCACCACCATGATTATCGACTTTGTGATCCCCAATCCTCAGCAGCCCTTGATGGAAGCGTTTAATACTTGGAGAGATTGGGCTTCGCGCTCGGTAGCTGACTACTCTTTCCACGTAGCGGTAACCTGGTGGGACGACAGCGTATACCAAGATATGGGCCTGTTAGTTAACGAGCACGGAGTGAACAGCTTTAAACACTTTATGGCGTATAAAAATGCCATTATGGCGGAAGACGAAACCTTGGTGAACAGCTTCAATCGCTGCTTAGAATTAGGCGCTATGCCTACGGTTCATGCGGAAAATGGCGAGCTAGTCTATCACCTGCAACAAAAGCTACTTGAAGCTGGCATGACTGGCCCAGAAGCTCACCCACTCTCTCGGCCTACCGAAGTAGAAGGCGAAGCCGCCAACAGGGCGATCCGTATCGCGCAGTCACTGGGCGTACCGCTGTATTTGGTGCACGTTTCATGTAAAGAAGCGGTAGATGAAATAGCCAGGGCTCGCCATGAAGGCCAACGGGTTTACGGTGAGTGTTTAGCCGGACATTTAGAGTTAGATGACAGCGTTTATCAAAGCAGTGATTGGGCAACCGCAGCAGCTCATGTTATGAGCCCGCCTTTCCGACCTAAAGGCCACCAAGAGGTATTATGGAAAGCACTACAGGGTGGCACATTACAAACTACCGCAACTGACCACTGCTGTTTTTGCGCTGAGCAAAAAGCGGCAGGGAAAGATGACTTTAGCAAAATACCCAATGGCACTGCCGGCGTAGAAGACCGAATGATGGTGCTTTGGGATTCGGGCGTCAATCAAGGCCGTTTAAGCGAGCAAGAATTTGTGGCGGTGACGTCGACTAACTCGGCGCAAATATTCAATCTCTACCCGCAAAAAGGCACCATTGCCACTGGCTCAGATGCCGACATCGTTATCTGG
Source organism: Agarivorans aestuarii (assembly GCF_019670125.1). Taxonomy (NCBI): domain Bacteria; kingdom Pseudomonadati; phylum Pseudomonadota; class Gammaproteobacteria; order Alteromonadales; family Alteromonadaceae; genus Agarivorans; species Agarivorans aestuarii. The sequence goes on from NZ_AP023033.1 coordinate 3,675,601, forward strand.
GATCCTCAGAAAAAACATACTCTCTCAGCCGCTACTCATCATCAGAAAATTGATTTTAACATCTTTGAAGGACGCACTGTAACCGGCGCACCACACATCACTATTAGCCAAGGTAAGGTGGTATTTAAAGATGGTCAGTTGTTTGTAGAGGAAGGAGCCGGGCGCTACATAAAACGACCCGCTTTCCCTTCTATTTTTGATGCCGTGAAAAAATTTAATAAGGCAAATACTCCAGTGCCAGTACAGCGCTAATTATTTACCGAGTTAATCGCAAGATAGAGGGACAACAATGCTAGCAATTAAACAAGTCATGGATGAACAGACAATAGACCAAGCAGCTGAACTCAAACGTTCAATGATTTCGGTAGAAGATCTGTCGTTGGTGTTTAATACCAACGACGGCCCAGTAAATGCCCTTTCAAACATTAACTTGAATATTAACGAAGGCGACTTCGTTTCATTTATTGGCCCATCAGGCTGCGGTAAAACCACCCTATTACGGGTAATTGCCGACTTAGAACAAGCCACTTCTGGCAGTATCAAAGTAGACGGCACTTCTCCTAAAGACGCCCGACTTAATCGACTTTATGGCTACGTATTTCAAGCGCCTGGCTTGCTACCGTGGCGCACTATTCAACAAAATTGCGCCCTGCCAATGGAGATATCTGGTCAGTCTGGTGCTCATCAACAAAAGCAGATTGATAAAAACCTGAAAATGGTTGGCCTACAAGACTTTCACAACAAGTTTCCTTGGCAGCTATCAGGAGGCATGCAACAACGCGCCTCAATAGCCCGTGCTTTATGCATTAATCCGCAATTGCTGCTAATGGATGAGCCCTTTGGAGCCCTAGATGAAATAACCCGTGACCACATGAACATGGAGTTACTACGCATCTGGCAGGAAACGCAGAAAACCGTGGTATTTGTCACCCACTCTATCGACGAAGCAGTGCTTCTCTCCACCCATATCGTGGTGATGTCGCCGCGACCAGGGCGAATAGTAAAAGTGATTGAGAGTCCCTTGCCTAAGTTAAAAACACTCGCATTGCGTGACCAGGGGGCTTTTCATCAGTTGGCTGCCGAAATTCGCAGCGCCCTAGCCAACGACCATGCCATTGATTAGATTCATGGGAGAGTAGTGATATGAAAAATCTCAATATTGGAGCCAGTTGGCTACCGCTCGCCAGCATGATTTTAGCCATTATTAGCATCTGGTATCTGGCAGCGTTGATCATGAATGGTAACCAACTAATCAACCAGCTAGAACGTAAAAAACAGCAGTGGTCATACAGCCAAGTTGCTAGTGAAGCCTATCAAGTAAAGCGACCCATGCTGCCGGCGCCTCATCAAGTGGCCTTAGAGTTGAAAAAGTCGGTGTTTGATACGTCGGTAAGCTCTAAGCGATCTTTAGTTCACCATAGCCTAATCACCTTAAATTCCACCATGCTGGGTTTTTTCTTGGGCTCTGTTGTAGGCATTGTTATTGCCATAGGCATTGTTCATAACAAGACCTTAGAAGCGAGCTTAATGCCTTGGATAATAGCCTCCCAAACCATTCCAATACTCGCTATTGCTCCGATTATTGTGGTGGTATTAGGCGCGCTAAATATCACCGGGGTGCTACCTAAAGCGGTTATCTCAATGTACTTGTCTTTCTTCCCGGTCACCATTGGTATGGTAAAAGGCTTACGTGCCTCCGACACTCTGCATGTTGAACTCATGCGCACCTACAATGCCAGCGCACTGCAAACATTTTGGAAGCTAAGGTGGTATTCGGCGCAACCCTACTTATTTGCCAGTTTAAAAGTTGCGATTGCGGCCGCATTAGTGGGAGCCATTGTGGCTGAACTCCCCACGGGTGCTCAGGGAGGTTTGGGTTCACGTTTGTTAAGCGGCTCTTACTACGGCCAAACGCAACAAATTTGGGCAGCCCTTATCATGGCAGCGCTGCTTGGCTCATTACTGGTATGGATAGTTAACTTAGCAGAAACCGCCTTGCTAAAACGTCGCGGAGGGCTGAGCAATGCCTAAGTATGTTTTAACTATCGTTTACCTCAGCCTGTTGGCAGGCCAACTAGCCTTAGTAAGCTCCAGTGAGCAAGGTTTTTATCAACAATCGCCAGGCTTATTAATACTGCTTGCGTTAGCAGCTTATGCCGTTACCGCTTTGCTAAGCCAGCTCACACAGCTTGCCGAGACTCATCCCACTTACGCGGCAGTTACTAAAGTTCTAGTGCCCAGTTTGTTCGCCTTTATGCTACTGCTTACTTGGCAAAGCATCGTGGTAGGTTTTGCTGTCTCTGCTGTATTGCTGCCAGCCCCTAGCGCCATTTTTTATAGTTTAGGCAATAACCTTCCGATGTTTTGGGCTGACTTTAAACAAACATATTTAAAGGCGGTTCTGGCGGGTTACTTTCTTGGTTGCAGCGCTGGCTTCATTGTTGCTCAATTGGCGGTAAAGAGCCGTTTTTTGCGCCTTGGCTTAGTACCTCTAGGTAACTTTATGTCGGCGATCCCCATTGTAGGTATCGCGCCTATCATGGTGATGTGGTTTGGTTTTGACTGGCAGTCAAAAGCCGCAGTGATTGTAGTTATGACATTTTTCCCAATGTTTATTAATACCCTTGCGGGTTTACAGTCAACCGATGCCATTCATAACGACCTAATGCATACCTACGCTGCTAACAAGTCACAGATTTTTATTAAAAGCCAACTACCACAGGCTTTGCCCTTCATTTTTAACGCCTTAAAACTCAACTCGACCCTAGCACTGATTGGCGCAATTGTGGCTGAGTTTTTTGGCACACCTATCGTAGGTATGGGCTTTCGGATTTCTACTGAGGTAGGCCGAATGAACATGGATATGGTTTGGGCCACAATTGTTGTTGCGGCAATTGCTGGTTCTTTAAGTTATGGAGCTCTGGCTCTGTTGGAAAGATCACTACTGTTTTGGCATCCCTCATTTAGAGGAACACATAAGCGCTAGTTTTACACACTCAAGTATTGTTGCAATAAAGGGAATTAACTATGAATAAGACACTGATTTCATTCGCATCGGGCGCTGCATTACTTGCAGCTAGTTTTGGGACATCTGCAGCAGAGAAGCTGACTTTACAGCTAAAGTGGGTAACTCAAGCACAGTTTGCTGGATACTACGTAGCGCTAAACAAGGGTTTTTACCAAGACCAGGGAATTGATTTAACCATTAAACCAGGCGGACCCGACATCGCCCCAGCACAAGTGCTTGCCGGTGGCGGAGCCGACGTAGTTGTCGACTGGCTACCTTCAGCACTAGCAACACGAGAAAAAGGCTTACCGCTGGTTAACATAGGGCAGATTTATGGCAAATCGGGCATGATGTTGACCTGTTTGAAATCTAGCGGAATTTCTAGCCCTGCCGACTTTAAAGGCAAAACGTTAGGAGTGTGGTTTTTTGGTAACGAGTACCCTTTCTTGAGCTGGATGTCTAAATTAGGCTATGACACAACGGGTGGCGAAGATGGAGTTACAGTTCTAAAACAAGGGTTTAATGTAGACCCGATTTTCCAAGGCCAAGCAGATTGTGTTTCAACCATGACTTACAACGAATATGGCCAAGTGTTAGATGGCGGCTTAAGCAATGAAGAACTGATGCTGTTTAAGTATGAAGAAGAAGGCGTAGCTACTTTAGAAGACGGCTTGTATGTACTAGAAGACAGCTTAAAAGACAGTAAAAAACTAGCTACTTATGCCAAGTTTTTAAAAGCAACGATTCAAGGCTGGGAATGGGCGGCAGCTAATCCTAAAGAAGCAGGCCTAATAGTACTGGATTACGATGATACTGGCGCTCAAACAGAGGAGCACCAAATTCGCATGGCTAACGAAGTAGCCAAGTTACTGGCCAGCAGTGATAAAGGTATTGGCTACTTAGATCCTGCAGCCTTTGACCGCACTGTGAACGTTCTACTTGATAGTGATTCGACGCCGGTAATCACCAAAAAGCCGCAAGGCGCGTACACTCATGCAGTATTCGAAGCCGCGGCAAAACTATAAAGAAATAATCAGACTTGGCTAATCCAAAGGCTGCTTAATGCAGCCTTTTAACTATCTGCTGGTAACGACTTCTCACTGATACCAATCAAACTAAGTAAGTGATCAGAAATAACGCAGGAAAAATACTCGAAACTAAGGCAGGATTTTTCGATAAGTAGTTATTCTACAATCAAAAATTCTAACGCAGTTATCGAGTATTTTAACCAGATAGAATGAACAGTTACTTAGTACTATTGGTATTAAGACTTAAGTGTCCGCCCCGCCTTTCTGATGGGCCACATCAGCAGGCCGCCAAACAACAAAGCGGCCAATCCACTATAGGCTAATAATAATGGCTCTAAAGATATACCAGGTTTGAAGTTAGCGAGTACTTTTTCAAGCGTTTCCCAGCGCTGAGGGCTAAACATGTATTTGGCCTTTTGATAATAAGAGCCTTGCTCAAAGACTATAATGGCTTGGCTCAGCTCCTCGTATTCATACATGGTTTGCTGTTTTTGCTCGGCGTCTGTGCGCACAGCTAAGTTAGGATTATTCTTAAAGTCATCAATCATCGCGTCAATGCTTGAGTATTGGTGCAACTCAGCATTCCGTTGAAAGTTGTCCACTTGCTGTTGCAATACATCATGTTGGCCACTAACAAACTGCAAGTAATGATTACTTAACAGCGGCAACTGCATAAAGCCCAACAACAGAACCGCAAACAAAACCTTGTCTATGGTATTAACCAACAAACCGCGCCCTCTTAACAACCGATGCTAGACAAGAACAATAAGCGAAGTCATAGCTTACTTCAAAGCCATTGATTGATAACGCTCACCAATAAGCACTTGAAACAGGATTGTTTGTTTAAGCTATTTGATTGAAGTCCGATTGGGCTGAATGATGGCACACATAGGGAAAACGCCGGCATCAAAACGTAAAAAAGCCGTCACTAGGACGGCTTTTTCTAATTTGGTACAGAGGCCAGACTTTAATAGACAACCTAATCAATTAATTTTATTGATTTAATTTATAGAGCAATAGAATCAGAGTTACTTTGGAACGTTATCACACTATATCTACACCCAAATGCTCGTACATTGGGATCATTATACTCGGTTACACCGTATAACTGAAACTGCCCTAGACAGATAGCCGAACCCTAAACTATTAGTTTTAACCGAGGCCTTTATAGAAACTACTAAACACATACGATACAAAAGAAGAAGGTTGGGAAGCGCTAGCCAAGATCGATGAACCTAAACGCCTAGCCAGTGAATTGGATAGTAGCGAAGTCATTGTTCACAAAGGCAAGCGGTCAACTCCTTAAGGATGCTGGCGAAGACAGTAGTACAAACTCTGAATAAAGCATAAGAGCGCTCCAGCAATGCTGCTTATTACGCGACAGTTTACGAGAAAAGACTCAAGACTTGCTGCAACATCTGCTGTCCAAAAATATTTTGTCGGCCAAAGTCTTATCTTACGTGACTGGGCCTTAGTTTCCCCTGTTCAATCGTTTACACGGTTAACCAAAAATGTATAATTCCTCAAAATTGGTTTACCAATGAAATGGAGTTTAGATGACAGCCCTTACGATTCTTGGATTAATAGCAGCTAGCTGCACCACTTTGTCGTTTGTTCCGCAGGTAATACACATTATTAAGACTAAGAATGTTGCCGGAATTTCATTAACCATGTATTCCATATTAACCACAGGCGTAGGTCTGTGGATGATTTACGGCTTCTTAATTCAAGATTTATCGGTGTTTTTAGCCAATATTATTACCTTTATCCTCGCCTCGTGGGTATTGATCCTCACCATTATTCAGCGTATCAAATCATCTAAAAACGAGGCTTAATCACCAGTTCAACTATTGCCCCTAATAACGATTGTGAAACAGTCTACACTTTAACTTGTCATCTTACGCTACAGTAAGTAACGGCTAACTAAATAAAGACCGCAACAACCAGACGAGGAGCAATAGTGAGACCGTGGATATTCAGCATTTTATGTCTGTCTAGCTTTTCTTCTCTCGCCGATATCGATGTGTCGATTATTGGTGACCAAGGCACCTTCTCAAATTACCAGCAATTGCTTGAGCTTAAAGGTGGTGACCCTAGCCAAATTAGTGACTACCAATCGCCCTACTCAGATCGCGCAACCGTAAGCTTGCTGCTGTTAACTCAAGCCCTTAGTTATAGCGATTTGCAGTATTCGCTCACCTTTGTGACCTCGCCTAATACCGGTCGCAGCCTGCGAGAGTTGAAACAAGGCAATGTGGCAGTTTATCAAGCCGATATTTGGGAAAGTGACTTTGATGATAGTACGTACAAGTCGGTGGCTATTATCCCTAAAAATACCTTTGAAAAAGGCTTTTATGTTAACGACAATTCCCCTTTGCTCAGCCAAGCTTTAACTCATGAGCAACTTAAAGAATTGCCCATTAGCGTAGGAAGTACTTGGTATCAAGACATAGCCCAGTTACAGCGTAGTGGCTTTAACAACATAGATAAACTCAACCGTAATCAGTCATTATTTGGCATGTTAAGTAAAGGCAGAATTAACGTTGCCTTTTTAGAGTTCCCTAATACCCCAGATCTAGCCATTCATGATAGTTATGGCAGCTTTTACCCGATCCCAAATGTGAAAATAGAGTTTCAAGAAAGTCGTCATTTTATGGTATCGAAGAAACACCCACACGGCGCTGAAATAGCCCAAGCCATTGATCAAGGCTTAGCTAAAATTATTCGCTTAGGTTTAGTTGATAAAGCCATTCAACAATCGGGGGTTAAACAACAACGGGTTAGCCACTGGCATGCTTTAGGCGAGCCCTTATTAGAGGCCCAATAAGCCACCAGTATCATACCCAAGCATCGCATAGTTAAAAACAACGGCAATGCGCTTGTAATTACCTTTAACCAAGCCTTACCTGATTCAGCTATGCAAACCGCCCTGTTGCTCCATCGCCGCCTATCATACTAAGGCCTTAGCTAGCGGGATTTACAGCAAATCTGAAGATGCGGTAAGCGAACTGCAAGTGATAAAAGAAAAAGCACCAGAAGCCTATCTTGCGCTTCTGGTGCTATAGCTACACAGGATTATTTAACAAACGAATTCATTAAGGTGCGGCTACAATCGTTATGTCTCCTGGTGCAAAACCAACCTTAACTTCCACGTGCTTACCACTAGTGGTATTAAACTCGATAAATAAGAAGTGAAAATCACCACTCGGTAAATCTGCACTTGCGGTGGCATCATTAAGAGGAATCGACACCGAACTCGTACCAGAAACTTGGCCAGCCGCAGTGGTATCTATTTCCGTATGATCTTGAGTAATGCCTACCCAACCCGCTTGTATTTCACGTAAACGATAAACAATACCGTTGCTGTCTACACTATCACCAGATCCCGCATGATAGTTAACTTGCACGTCCATCGAACCACCGGTCGAATAGTCAGTGCTAGTGTATTTATTAACATCATCAAAACTCATTGCCGAAGCATAAAAGGTTTCAATATTTAAGCTAACTAGGTCAGAGACATCATTGGCCACCTCTGAGCCATTAGCAATCGCCGTAATATCTGCTGAGCCTTCTGCAATACCAGTCACCGCGCCAGAACCATCTACAGTAGCGATTGCAGTATTGCTACTTTGCCAAGTAATACTTTGGTCATCAGGCTGTTCAAGAGGATCTGAAGAGGCTAGCGTAGCGCTTAAGCTAGTTGTTTGTCCCACGTAAAATGTTTGGTCATCGCCGGCAATGGTAATGTCGGTGGCATAAATGGGGTCAAAATCACCAACACCAATGGCCATTGTTGTGGACACATCGTCTGCGATTAACGAGCTAACAGTAATGGTTGCGTCACCATCGCCAACCGCAGTTACCAAGCCATCTTCACTCACTGTTGCAACACTTGGATCCGATGAGCGATAGCTCACGCTAGCTTGTGCGTTTAACGGAACAAAGCTTGGCATTAAGCTATAGGTTTCTGCCACGGCAAGCTTTTTCTCTTGTCGTTCCAAGGCAATCGCTGTTGGAGCAGGGTTAGCAGCATCTTTAGTTAAGTATTTTGCATTAGCATTTACATCACTAAAGTATACCTTTTCGCCGTTACGCCAGTGCACTGCAACTTGCTTGATCTCGGTTTCATTGGCTAAACCAAAGTGCAGCATGTTAATCGAGCCTTGCGAGAAGACTTCGCCTGCTGATCCCACACGCTTACGATAAGTTTTACCACTTTCGGTTGTTACCACAACCTGTGCCGATAAGGGGTCAAGCTTATTTAGCGGGCTGTAACCAACATCAACTAATACGTAATTACCTAAGTCTTGGGTATCATTTTTGTACATGTACCAACGGCCTTCTTCATTACTGCCGTTAAGTAAATCTACGCGACCGTTTTGGTCAAAATCAAAGCCTTGGCCCATATCTCCATGACCATGGTCTGTCATGCTATGCGCACCATGTAAAGTAGTAGGTATAAACTGTCCTTTACCAGTGTTTACCAATAATAGGTCTGTCACACGCTCTTTTAAAAAGCCAAAACGGTGAATAAAGATGTCATTGAATCCATTATTATTGAAGTCACCGTGAGTAACCCCCCAGTGGTTACCACCTTTAGGCAAATTCCACTCACTCGAGGCATCAACAAACTTATCGCCTTGGTTAATCAACAAAATATCTTGTTCGTTGCGGTTATTAGGCTGCCAATCTAGAGCGAGGTCATTTAATCCATCTAATGTGAAACTCACATTCCAATAAACATTTTGATCACGAACCCACTCGGCTTTCCAGTTACCATCACCTAAGTAACCAATGTAAATGCCGTTAGCTTCACGTGCGCTAGGCCAACCATTAGCCGCCTCTGTGGTTATTTCCAAGGTACTTGGCGCCCCACTCATTTCTGGTGGAAGCTGGTCAGGCTGGAAGCCTGTGGCATGTACATCTTTACGCTCTTTGGTTTCACCAAGGTAGATAGGGTAACCACCATCATACTGGCGATAAACCAAATCTAAGCCAGATAACGTAACGCTCTCGTCAGCAGTGAAGCTAATCTCCGTTGTGCCAGTTTCACCATTATCACGGATATCGAGCTTTTTAGTTGATGGGTTAAAGTCATAAGATTTGTCAGACAGCTGATACTCTGGTTTGCCTCGAGCAATATACAAATCAAATAAACCGTTACCGTTTACATCAACGTCTGCTACTGCTTGCACTTGCCAAGCATTAGCTGCGCCTTCTGGTAGCCATTGAGCTGTAACATCGGTAAAGCCTAGGTTGCCATTGCCCTGCCAAAGCGTTATTGGCGAGAATAGCAATATGTCGTCAATACCGTCATTATTAAAGTCGAGAACCAAGGCGCGCTCGGCTTCGGCACTCTCGATACCAGGAATGCGTACTTCTTCGAAAGTACCGTCACCCTTGTTGCGGTAAAAGAGTTGTTGCGGGCCATCGTAGTTTGGCGTTTTAGCATTGATTAAAGCTAAATCTAAATGACCATCTAAATCCATATCTAACCAACGAGGTGCGCGACCACGCGCAGGTGTTGTTATGCCAGTATCGGTGGCTTGGGTGAAGGTTCCGCCTTCATTTTTGAGCAGTACATAAGACGATGGGCTAGTACCATTAGCTCCGCCTAGCGCCACCATAATATCTAATTCACCATTGCCAGTGTAATCACCAAGGGCCGAACCGTGAAAGTCCTGAACATTAGGAAACAGATCGCTTAAGGTCACGGTACCATCGCCATTGTTCATCGCTAGCTGGGTAGAAATATAGTTGTGGTTATTAAGCACAAAGTCGTAGTGACCATCGTTGTTAATATCACCCACCGACGGACCACCATACTTGTAGGTATCTTCGGTCACTAAACCTATTTCGTCGGAAGCGTCGCGAAACTTAGGCATACTTAAGTCGCTAATATCTTGAAAGGTCATGTTGTTAATCAAGATATCGCCATTTCGTCCAACAAGGCGCAACTGCTTGTCACCTAAAGAGCCAAAATCAACAATTGCGTTTAGCTGATTAATACCTTGACTAGGAATATCAATGTTATCCAATAACAATTGATCATCGGCATACAAACTTAAGTTGGCATAGGGAACGCTTATAGAAAACTCAAAGTTTACTTGCTTGAGGCTAGAGCCGCTAACACTGTAAGGCATTTCTACCGGCTGCGTATTGGTTACTGTAATAGGCGTAAACCCACCACCGCTTCCGCCATTTCCATCATCACTACTGCTATTACACCCGGTAATGGCGATAACCAATGCACTGATCAAGCTGCGCGTAAACACTCTTTGTTTAGAACTATTGCGAGATATCATCAAAAATCCTTTTGTTGATTGGCTTAAATGCCTTTGAGCTAAAAAGTACAACAATACATCGCCCAATCTAAACAATTGATTAACCAATGAGCAATTGGTTAACCTTTAAGGCAGGATCTATATCATATTTAATTGTTAATTATGCGATAGCCGTCAAAGTCTTTTATAGCAAACAGTTAGAGGGAGATTAGACAACATCAACTTAAACCTCCCCAAAAAAGTAAGTAACTTAAATAACAGACATAAAGAAAAAATTGCCGAAAAAAGCAGAGGAGCTAGGAGACACCCAGCAAAAGTTAATAACCAATATAACAATTGGACTACCAATAAAAGGCGCCTTAGGCCAAAGTGTTTACACTTTGTGGGCCTATCAGGAAAAGCAAGCAGCGCTTGCCTTTTTTGCTGTCTAAGAATGGCAAAAATGGAACGAATGCCTAACTAGGCGAGCCCTAATAGGTTGCTGTATTAAAATACTTTATTGCAGCAAATAGGTTTTTGCTTAACCGCACATTGCGCAGAGCAATGCCGCAAGAGAAGATAACAACTGAATCCTTATACAATCCCTCAGAAAAATTTTCCAAAAGAAAGGGCGCTGCATGCTGGAATTAATCAGTAAAACAGCACCCTTATGCTTTGACTAAAAAGACCTAGACCCACGTTTTGTAAACGCCTTGGATCGAAGCCCGCTTTTTACTTATAGGTACCTATCAAAGCGCGCTACTTTTTCGCCTTATTAAAACGGCGCTGATACATGCCGCCATTTACCCGCTTCGCAGCATCAACCATTGGCTGATATGGTACATCGGTGATACCCACAAAACCCACATTGTAGTTTTCACCGTCAAACGAACGCCCAGTAATCGGCGAGTCAATGTATTGGAACCAATGCGCCCCAACAAAGTATGGATTATCAATTACCGAGTTTAAGTAATCTTCGAACATCTCGCCGCGCTCGGTTTGGTCGTTAGCCGTCACCAAACCTGCGTGAAAGAAACCTTCTTTAACGCCAATATGAAACTCACCAATAATGCTTGGCATATCTACTTCGGCCAAAAACTTCCAAGGTTCTGGGTGTAGCCCTTCTTTGTAGTAGTTGTAACTTACAACATCCACATGTTTTGCTGCGGCTCTTACCACCTCTGGATTACAGCCCCAATCAGCAAATCGAGCTCCCAAATACAAGTGATTAGGTAATTGAGCCTTAAGCGACTCGTTTACCACTTTGAAGTATTCGCTGGCGTACAACTCTAATAACATGGAGTAGTCACTAAGCTGTGCTTCGTTATGGGCTAAATCACTAACGCCACCAGCTACAGCTTGCCAAGATTCAATCTTAGTCCCCCAAGCTTGGTTAAGCTGTTCTACAGTGCCGTACTTGTCTTTTAAGGCTTGAGTGAATACTGCCTTAGTTGGGCTCTCCTCATCGCTGCGACCTAGAGTATGGATCGCAATACCATAATGGCCATTAATGGTGCCCATTCGGCCCCAGCTTTTCTCATTATCAATGAAAATACCCACACACCATGGTGAACCTTGCATTTCGGCTTTAACTTGGCTTACGGTTGCTTCGGCGCGCTCTCTAAATACCGGGTCGAAAGGATCTGGCAGTGGCGCCCAAAAGTCATCGCCACTAGTCACTGTTTTAAAGTCACCAATAATCCAGCCATTGGCGAAATAAGGAATTTTATCGTTACAGTAAAATTCTGGAGCAGTCCAATTACCTAAACAAGAAAAGCCCCAGTTAAGCATGCGGTCCATGGTAACTTCACGCCACTTGCCCATGTAATCGGCGTCATCTTGACCGTACTTGCGCTGTAGATTTGCCGAGTAAAAACTAAAGATCTCGCCGCGATCAACTGGCCCTTCAAACAGTTCACGCATATAGCTGTAATGCTCAGCTAACGGGTCGTCGTAGCTAGGCAACCAATCGAAAAAGTCTCGGCGAGTTTGGTTAGCAACATGGGCTGAATCAAAGGCTTCTTGGCAAATTTCGAGCTTTTCTTTAGAGTCTTCAGGTGTTACATCGTCATCGCTACGCGCAGCCACTTTTGAGTGGTCGTAATCAATACCGGTAATGGTAAATGAGTTTGCTAGGCGAATAATATCGAGGCCGGTAGCAAAGTATGGGTAGCCATCTGGGTCAACTAACGACCATTTTCCGTCGATTTTTTCGGTACGGAAAAAGCCAGTTGCCTCTAGCTGCGGGCCACCAGTGTAACCACTAAAGCGCGAACGCTGGGGCATAGCGCCTTGCTCTAAGGCTTTAAGCTCTTTGGCTGTAACCGCCAATAACTCTTCTTCAGAATGTACTTTTTCCGCGGTTTCTACTAAAGCATTTTGACCAAACTTATCTAAACAACCTTTAAGAAAATCGGGATTACATTCCGGGGTGAAAATCACTCTAAAGTTATCTAACACCAACTGATGATCAATCAAAGTACCGTGAATGCTTAATTCAATTTTGGCAACGGCACTTAAATCGATGTTCATCTCGCCCCACATCCACGTTGCATAGTGAAATGGCGTATCCCAGGCTGCAGGGTTAGAGCGAAAACCCGATTCATAGTTAAGCCCACCCTTTAAAAACTCACCCTTAAGCTCGTTTAAATAAGTTTTGCAAGAGCCACCCGCCACGTTAATGCTGCGGCTATGCATTTGCCCTTGTTTGTCGAAGATATTGATGAAAATCTGTGTTGAACGACGACCTAAGTTTGTGACGTCAAATGCAAAACTAAAGTTAGGAAGCGCACTCCAATCAAAAGGCTGCTCAGGCTCGATAAAAATTGAGGTGTAAAAGTTTTCTTTGCTATGTGTAGTAACTTTTAAGGCTTGCGAACCAGTAGTAATGCCGTTGCCTTCACTTACCAATTCTGCGTCCACGTTGCTAAAACTAAAAGCCTTAGGAATTTGCTCAGCAAAATCATAAATCAAAATTGATTGCTCATGCTCAGATATAGTTTTAGCTGAGTCAGCCCTTAAGCGCGTTTCCATTATGTATCCTCAAATGATTAGCGTCCTGATAGCCATGGCAGAGTCTAGGCAATATAACTAAGCCATAGAGAAAACTTAACTAACAAACCTTAAGTATTAAACTTTCTAGCTGCCAAGCGACGCGTTAAAACAGAAAAATATCTAAGGGTAATAATGACTTCAGCCAAACAAATGTCAACCAATTCAAATTATTGGAAAACCAATTTTTGCAAACTTGTGAACCATGCCTCGTGTTAGCCAAGCTTAAGCGTAAACGAAGTGCTAAGCCTTAATGCTTTAACCCTAAGTCAATAAAGGTATCACTATAGGGTTCGACTAGCACAACAGTCTATATTGCTGGGATTTTTTATGGTGAAGTAAACAGTAGCGCGCAGGTTAACTGGCATTAATCAAGGAATATTAGTAGTGATGGGTGAAAGGCTAATAAGCGAGTAACAGCAAAAAAGAATCCACTTAGCCTTGGCTAAGTGGATTTAGTGCACTTACAAAGCACTAACAGGGATCTTAACCACCGCTTTGCGCACTTGGCGAGGTTCGGCTACCGCGCAAAGCGGACGATGCACTTCGTCTGGGTAAAACACTGCAAAGTCACCTTTGCCAAGCTTAACCATTTGCTCATTGCTCGCTTGCTCAAAAAACGCCACATCATTTTCAAGTTCGGTTAAGGCTAAAGCTTCTTCGGCTAGTTCGTGGGTATAGCCAATTTGCTCTTCACCGTCTAACAGGATTTGAATATCTAAATGCTGTTTGTGAATTTCTGCTTTACGCTTAGCAAATTCTTCAGTTCCTGGCGACATTAGTAATACAAATACACCATCACCTGAAAGCTCATATCTACCGTCTTCTTTCTCAGCAGCTAAAGCCATCGCTTCATCAATCCAAGTAACAAAGGATGGATTTACATATTTTACTAAAGAGAGCTTATTCACGTTTCCAAATAACATTGATTACTTCCTACTATTTAAGTTTATTTGTCATACTTTAAAACGTTTGATATTTACTACAAGCTCATTGTTGTGTTCTTCGAGTGAGATCACTTGTCCGTTCACATTTTTTGCATTATTTGCAATAGAACTAGCCAGGGTATTTAAGGTGGTAACATTTTCAGCAATGGTCTGAGTAACGCTGTTTTGTTGTTTAGCAGCTACCGCAACGTGCGTGTTCATTTGGTTAATGTTCTCAATGTGCTCGCAGATATCTTGTAAGGCTTGTGAAATAGACCCCGCCGCATTGTCCACCTCTTTACTCGATTGCAAACTTGCCCCCATAGAGCTAGCCGCATTTGAGGCATTGTCTTGCAGCGCGGCAACAATAGATTCAATTTCTTGGGTAGACTCTTGAGTTTTCTGGGCCAATGCTCTTACTTCATCGGCAACCACCGCAAACCCTCGCCCTTGCTCACCAGCTCGAGCTGCTTCAATTGCCGCGTTTAAGGCAAGTAGGTTGGTTTGTTCGGCGATGTTACGAATAACTTCCACTACAGAGCCAATCGCTGAGCTTGAATCAATTAACTTATCGATACGTGAAGAGGTATCGGTAATGCTTTGCGATAAGCGGGTAATGAGTTGACTGTTTTCGCGCACCAACTCTACACCAAGCAAGGTTTGCTCGCGGGCCGTTTGCGACTTCTCGGCGGTTTGCTCAGCGTTTACAAACACCTCTTCTGCAGAGGCACTCATTTCTTGCAGTGAAGTAGCCGCCTGCTCCATCTGATCTTGTTGCGATAAAGAGTCACGCTGAGATTCGCTAGAAGATGAACTTAACGAATGAGACACCGAGCTTACCTGCTCACTCACCGAACGAATGCTATTAAGCAGGTGCGATAGGTTGTCCATCAGTAAGTTGAAGTTGCTACTAAGTACACCAATCTCGTTATCGTTGTTCACTGGAATACGTCGGGTAAGGTCCCCGTCACCAGTGGCAATTTGGTGCAAAGAGTTTGCCACGTCGTTGATTGGAATTACCACCAGCTTACGCACGTAGAAAAACACGGCTGCAACCACAACCGCTAATACCAATATAATGTTGAGCATTACATTGGTTATTTCGCTGTTTAGCGTGGCAATCACACTGCTATCATCAAATTGCAGCTTTAAGGTACCAATAAAGTCCTCGCCACGTTGCAGCTCAATTAGATTGAAGTCTTGCTTTTGATTGGCAATGCTGGCCTGAGAAATAGCTTTACCACGCTGGTCCACTACTTCCACTGCATTTAGGATCGGGGATTGAACCAAAGCATCTACAATGGCTTGCGCTTGTTCAAAATCATAAACAAACACCGCTTCTATTAATGATGCTTTGGCCATCTCGGTAATGGCTTGTTGCTCTACTAAGTAGCCTTCAGCCAATTTGCTTTTGGTATTTAAGTAGCTAACGCCACCGCCTAATAACAGGCCTAGCAAACCAAATAGCAGTAATATAATAATTAGGGATTTACTCAAACTTGCTTTCACGTTTAGTCTCGCTTATGTCTATCTTTCTTGAATGTCCAACCACAACTCTTCGCGGTGCAAAGGTGCGTCTGCGGGCAGTAAAGGATTATCTATTTTTATTATTCGGCGCTCGGTAAGGCGCGCTGTTTCAAAGGTTTTTGAGATAAGGGGAGATTGATAAAATAGCTGGTTATAGCTGCCATCAGCAATGGCGGTTTCTAAGCCATCGTTAATCGCATCATATAAGGCGCGATTCTTAGGATTAACGTAGAGATACATCGCCATTGGGTAGACCAACAGAATGTCATCTTCTACGGCAAGGTTTACTTCCTTTTGGGTTTCTACCACTTCCCAGGCTTCGTGCACGGCTAAAGGTAGGTAGTCAAAACGCCCGCCATCTACCATGTAGAATAAGCTTTGCGCTTTAACCGGTTTAACTACTTCTAGTCCGGCATTTTCTAGGATTTCAGTATCGCCCCAAAAACGGCCTAAGCCTGCTTTTAAGCGCTTTAACGAGGCTAAACTAGACACGCCTTCAAAGGCTGCTTGATTACTTTTTTCAATAACAAAAACGCGGTGGCCCAATAATCCTTTAAAAATAGGGATCTTGATGGCTTTAAGCTGTTGCTGCATTGAGTTTGACGCACCAGCCCAAATCACACTCACCTGATCTTGTTTTACTTCTTCAACTAATCGAGCCTCACTGTAATAGGTATCGATGGGTTGAATTTTTTGCGAATAGTTACTTTTTTCAAATGCTAATTTAATCAAATCAACGACTAAGCGGTCGCGTTCGCCCAAAACCATGGGCGTTGTTACCTGTGCTAGAACGCTATTAGATAAGGTTAAACCGCAAAACAAAAAGAAGCTGGCAATGGTTATTTTTTTCATACTTTTTCTCTTACCAAAACGCTATCAATTGCTGTTAAAAACCTTGGTGGAATACCACGCTATTTTTTAAGTTAATAATCTGTTTAAGCACCACATCTTCTGGCGCGTCACGTTTGTATTCTTCGCTATTTTGATTTTCCATCACCAAGGTGAATACTTTGTATTCATGCAGGTTGGCGGCTTCAAGGTAAAAATCTAAGTCACTAGATTTAGAGAAGGAGTTAGTCACGGCGATGCTGTTAACGCCTTTTTCCATTAACTCAGCAACAGAGGCACGACAATACTCATCGGCATGCGGCTTAAGTTCTTCATTCCACTTGTTTTGACCATACTGGGCATAATAATCCCAGCAGGACACCACGTCTTTAGTGATGGTTTTTGCAAACTCGGTTTTACCGCTGCCAAATGACCCGCGGACAATATATAGATACTTCATATTTCTTCCTGAAAATAAAAAGGCCGCCTCACAATACAACTTAATTTACGAGGCGGCACAGTCCTTACACTTTACGACGTCTTAGTAAAAATACGCCGGCCAAACCTACTAGTGATAACCAACCTGCGCTACCGCCACCGCCAGTTACGCCACCCGTTGGTGGTGTTGGCGGATCAATTGGAGGATCTACTGGCTCACCTGGATCTGGCGCTTCTGGGCCAGAGTGGCTAACACCAATATTGGTACCGGTATACAACTCACCCGCTCTCGAAGCAGCTTCAGTAGCATTGCTTAAGCTAGAGCAGTCAGTGCCGTACATGCCACAGTTAAACTCACGCGCAGCATCTGTCATCAATGTATATGGCGTGTCAGTATTACTAACAAAACCAACGTTGTAGTTTTCGCCATCCCATGCACGACCCGTTAATGGTGAATCGATGTATTGGAACCAATGCGCACCTACAAAGTTTTTATGGGCATTTACTGATTCGTAGAAGCTAACCATTTTGTCTGCACGATCTTGTTGCGAGGTGGCATTTACTACACCTTCTGCAAACGAACCGCTATCAAGCGCACCGAAGTGGAACTCACCAATAATTACTGGCTTATCAATGGCTTCGATTTGACTTAAGGCATCGGCATCCCAATCGGCAGCAGCAATGCTGTCTTTGTAGATGTTGTAGCTCATTACATCAACAACAGCCGCAGCAGCACTTACTACTTCAGGAGTACGTCCCCAATCTGCAAAGCGAGAGCCCAAGTACAAGTGGTTTGGTAACTCAGCTTTTAATGCCGTGTTTACGGTGTTGAAGTATTGGAAAGCAAACTGCCAAGCAAGGAACTGCATATCAGCTTCCATGCCAGCCACATAAGCTAACTCTTGCGCTGGGCGCATCGCATCCCAAGACGCATAATCGGTTCCCCAGGCTGCGTTTAGGTCAGCAATGCCACCGGTATAACGCTGGTTCTCTAGGAACCAAATAAAGCTATTTTTGGCAGGGCTAGTTGTTGCATCAGTGCCGTCGGTATTGAACACCGCTAGCGTTTGCGCATAACGAGAGCCTTCAACATCAGTGACATTGCCCCAGCTCATTTCGTTATCAACAAAAATACCCACTAAGTACTCTTCGTTGCCTTCAACCTGAGCTTTGATCTCTGCAGCCATTGTGGCGGCATTAGTAGCAAAATTAGCATCCCACGGATCAGGAAGTGGTCCCCAGTAGCCGCTGCCAATTTGTTTAACTGGAAGACGATCGGCACCAGAGGTTGACCAACCATTTGCCACGTAAGGAACATCACCGTTTGCATACAAGGCTGGATCGGTCCAGTTACCTAAGGTGTTAAAGCCCCAGTCTTTCATACGCTTAACAGTAATGTCTCGCCATACGTCTTCGCTAGCGTGGCGGGTAATTAAGTTATTAGCGTAAAAACTTACAGCTTGGCCTTGAGAAACAGGTCCACTATGCACAGGACCATAGTTTTCATTTACATAATCACTTGGAATTTCTGTAAACATCGACTGACGAAGTGCAGACTCAGATTCGGCATCACTCGACACACCGGTCATGGTGTAAGTATCTTGCAGACGAATGTTATCAACACCGGTTGAGAAGAACGCATTACCAGCAGGGTCTACCAATTGCCAGTTACCATCAGCGTCTTTACAAGCGTTAAACGAGGCAGGCGTAGCTAGTACACAGTCTGTAGCTGGCGACGAATCTGGGTTACCACCGTACATATTGCGGTTGGTTAACTCACCCAAAGCAGCCATTTCCGGATCACTTAACTTAGCTAACTCTTCTTTGCTGGCAACTTTACCTGCATAAGTGACGAAGTTGTTTTGCCCCATAGCATCGGTCATTTCTGCATAGGCTGATTCGTGGTTAAGGTCTTTAATGACCCGCATGTTATCAAACACAAGTGTTTGGCTAGTCTCACCACTGGCTAATTCGCCAATGAAGTAACGAATCGCGGTAATTTGAGATTTGTCTAAGGCAACAAAATCACCCCAGCCGTTTTGAGCGCTCATTGGGTCAGCTGGAATATCACGTAAACCTAAAGTTGACACACGCTCATTTTGAGTAAGCAATGAAGGATTGTCATTTAAGCTGGTGTAAATGGTTTTCGATTCGCCAGCTTTAACCAATACGCCGCGAGTCGCAGTTTCACCTTGGCTATTTACATCTTCTATACGTGAGTACAACCAGATATTACTATCGCTAGTATTTGAAACGTCAACGGCGACTGCGGTTTGCTCACCTAGTTCAGCCCAATTCCAAGCACCTGCAAACACTAAAGCGTTCCAACCTGCAGTAAACTCGGCAGCCATTGCTGCAGCGCCTTTAGTCACAATCTCAGTAGTAGTTGAAACGTTTACCCCACCATCAGGTCGTAAGTAATCTGGAATTGTTTCAAAGTCTTCGATTTGCGCTAAGGTGGCTACAGGCGCGGTTTGTGTATTCACTGCACCATCACTTGGTGGCGGAGTGACTGCTTCGCCATCAACCATGATGTTGTCAAAGTACAATACTTGAGGATCGTTTTCAGAGAGCATGAACTGCACACCGATAACTTTATCTTTACTAAAGTTTTCGCCATGAGTTTGGAACTCGTTCCCGCCATTTAAGTTAAAGCTAAAGGTCTGCGTGGTATTAGCTGAAACCCTAAAGTAGTCCAATGAGGTTTGAGACTCATCTACCCAATCAGGAAGAATATCACTATCAATTAGCTTGATGGCAAAGGTAACGTCAGTGTCGTTAGGGTTAACAACATCTACTGACATAACATCTTCAGCACCCCAGTTCCAACTTCCCCAGTTCCAAACAACCATTGGTTTGAAAGCCGCGTCAAAAGACGCTTTAATCGATTGATTACCATCAGTAGCTTGTTCAGTTGAAACTTCAGAAGTGGCATCTCCAGACACTTCCAAAAATTCAGCATTGTTTTCAGAGCTGCTGTAGTCGGCTTCCTCAAAAGAGGTGACTAAGGTAGCAGCACTTAATGGCAATGCTAAGCTTGCAGCGATTGCTGCAGATAAAAATTTAATCTTCATATTTCCTGCCCATTCCTTGTACCTAGCAGATTGCACTCCCCACCTAACTGAGGAGTGCTAAATCGTTGTTGCGATTATTTTTTGTAACGAAGCATGTAAACGTCTTGGTTGAATTTCTTAGCGGCTTCAACCAGTGGAACGTATGGTGTATCAGTGATTGAAACAAAACCTACGTTGTAGTTTTCACCATCCCAAGCACGACCCGTTGTTGGAGAGTCAATGTATTGGAACCAGTGAGCACCTACGAAGTAAGGGTTGTCGGCAATACTGTTCATGTAGTTGGTGTATTTCTTAGCGCGATCTTGCTGGCTAGCTGCCGACACGATACCGCCGTGGAATAAGCCTGAGTCAGTTGAACCGAAGTGGAACTCACCAATAATGCTTGGCTTATCTAGCTCAGCTAACTTGCTCCAATCACCCTTTGAGTTAAGGTCTTCGGCGTACAAGTTGTAGCTCATCACGTCTACGTAAGGTGCAGCACCTTTGGCAATCTCAGGCGTAACACCCCAGTCTGCAAAGCGTGCGCCTAGATATAGGTGATTAGGCAGTACTTTCTTAAGCTCAGCACGAACCGTTGAGAAGTATTTAGCAGAAAGCATTTCTAGCATTTCGGCATAATCTTTCTTCATGTTTTTGCTTAAGCGAGAGCGGTGATCAAATGACTTCTCAAACTCTGCCCACGACGCAACTTTCACGCCCCAGCTAGTGTTTAGATCTTCAATGGCCCAGTACTTCTCTTTTAAGTGCTCGGTAAAGGATGCTTTAGCCGGGCTCTTCTTCATGTCGTAGCTAAGCGCATTAACCACCAAACCGTAGTGGTTTGCGTCGTTTTTGGTGTTACCCCAGCTAATCTCGTTGTCGACAAACACTCCCATCATCCATGGGTCATTTTTGTCTACTTCTGTCATTAGCTTTTTAGTCATCGCCTTAACACTATTTACAAACTCTGGGTCAAACGGATCGTGAATAGGACCCCAGTAGTCGTTACCAGTGCTAATGCGTGCGTGGTCGCCAAAAATCCAACCGTTTGCTACGTAAGCAACTTTTTTGTTGTCGTAGAACATTGGATCTGCCCAGTTACCTAGGGTTGTGAAGCCCCAATCAACCATGCGGTCTATGGTGATGTCTTTCCACACTTTTTCAGCTTCTGAGAAAGTACCGCCATATTTACGTTGCAAGTTAGCGCCGTAGAAACTAAATACTTCGCCTTTCTTAAGTGCCCCTGAATGCACCCAGTTTGCGTAGTCATAGTTCTCGGCTAATACATCGTCATCTTCTGGTAACCAAGTAAACATTGAACGGCGAACTTCAGAAGCCACTTCTTTACCGCTACGTTTGTCTTTGTCTGCAAAGTCGTGGCCAGTAATGGTTACTGTGTCGTCCATACGAATATTGTCGACACCGGTTGCGAAGAACAAGTTACCTTGTGGGTCTACTAACGACCACTTACCGTCTACTTTCTCTGTACGGAAGAAACCTGTGCCTTTCAGCTTCGGACCATCGGCCCAGCCACCATAGATGCTTCGACCTGGCATTTGGCTGGTCGATTTAAGCGACATTTTTGCCAGCTTACCCATGGTTTCTAGCTCTTCGTCTTCGCTAATTTTCTTCGGCCATTCAGAACCAGTAAACTGACCATATTGGTCAATCAAACCTTCATAACGGGTTGCATCTGCATCAATATTTGGAATAAGTCGAACACTCTTAATATTGAATTCTGCATCTTTAGTTGGGTTTTGCAGGTATAGCTGGAAAGATACAATGTTTGACGTATCTAAGCTTTTTTCACCCCAGCCATAACTAATCGCTTGCGCGTTGTAGGACTTTTTAGGTGGCTCGGCACGCATACCAGAAACGATTTGGTTGCCAGTTTGGCCTAGCGGCAAGTAGAAAGTACCATCATCACCAGGTGCTAGCGTTACGTAGCTAGACATACTGTCTACTACGCCGTTTGCAGTGCCGCCCCAATTTTCATTTTCTGCGTCATCAACGCGAACAAACAACTGCAAAGGTTCGTCTGTTTTACTTTCTAGATCAAACGCTAAGCTAAAATCACCGTACTCGCTCCAATCCCAAGGTTGTGGCGCTTTAAAAGTGATATTAGGGTAGGCGTTAGTCGCTGCTAATTTAACAGCTAACAAACCGCCCATGTCGGTTTTTAATTCGGTTACCGTTGCCGCTGCACTGCGGTCAAAAGCAACAAAGGTAGGTTGGCCTTCGTCAAAGCTAGTAATTGAAGCAACCGTTGGAATTGGACCACTTACCTTAACTTCTTGGCCAGAGGCTTCAATAAAGTCGCCGGTAGCATCCACTAAGTTAAAGTTATCGATAATGACTGTTTGTGCATCCATTGGACCTTGCACAAAGATTTGGAATTCTACAATGTTACGTAAGTTAATTTTCTCGCCACCCCAGTAGCCATCTAACTTACGTTTGGTGCCGTTAAATAACATCTCAACTGGCACTGTTTCACCAGCGGGTACATTAACCGCGTAGTTTAATTGGTTGTCGCCTGAGCCCATTACGCCCACGTTGTCAGCCAATTTTAGAATGATGTTTGCTGGGCTATCAGTTGGGTTGGTAATGTCTAGGCTTAAGCTGCCTTTCGCATTCCAGTTCCAAAAGCCAGAATCTGGGTGTACTTTAACATTTGGCCAGTACTTAAATTTGTTAGCCTCGGATACCGAATCAAAGTTTACTTTTAGCGCACTACTTCCGCTAGTAACACCTTGGTCGCTAACCACTTCGGCTTTAGCATGGTCTTTTTTAACTTTTTTGAAAAAAGCGGCAGATTCAAAATCTGGAATCGTTCCGCCTACATCTTCAACAGCGCCTTCGGCGTCGCTCGAGCTAGGAGTTGAGCCACATCCGTACACACCCAACAAAGTGAGCGATAACAGCGCAGCAATTTTATTTTTTGTAAATTTCATAACTTCTACCATTACGAGTGGGAGGCCCGTAAGCCTTGGCTTACGGGCTCTAGTGCTAAGTGGGTATAACTATGGGCGGCCTACCACCACGTTTCGAATTGTGCGCCAACTGTAGTAGCAGAGTTTTTACCCTTCTCTGTTACGTAAGGGTTGTGACGCCATTCCCAACTTGGGTTATCTACACCTTCACCATGGCGGTTGTTGTAAACCGTGGTTTGAGTATCAGATTGACCGTAAGTCACGAAGAAACGTAGTACTGGACGATCCCAGAAGGTGCCACCAATATGTACGTTTTGCGACAGAGTAACTTTGTAAGATGAGTTAGTACCGCTCTCGCCGTAACCTTCACGAGCATTTAGCTTGATTTGGTCGTAGCTCAATTCTAAATCAGTTGAGAAGCGATCATCCCAGATGTAAGTAGGACGAATGGTAATGTTGCCCCAATCAGACTTATCAATAGATACTAAGTTGCGTTTTAGCGCTTCGTCATCAAATTTCTGTCCTTCATATACCAATGCGTATTGAAGTCGGAATGAGTCACCTAGCTCTTGCATACCTTGGAAGAACGCACCAATCTGAGTTGATGGAGTATCTAACCAATCTTGAGTCATCGACTTACCAATGTCGCTGCTGTAACGAACGACAAATTCATTAAAGTCAGCCCATTGGCCTTGCTTAATTTGGAAACCAGCCTGGTAGCTATTTGGGTTCATATCTTTGGCAGTCATGCTGCCATTTTCGCTCAAGGTAGTATCAGAGCCTGCGTAGAAGCCATAATTAAAGAACAAGCCCGCAGCAATGTTGTCGGTAATTTTCATGCCATGTAAGCGTGTATTTACCGAGTGGTATCCACCGCGGTAACCCGAACGACCGCTGCTGTCACAAGCATAAGTTGGATCGTTGATTGAACAGAAGTCTTGACCGTAGCTATCGCCATTCTCTTGCTTGGTAATACCTAGGTTAAATTTAGCAAAACCAAAGTCCCAATCATCGATACCAGCACCTACGCCATCATTTTGCAGCATGTGATAATCAAGAATCTCAGCTTTGTAACGTTGGTAATAACGCTTACCCACCCAAATCACTGCACCAGGGTTTGATTTAAATACGCCTTGCCCAGCTACCCACCATTCGTCCAGATTGAATTTTTTCATATCTGTTGCAATGTTGGTTTTAATTACCCAATTCATGTCGTTTAGCACTAAGCCGTAATCGATATGGAATTCAGCAAAGTTACCTTCGTTACCTAAACGACCGGTTTGAGCATGTGGGTTACCAGCAGTTTCGATAATGTTAAAGCCGTTGTTGGCTAAATCTGAGCGTAAGCCCATTACTTTGTCAGTAGAAGTACCTGTACCACCGCGGCCGTAGCCCCAGAAGCGAGCACCTTCAACCACTTGTGCTCCTAAGTAATCTAAAGCTGCTTCTTGCGCATTAGCCATGCTGCAAGAGAGCGCTAAAGCGGATAGTGCAAAAATACGTGTTTTCATACGTTTACCTAACATCCTTATTTAAAAATAGTGTTTCGATTATTTATGCTGCTACGGTTTCTTGTTGATCTGTTGTAGTCAGCTTTTTCTTGGAACTTAGCGTGAACATTGCCATTACCGTGGCAACAGCAGCGAACACACCAAAATAGATATAGCTATGTGGGAATCCGTGTTGGTCGTACATCACACCCATTACTGGCGCAGCAATGGCGGTCATTAAGTTATTAATCACCTGGAATCCAAACATGTAAGTGAAGGAATTTACTTTCTTATCAAACTGCTCTGCCGTGTAAGCGAATACCGACACAATCAACAGCGGATTAACAATACCGAACAGCAATTTAGCAACAATGGCTAAGTAGAGGTTCTTCTCACCCAAGCCAGCAAAACCAATCATTAACAAGAATGAGGTAATACCTACAGCGGTAAGAATAAGGCTGCCCTTGGCACCAATTTTACGAATAATGAATGGCACACCAGCACTCACAAAGAACAGGAAGATAGCGGTAAGCCCGTCCATGTTTGAGCTAAAAGAAATGCCCTCTTCTTGGGTTGGGAAGAAACTAATAAAGTAACGAGTGAACTGACTCATTGAGGTCCAAAACACCACCGAGATAGTGCCCGCGTAAGTCATGAAGGCCCACATTTTAGGGTTCTTCAATAGGCGAATAACATCTTCTTTTTGAATTTTATCCTGCGAGATAACTTCGTTATCAACGTCTTCTAAGTGGCTTACTTTAAGCGTCCAAGCGCATAACAACATCAGTAAAGCCGCAATACTACAGGCATAGAAAATGAAATCTGGGTTAATGTTATATAGGTAACCTGCTAATACTGCAGATACACCCCAAGCAGC
The DNA here is from genome assembly GCF_019670125.1 of Agarivorans aestuarii. NCBI lineage: Bacteria > Pseudomonadati > Pseudomonadota > Gammaproteobacteria > Alteromonadales > Alteromonadaceae > Agarivorans > Agarivorans aestuarii. Next base: position 3,701,019 of record NZ_AP023033.1, read on the forward strand.
GATACCAAAACCGTTAACCAATCCGAAATCGTTATCATGGCAACGCGCAAAACGGTCACTATAAGAGGCGATAACACCACTGCCCGCTTGGAACAGCATGCCCAGGTAAACAGAGCCAGCAACAATACCCAATACAAATGTTGAATCGTTACCCAGTAGTGGGCCGTATACATAGATGTAGAAAGGACCAATTAACAAGCTTAAGAAAGAGATGAAGTATATAAGGTGTTTTTTAAGACCAAGCTTATCGAGGATATAGCCAAAAGCAGGTTTAAACAAAACCGCAATACCGGTTTGCAAGCCAAACAATACGCCGATTTGAGAACCATCGATGCCAACTTTGTCATTCAGCCATACTGCAAATAAAGAACCTGAGCTTAACGACCAGAAGAAGTTGTAAAAAAAGTACATAAGGCAAACTTTGCCCATGGCGACTCGATTAGAATCGGTTTTCATGATTACTCCATTAATTTTGCGATAGCTACTCAATGCCTAACACACTGGTAAACCAATATCTAAATAACTGGCTTTATCCTACATAATGATTAACCAATTTAAAGTGACATCGCTAACATTTCAGCATAAATACGGCTATTGGTTAGCAAAACACTAGATGGCCCAGCCAATTGGTTGATAAGTTAATAAGCATTAACATTAGCGAAGCCTTTATTCATGGGGGGTTAAAGCCGCAGAGCTTGTCATACAAAAGAATTACCAGATCAAATAAGTGAATTACGAAAGCTTAAAATTAAGTTACAAAAGTGTGTCATTGGTCACTTTTCTTTCATCTGAATAACTGCTCACGAGCAAGTTAATGTACCATTAAGCGAAATTGGTTTACCTTTGTGACCAGTAGTTATTGAACAATTTAGTTTTTTCGACAAATAGAGGTAGATATGTCAGGGACAGGTAACAAGCTAAGCTTGGCCAGTAAGCGCGCCATTGAACGTGGTTACGATACAAAAGGCCCAGAGTGGATGGTTGAGTTTGCAGAGCAAACCCTACTAGGTGACTTTGCTTTTGAAGAAGGGGTGATTCGTCGAGACCCAACAGCAGTAATAGAAGTAGCGGGTGTTTACCACTGCTGGTATACCAAAGGTGAAGGCGAAACTCTCGGCTTTACAGGCAATCCTAAAGACAAGGTATTTCCTTGGGATCTCACCGAAGTTTGGCATGCCAGTTCTGAAGATGGCATTACCTGGAAAGAAAACGGCTGTGCGATTGCTCCTGGTGAGGCCGGAGCCTACGATGATCGTGCAGTATTTACACCAGAAGTATTAGCCCACGAAGGCAAGTACTACTTGGTATACCAAACCGTGCAAGCGCCGTATACCAACCGTCAGTTTGAAGAAATCGCCATTGCTTGGGCCGATAGCCCATTTGGGCCATGGACTAAATCACCTGCTCCTATTTTAAGCCCAGCTAAAGATGGCGAGTGGCGCACTGAAGAAGACAACCGTTTCTTGGTTAATGCTAAAGGCAGCTTTGACAGCCACAAAGTGCACGATCCCTGCCTAATGTTCTTTAAAGGTGAGTTCTACCTTTACTATAAAGGTGAAACCATGGGCGAAGAAATGAACATGGGTGGTCGCGAAATTAAACACGGCGTGGCAATTGCTAAAGATATTCTTGGTCCGTATGTGAAATCGGAATACAACCCCATTTCAAATAGTGGTCACGAAGTCGCCGTTTGGCATAAAGATGGCGGCATTGCTTCGCTAATTACCACCGACGGCCCAGAAAAGAACACTGTGCAATGGGCTGCCGACGGCATCAACTTCGAAATTATGTCACACATTAAAGGAGCGCCTGAAGCGCTAGGTATTTTCCGCCCAAACCAAGAAACCAATATTGAGTCTCCCGGTTTAGAGTGGGGCCTGTGTCACAAATACGATGACTCTTGGAATTGGAACTTCATTTGTCGCTACCGGGTGAAGAAACAAGTACTAGATGCCTCAACGTATCAAAACTCAAACTAAACGCTTAGCCCACCACTCGGTGGGCTAATTATTTACCCACTAGCCTAGCGCTATTTCTTCTCGTTATATTATTTTGAGTATCCATGTCCACTTCTAGCAAAATCCCAAAGCCCTCTCGCCAAACTATCGACTTTAATGCAAATTGGCAGTTTCAGTTACAGACCCCAAGGCACAAATCAGCAGGTAACGAGTGGCGAACTATATCGCTGCCCCATGATTGGAGCATTGAGCAGCCTTTTTCATCGCAATACGAAGGCGCTACAGCTTACTTACCCGGTGGCATAGGTTGGTATCTCAAAACCTTTGATTTAGCAGACCTAAGCGAAAACCAGCGGGCTTTTTTGCTGTTTGACGGTATCTACAACAATGCGACACTTTGGCTTAACAACAAAAAGCTGGGCGAACAGCACTATGGCTACTCGCCATTTTACTTCGAGATTACTGAGCAGTTAAAAGCTCACGACAATCAATTACTGATTAAAGTTGATCGCAGTCGTATTGCAGACAGTAGGTGGTATCCCGGCTCGGGCATTTACCGAGATGTAAAACTTATCACAGTGAACTCGCTGCATACTCCGATTTGGAGTAGCGTGGTAGACACTATCGAAATAAACCAAGGCTTTGCCCAAATACTGCATAAATTTAGCATTGTTAGCCCACAAGCTAGCGACAACATTCAGGTAGATAGTCATGTGATAGAGTTTGATACCGGTAGCCCTGTAGCAAGTTATCAGCACCAGCTCGAGCTTAAACAAGGCTTGCAAAAATGTGAATTTAGCTGCGACGTTCTACAACCTAAATTGTGGTCGCCAGAGTCTCCACAGCTCTACCAAATCACCACCACACTCAGCCAAGGCAGCAAAGAGCTAGACCGCTTTAGCACTACTTTTGGCCTTAGAGATTTTCATTTTAACAGCCAACAGGGCTTCTTTTTGAATGGGCAAGCCACCAAAATTAAAGGTGTTTGTTTACATCACGATGGTGGCTTAGTGGGCGCAGCTGTGCCAGAAGCGGTATGGGAACGTCGACTCACTAGGCTAAAAGAAGCTGGCGTAAATGCGATTAGAATGGCGCATAACCCTTCATCTGAAGTGCTTCTATCACTTTGTGACCGTTTAGGCTTTTTGGTTCAAGACGAGTTTTTTGATGAATGGGACTTCCCCAAAGACAAACGCCTAAACATGAATGAGCAGCATAATGATGCAGCCTCGCGAGGTTATGCGGAGCATTTTCAAACTCACGCTAAACAAGACCTTAAAAATGCCTTAAGAGCTCACATCAACCACCCATGCATTTTCATGTGGAGCATCGGCAACGAGATAGAATGGACCTACCCAAGAAATGTAGAAGCAACCGGTTTTTTCGATGCCAACTGGAATGGCAATTACTTCTGGAACTTACCGCCAAACTCTCCCCAACAAATCAGCAATAAACTCAAGACCCTGCCTCATCATAACTACGACATAGGCAAAACAGCCCATCAATTAGCGCAATGGGTGCGCGAAGAAGATGTATCAAGGCCCGTTACCGCCAACTGTATATTGCCCTCGGTAAGCTATTTAAATGGCTATGCAAAATCCTTAGATGTAATCGGCTTTAGTTACCGACAAGTACTTTATGACTACGGCCACCAGCATCATCCCCAACTTCCTATTATAAGTAACGAGGCATTGCCCCAATGGCACGAGTGGAAGGCGGTAAGTGAGCGCTCACATGTTGCGGGTTTATTCCTATGGACCGGCATTGATTATTTAGGTGAAGTGCATCAGCAGTGGCCAACTAAGGCGCTAGCCGCAGGCTTGCTCGATACTGCTGGCTTTAAAAAAGCCCCCTACTACCTGTTTCAATCACTGTGGACCACCACGCCCATGGTGCAAATTCATAATCAGGTATTTGACGAAGAACGCTTTGTATACAAAACCGATAGTTTGAGCCTTGAAGAGCGCGACCCGCAGGCTTGGAAGAAAAAACTGTGGATTTGGCCAGAGCAACAGCAACATTGGAATTTTAGCAGCAACCAATTAATCGCCATTGAAGTCATCAGCAATTGCCAAGAGGTAGAGCTGCAACTCAACGGGCGAACAATTGGCAGTAAGCAACTTGCTGACCAAGCCGATAGAATGTTTCGTTGGGCCTTGCCGTTTCAACCTGGGGAGCTTGTTGCTCTAGCTAAAAACAATGGCAAAGTGTTAGCAACCCACCGCCTTAGCACCACCCAAGCCGCTAGTGACTTAGTGGTGACTGTTGAAGGCGCTCCTTTACAGAAGAGCCAACCGGGTTACCAACACTTGGTGGTACAACTTGCAGATAGTGAAGGAAAATGGGTTAGCCATCAAAACACCCAACTAAGTTTTGAGCTAACCGGTCCAGCCGAGTTAGTAGGGCTAGATAATGGCCACCCTGCCAGTGTGCAAGCCTTTAACGCAAGCCAGATAGGCACCCACCAAGGTCGGGCCCTAGCGTTAATAAAATACACTGGAGAAGAAGAAAATATTCTAGTGAGAATTACCACGCCCGAGGGCTTCTTTAAAGTACAACGCTTTATACTTGAGTAAACCTAGGCGATAAAGAACAGCAAGCTAGCCTAACTAGCTTGCTGTTTTAGCATTAAGCGGTTGCTCCTAAATCGCTTAAATAACCCAATTCTTGGTCTAAGTAACGTTCTTGAAGATCTGCCATAAACACTTTGGGAATAGCTTGCTGTTCGCTACTTAAGAAGCTTAAGGCTTGCTGCGCCATTGCCTGCACCGGGTAATAGAGAGTGCTATAGCTGGCTTTGCTGTCTGCTGCATTATTAGATGAGCCAATAAATTCAAACGGGTTAGTGCAGCCCAGCTGCTCTTTTAGCTGTTGCCATACCGGCCAGCTCAAACGAGCAGACAAACAAATAAAAGCTGAAGCCGGCGATGATAAGGCATCACTACTCAAGCAGTCGTTGGGATCATGGGATAAGCGACTAAGGGCAATGTTAGCTTGCTTAAATGGGCTATCGATATGGCTTAAGCCTTGCTCAATAGCATGAAACTGCTGCGCCTCGCACATTACACTTAGTTGCTTATGGCCACGCTCTACCAGTAGTTTTACTGCCAGCCAAAGGCTTGCCACGAGATCTAAATGCAAACACTGCTTGGGATAAGCTGGCAAATAGCGTTTCGCCACCAATAAACTAGGATGCAAACGAACAAACTCGGCCAAACGCTCTTCTTTCATATACTCACTTTCAAAATATAAAGATTGCACCCCCAAGCTTAGGTAGTTCTCTAACATCTCTATTTCTTGTTTTTCGGAATGCGCTCCCGACACCAAGTGTAACGGCATCGAATTAGCCGAGGTATGTGCCGACAGTTCTTTGAGCAAGGTTGCGGTAAGCGGATCTTGTATCGACTGCACAATCATCGCAGGGCCAATTTTGGGGTTATTGGTGAGATTTTGCGCATGATAATTTGGAATAAAGTTCAGTGCTTTTATCGCCTGATTTACTTTTTCCACCTTGGCTTCGCTAACAAAGGTGGTTTGATTAATGATTCGCGATACTGTGGCAACAGACACGCCAGCTTTTTTTGCTACGTCTATGATAGTGGGCATATGTTTCCTTACTACGCGTTTAGTGTAATGATTTTTATAGTGATTTAGATAAAACAAAAGACGAGCTAGGCTCGTCTTTTGGCTACAAACAGAGCCTACTTCACCAGCTCTGGGTAACGCTGTGGATACAGCTTACGGTTAACTTCTGCAGCTCCTGCTACCAGTTTTTCATAGGGCGAGTCAGCTACCGTGACAAAACCATTGTTGTAGTTTTCTCCGTCCCAAGCTCGACCGGTAGTTGGCGAATCTAGGTACTGGAACCAATGCGCTCCAACAAAGTAAGGATTAGCAATAACACTATCCATATAGTGGGCATACTTCTCGGCACGCCCTTGTTGGGTATCTGCAGCCACTAGACCTGGATGGAACATACCGCTATCGGTAGCACCAAAGTGGAACTCACCAATAATGCTTGGCATATCCAACTCGGCAAGGTGGCTCCAATCGCCCTTCGACATGTCGTTGCCGTAGAGGTTGTAGCTCATTACATCTACATATTGGGCAGCACTATTTGCAGCTTCAGGGGTGATCCCCCACTCGGTAAAACGCGCACCTAGGTAAAGGTGGTTAGGTAATACCTGCTTCATCTGTTGCTGTACAATCGCAAAGTAACGATCAGAGTGGTCAGCCAAGAACATGCTGTAATCGGCTTTAAGAGCGTCGTTCAAATCACCTTGATGCACATAGCCTTTAGCCAGTTCATCCCATGATTTAAGTTCGCTTCCCCATGCCTTGTTCAGCGCCTGGATATCTTGGGCATATTTCGCTTCTAACAAGCCAACAAATGCAGCTTTAGCAAAGCTATCTTTAGCATCAGCACGCAAAGCAGCAATCGCTAAGGCATAGTGGTTAGCGTCAAACTCGGTGTTACCCCAGCTCATTTCGTTATCCACAAAGGTGCCAATACACCAAGGGTCTTGCTCTACTTCAGCGGCAACTTGCTTAGCCATTGTTTTCACCGACTCAACAAACTCTGGGTCGTAAGGATCGTGCATTGGCCCCCAGTAATCGTTACCGGTATTAATGCGTTGGTGATCGCCTACAATCCAACCGTTTGCTACGTACGCAACTTTTTGATTACCGTAAAAACTTGGATCGGCCCAGTTACCTAACGAAGTAAAGCCCCAATCCAACATACGAGCCAGCGTTACGTCGCGCCAAACCGCAATCGCTTCATCGCGAGAACCGGGCGCATATTTACGCTGCAAGTTAGCACTGTAAAAGCTATAAACTTCGCCATGCTCAAGCGGGCCGGTGTGAATCATGGTGGAATACTGATAGTTTTGCGCCAAGGCATCTTGGTAGCTAGGTAACCAAGTAAACATGCTGTTACGTAACTGCGAAGCCACTGAACGAGCATCTAGATTATCTACATAGCTGTCTTGAGAAATCTGGCTAGGACGCAAGCTAAGATCTTCCGACAACACCAAATCGGTAAAGCCAACACCGGTGGTGGTGTAGGTATCATCCATGCGAATGTTGTCTAAACCTGTGGCAAAATACAGGTAACCGCTTGGGTCAACTAAAGACCATTTTCCATCTACTTTTTCAGTTCTAAAGTAACCCGTCGCTTCTAGTTTAGGTCCACTCTTCCAACCACCATATGGCGTACGGTCGTCCATAGGTTTGGCCGAATCAATCAACTTAACATCGGCTTTTGCATGAGCCTGTAGCTCTTCAGCTGAGTGAATTTTTTCTGCCCAGTCTTCATTGGTAAACTGACCAAATTCATCCAGCAAACCTTCATAGCGGCTGGTATCGGCGCTTAAGTTAGGCACTAAACGAATGTTGTCGATAACTAAACTCAGGTCTTTTTGCAGATCTTGCATATAGAGTTGAAAGCTAACAATATTGCTTAGATCTAACTTCTGCTCACCCCAACCAAAGTTGATTGCCTGAGCCTGATAAGACTTCTTCGGTGGCTCGCCTCGCATTCCAGAATCAAGCGTTTTCGCTAGCTCTTCTAAAGTAAAATAGTAAGTACCCGCTTCGCCTGCTGGCAACTGAACATAACCAGTACGACTATGGATAACACCATTTGCGCTACCCCCTTGCTTCTCATTTACGTCATCGTCTACGCGAATAAATAGTTGTGCGCCGGCATCACCAATATTTTCAATATCAAGGGCTAAGGTAAAGTCACCATGTTCTGACCAGTTCCAAGGTTTATCGGCACTAAAAGTTACGCTAGGGTAAGACGCGTCTGCGGAGTAATCAATTTTAAGGCCTTTACCCTCATCACGCTTTACTGAGGTGATGGTTGTGCCATGAGTTTTGCTAACAATGCCTTTTGAGCCATCATCAAAATCAGACAACGCTAAAAGAGTTGGAATGGGTGCAGCAATAACTTCCGCTTCACGCGCTTCCGACTTTACAAAATCACCGGTTCGTTCAATAAAGTTAATGTCACGAATTACCACTTCTTGCGCAGCGATAGGGCCCACTGAATAGAATTGAATTTCGGCAATGCTTTTTAGGTTTAACTTAGCACCACCACGGTAGCCGTCGATATTCATTTGCGTACCGTTAAACAAAAAGTCTACGGTGGTAGTTTTGCCCGCTGGCAAAATAATTGGTAAATCAACTTGGTTGTCGGTCGAGCCCATAATGCCAATGTTATCGCTCACTTTCATTTCGATGCGAACGTCTTCACTGCCTGGATTTTCTAGGGCTACTTTTAAGCCGCCTTTGGTATTCCAATCCCAAGGGCCTGCCTTAGAGTGGATTTTTACATTTGGCCATTTAGATTGCGCCTCGGCTTCAGAGATCGCATCAAAATTCATCTTTAAGCCATCTTTACTTTGCTCTGCGGTTTTCTTAAGCACCGAGAACTGACTATGACTATTGGTAATTTTTTCTAATACTGCTGGCTCGGTGAAATCAAGCGGCGTTGCCGCGCTGGTCATATCACCCGAAGTGGCTGCATTTTCACTAGACTGCTTAGTGTCATCTGCAATGACGTTTGATGTAGATACCCCAGCTAATACAACTGATACTAGGATTGCTAAGTTGCTCTTTTTAAACAACACAATATTTCCTCCCTTAAAAGGATAACCAAAACCAATATTTGGACAACCACTAAGCAATATTGGATAACCAGATTACAAAATTAGCACACCAATTCAAGTTCTAATGTGAGCCAAAGCGATATTTGGAAAACCCAATACCAATAAAAAAGTCATTAAAAACAATAAGTAATACCAATAAGAAAGGCGCCGTAACTAAGGGCTAGTCACAGATAAATAGAGGAGAAACCTAGGTGCCCGCGGAACCATTGCAGGAGAGCACCTAGGCTAGTAGCAACACAGAGCGACACCATATTGCTACCTTTTTAAAACACTTAGCTCACTAGGTAGTCGTAAACACCTTGCGCAACCGGAATGCCATTAAGGTCGCACTCGGCACGATAAGCCACTTGAAGGTCATTTGGCGCAAGCACTTTATCAACACCCGGGACCGGTGGAACTTCGTGTAGTTCTTTCACCATTGCAGCCATCATTACTGCAAACATAGGGTTACCGAGTTTCTTAGGATCAATCACTATCACTAAGCTCGCCAACTTACGCATTTTTTCGTAGTCACCATACATTTTCACAATGTGATTACCGAAATTAGCGCCCATCAAAATGCCCGTTAGCGCGTCAATCGCCAGCGCAATGCCTGAACCTTTATGTCCACCAAAGGGGAGTAAATTAGCCACTTTATGCGGATCGGTGGTTTCGTTACCTTCTGCATCGATAGCTAAACCTTTGCCAATAGATTTACCGGTTTCTTTGGCATGCAGTAATTTACCGTATGCGGTTGCACTTGTAGCCATGTCAATAATCATCGGCGTTGAGCCTTCAACCGGAAAACCAAAGGCAATTGGGTTGGTTCCCAAAAACTTCGCTGCGCCACCATGAGGTGCTACACAGGTATCGGTTTGAGTCATACCAATGGCAATCATACCCGCATTTGTGGCTTGCTCCATGAAGTATGAAAGCGCCCCACAATGCGAGGTATTCTTGACACTTACAAAACCTAAGCCGGTATCAGAAGCTAGGTTTATGCCGTGTTTGGTGGCAGCAATAAGCGCCGAGTGGCCCATGCCGTCATCAGAGTCTAATACCGCTACCGAAGGCGATACTTGCTCTACCGAAAATGTTGCTTTAGCGTTTAAGCCACCCTTGGCTAAACGCTCACAGTAATGTTCTACGCGCATAACTCCGTGTGAATGAACACCGGTAGCATCCGCGTGTATTAATACTTCGGTTACTTCCTTGGCCGTGTTTTCATCAAGGCCAGCGGCAATAAGTTTGTTAAGCGCAAGTCCTTTTAACTCGGCTTCCTTTACGTGTACTGTTGTCATATTTACCTGCGCGACTAAAAATTAATAACGCCCTTAATAAGCGTTGCGTTGTTCACTACATCTTGTTGGTAAGAAAGACCAACTGTGTCAAAGTCATAATCACGGTTTTTCATGATGTTCTCGTCGATTTCGCCTTTGCTCATTAACTCAATCACGCGCTCAAAATCTTCACGAGTGGCGTTGCGACTGCTTAATAATGTGGTTTCTTTTTTGTGGAATGTTGGGTCGTCTAGCACCAAGTCACCGATGTATAAACCGATGAATACAATCTTGCCGCCATGGCGAATTAGCTCAACACTGCGGCTCATAGAGCCTTTGTTCCCAGTAGCGTCTAATAAGGTGCATGCCAAGTTGCCGCCAAAGGCTGCTTTTAGGTCATCAACATAATTTTCCGCAAGAGGGTTTAAGGTTTTAATGCCTAAGGCTTTTTCTACATGTGCGCGGCGCTCATCACTTACGTCTGCTACTACCACTTCTGCGCCATTAGCTTTAGCAATAGCAGCTGCCGCTAAACCGATTGGTCCAGCGCCTACTTGCAGCACTCGTTGGCCAGCTTTAACTTCGGCGCGACGCACCGCATGAGCACTAATAGCGAAACATTCGATTAATGCACCTTGGCTATCGCTAACGGTTTCTGGCAATTTAACCAGGTTGCTTTCAAGTACGCTTAGGTACTCTGTAAAGCCGCCATCTTGGTGCACGCCATATAAAGAAACATTCTCACAGCAGTTGGTTTTACCTTCTGCACAAGCAGAACATTCGCCACAAGGAATACACGGAATAACCGAGAAACGCTCGCCTACTTTAGCGGTGCTACAAGCACTGCCGGTGGCTTCAACTACACCACTAATTTCGTGGCCAAGTACCCGCGGGTAGCTAAAAAATGGCTGACGGCCAGCAAAGGCATGAATGTCGGTGCCACAAATACCTACTGCTTTAACTTTCAGTAGTACTTCGTTTTCGGCAAAAGACGGTTTCTCTCGCTCTACATACTCAATTGAGAATGGTTCGTTACAAACTAATGTTTTCATTGATATTTCCTAATTCGCTGCAATGGAGTCTACAACTGACTCAATGCCGTATTCTTCGATAGAGGCAAATGCTGATACCACCTGTTGGCTAAACTTGGCGTTATCTTTAGCAAGCGTTCCAAATATTTTGTTAATTGCTAACAAGGCTTTCGCTTGGTCTAGCGCTTCGCCATTGCTTTCTACAATCTGTTTAAACTCGTCGGCTAATGGGTCAACAATTTGCTCACCCGCTTTTACAGCGCGAATAACTGAATGCATCCAACCTGCGATAAGAATTGGCAAACAAGTTACTTTTAAGCCGGCGTTTTGTAGGTGTAATAAGGGATCAACCGCGCGTTGTGGAAGCTTTTGAGAGCCGTCCATCGCGATTTGTGCAGTTTTGTGTTTTACGTTGGCGTTACTAAAACGCGCTATCAATAGATCGGCGTATTCCGGCAAATCAACGTTAAGGCTTGGGCTTAATGACTTAGCTTGCTCTTGAGTCATCAGTTTTAGTGTTGCCGCTTTAAACGCAGGATCTTGCATGCATTGGTATATGTACTCGTAACCTGCAAGCGCGCCGTTATATGCTAAGAACGAGTGACTACCATTTAACATACGCAGTTTCATTTCTTCGTAAGGCAATACATCAGCAACAAACATTGCACCGGCTAAATCCCAATCTGGGCGACCAGCTACAAAATTGTCTTCTACTACCCATTGACGGAAATCTTCACATACCACGCCACAAGGGTCGGCATAACCAACTTCAGCTTCAATAGCGGCAAAGGCTTCAGCTGTCATAGCTGGACAAATACGGTCAACCATAGTGCTAGGGAAGCTAACATTCTGCTCAATCCAGCTGGCCAGCTCTTTATCTAACTTACGAGCGTAAGACAACAAAGCATTCTTGGTTAGGTGACCATTCTCAGGAATGTTGTCACAAGACAATACGCTAATTGGCGCTAAGCCATTGTCACGACGAATTCGCAGCGCTTCGGTAATTAAACCTAAGGCCGATTGCGGCTGCTGCGGATTTGCTAAGTCGTGTTTAATTAGTGCGTTTGCTTCATCAAGCTCACCCGATTGTGGGTCAACGCAGTAACCTTTTTCGGTAATGGTTAGCGAAACTATCGCTACTTGTGGTTCGGCTATTTTAGCAATGGCCGTTGCAATACCACTTACAGGTGTATGAATAGCTTCGGTAACGGTACGAACTAAGCGAGAAGTCGTGGTGTCTTTAGATTTTTCAACAACACTAAACAAACAGTCTTGAGCAACTAAGTTGGCAACTAAGTCTTCGCTACCAAACATGTTAATTTCACAAATGCCCCATAACTCGCCAGATGCTTGGTTAGTTAAGTCGTTGTATACCGCTTGGTGGCCGCGATGAAACGCGCCAAAACCTATGTGAACAATCTTAGTGCTTAACTGTTCCCTGTCGTATGTTGTTGCTTCATTAAACCGATCTTTACACTGGCTTATTTGATTACTTGCTGCCATTCACTCACCCAATTGTTCAACCAATACGGCATTTATACCGACAAAGCGGTTAGATAGCCGTGACTATAATCACAAAATGGTAAACCAATACAGCGAGAATGGCTAACAATAATACAGTAAATAGCAGTCCAATATTGTTTGAGATCAATAAAAACAATCAACAAAAAGACATAAAATACAATTAAAACAATAACTTAAAGAACTCTCGTTAAGATTGGATTTAATTTATCCATGTTGAGGCTCTAAAAACCATTTTGGTTGACCAAAATAAATTCATCCCATACCATCAACATCATTAAGGGATTAACCCTTCTTATTAATTCAATCAAATAGGACAGGTCATGTTTAGCGAGATATTAAGTTTTGGCGAACCCATGTATGAATTCAGCCAAATAAAGCAGTCTAAAGCCATGGAGCCAGATTTTTTAAGCGGCTTTGGTGGCGATGTTTCTAACTTCGCCATTGCAGCAGCACGTCAAGGCGCCAACGTAGGCATGATCACCCACTTAGGGGACGACGAATTTGGTGAGCAATTTAGAGCGCTGTGGAAACGTGAATCTGTAGCAAGTGATTTAGTAGTAAGTAACGCGAGTGCACACACGGGCGTCTATTTTATTACTCATAATGAAGAAGGGCATCACTTTTCATTCCTAAGAAAAGGCTCTGCAGCCAGCCTTATTAGTAAGCAGCAACTTCCTGTGGAAGCGATAGCAAATGCTAAGCTGCTACATACTACTGCAATTACCCAAGCCATTAGTGACACCAGCTGTGACGCAGTTTTTGCCGCCATTGAGCTGGCGCGTAAAACCGATACCTTGGTCTCTTACGATACTAACCTACGCTTAAAACTGTGGTCGCTTAATCGTGCCAAAGCCATCATCAATGAAACCATTAGCCAAGTAGACATTTGCTTCCCTAGCATTGATGAAGCACAACTACTTACCGGCCTTACACATGCCGATGAAATTATCGATCATTACTTACAATTAGGCGCCAAAATTGTTGTGCTAAAACAGGGCTCAGAAGGCGCAACAGTGGCTAACCAACACGAGCGATTTAGCATTAAACCCCACAAGGTAAGCACTGTAGACGCAACAGCCGCGGGTGACTCATTTGCCGGTTCATTCTGTACCCATTATGTACGCGGCGCAGAACTACAAGAATGCCTTAAATACGCTAATGCTACCGCTTCTATCACCATCACTGGCTATGGCGCTGTAGCGCCGCTACCTACTCTTGCTCAAGTAGAGCAACGTATCGGCCTTAGTTAATTTTACTTTTAATATTACGGACAAAAACATGGAAAATTTAAACTCTCTGCTGAAGCAATTTAAAGTAATTCCAGTAATTGCTATCGATAAAGCCAGCGACATCGTGCCACTAGGCGAACAGTTAAGTAAAAATGGTTTGCCAGTTGCCGAAATCACTTTCCGCTCAGACGCCGCAGCAGAGGCAATTCGCCTACTTCGCGAAGCACAGCCAGATATGCTAATTGGAGCAGGAACCATCTTAAACGAAGAACAAGTAATAGCTGCTAAAGAGGCCGGAGCTAGCTTTATTGTTTCTCCAGGTTTAAACCCAAATACCGTTAAAGCCTGTCAGAAGCACAACATTGCTATTATTCCTGGCGTTAATAATCCGTCAACGGTAGAGCAAGCATTAGAGCTAGGTTTAGATACAGTGAAGTTCTTCCCAGCAGAAGCCTCTGGCGGCATTGCCATGCTTAAGTCATTACTTGGTCCATATACCAACATTCAAGTAATGCCTACTGGTGGCATCAATCAAAACAACATTGAAAAATACTTGGCATTACCCGGCGTTTTAGCCTGTGGTGGCACTTGGATGGTAGATAAATCACTTATTAATAAGGGCGAATGGGATACTATCGGTCAATTAGTGAAAGACATTGTGGCGCAACTTGCCGAGTAAGAGAACAAACATGAATACAGCAATTAAATCAGTTACAGCGCGTTTGTTTAAAATTCCTTTAGCGGAGATTTTATCGGACGCCAAACACGGCGATCACGACCACTTTGAGCTAGTAACCACCACCATTACTTTAGAAGACGGCAGTGAAGGTACCGGTTATACCTATACCGGCGGCAAAGGTGGCTATGCCATTAAAGCAATGGTTGAGCACGATTTAGCACCGGCTCTTATCGGTAAAGATGCCAGCCAAATCGACGAAATTTACGACTTTATGGAGTGGCATATTCACTATGTAGGCCGTGGTGGTATCGCTTCTTTTGCCATATCTTCGGTAGATATTGCCCTTTGGGATCTAAAAGGTAAGCGTTTAAATCAACCTTTATGGAAAATGGCTGGTGCTAAAAACTCTAGCTGTAAAGCGTATTGCGGCGGTATCGATTTACAATTTACCACCGAAAAGCTATTGGCCAATATTCAAGGTTACTTAGATAAGGGCTACAACGCGGTTAAAATCAAAATTGGTCGCGCCGATGCCAATGAAGATATTGCTCGTATTAAAGCGGTGCGTGAGCTAATTGGTAAAGACGTTACCTTTATGATCGATGCCAACTACTCATTAAGTGTTGAGCAAGCCATTGCTTTATCTAAAGCCGTAGAGCAATACGATATTACCTGGTTTGAAGAGCCAACCATTCCAGATGACTACCTAGGTTACGGCAAGATTGCCGATGCCACTTCAATTCCTTTGGCTATGGGTGAAAACCTACATACCATTCACGAATTTGAATATGCCTTTGAGCGCGCCAAGCTTTCTTTTGTGCAACCCGATGCTTCAAACTGTGGCGGTATTACTGGCTGGCTTAAAGCCGCCCGCTTAGCCGACCAACATGGCATTCCGGCATGTTCTCATGGCATGCAAGAATTACATGTGAGCTTAGTGTCTTCTCAACCCAACTCTGGCTGGTTAGAAGTACATAGCTTCCCAATTGATGAATACACCAAGCGCCCATTGGTGGTTAAAGATCATCGTGCTGTAGCACCAGATACCCCAGGCGTGGGTGTCGAGTTTGACTGGGATAAGATTAAACCTTTCGAAGTGTAAATCGCCCCTTCTTTAAACACCGCCCTAGCGCGGTGTTTTTTTATGCTTGTTTTATAGCTCCCCCCGCTTCAGCTTAGACTCTCTTCTGATCTGTTCTGCTCTGTTCTGTTCCCCTACTAACAACAAAAAAATCAATAAAACACCACAATTGATAACCAATACACACAAAAGATCAACCAATGTCGATCTAGATCGACAAATTGGCTAACCAAACATGCTTAAATAACTTCCGAAAATAACCTTCTAAGAGGAACAAAGATGGACATAAAAACATGGAATGCTTACAAGTATGCGTTAATTGTGGCTATTGGCGGCTTTGTATTTGGCTTAGATGCCGCCATTATTTCCGGCACAGTGCGCTTTATCGCGTCGGAGTTTTCCCTCACTGATTTGCAAATTGGCACTGTAGTAGGCGCGCCAAGTTTAGGTGCAATTTTGGCCTTGCTAGTCGCCGGCAAAACTGCCGACGCCCTGGGCCGTAAAAAAACCCTCATAATTATTGCTGGTCTTTACGTTGTCTCAGCCTTGCTGTCAGCTTTAGCAACTAGCTTTATGATGTTAACCATGGCGCGCTTTATTGGCGGATTAGCCTTTAGCTCGCTTTCTTTAGCCTCTATGTACATTGGTGAAATAGCCCCCGCTAAACAGCGTGGCAAACTCGTCTCGGCGAATCAATTTAACATTGTGATTGGTTTATTAGCGGCTTACTTCATTAACTACTATTTAGTGCTGCATGTAAGCGAGAACTCCTTATTGTTTGCCCCCGATACCGTATGGCGAACCATGTTAGCTTCGGAGCTTATTCCCGCGGTGCTTTGGGTAATCTTACTTTGCCGCGTGCCAGAATCTCCTCGCTGGTTAATGATGAAAAACAAACAGGAACAAGCTAAAGAAGTACTGCTAAAACTGTTGCCAGAGCAACGCGCCGAAGAAGTACAGGCTGAGATTGAACAGAACCTAAAAGAACATCAGGACACCAGTAGCATTAACGAACAACTTAAGCTGTTGTTCTCGTCGCCAATGAAAACCATTTTTGCGATTGGCTTTATCATGGCGGTTGTACAAGGCATAACCGGTATGAACGCGATTCTGTTTTATGCCCCCACAGTGTTCGAACAAATTGGTTTTGGCTTAAATGCCTCGTTCCAACAAGCTATCTACATTGGCATAACGAGTGTGGTATTCACGGTATTAGCGGTTTTCTTCATTGATAAAGTTGGCCGAAAACCACTGCTTATCTTTGGGCTATTAGCGGTAGTACTAAGCCACGCAACTTGTTGGTACGGCTTTAGCAACGCCAGCTACAGCATTAATCAACAAACCATCGATAAACTAGAAGAGGTAATCGATACTACTCCACTTAAAGCCCAGCTAAATAGCCAATATGCTGATGATGTTAGCTTTAAGGAAATGCTAGCAACTAACTATGATGCCGATACGCTGCGACTAAGCGAAGGGCATATTATTGAAGCCGCCATTTCGGTCAACCCAATTGTTATTTTAGTGGGCATTTTGGCCTTTATCGCGGCCTTTCACATTTCTATTGGGCCTATTATGTGGGTACTGTTTTCGGAGATTTTCCCTAACTCGGTGCGAAGCGTTGCGATCCCATTGTTTGCATTGGTCACCAGTGTTGCCAGTTACTTAATCCAGCAGTTTTTCCCTTGGCAGCTAGCCAACCTAGGTGCAGCAAATACCTTCTTAATGTACTCAGTGTTTGGCTTAATAGGCCTATTACTGCTGTGGCCACTGTTGCCAGAGACTAAGAATAAAACCATTGAGGAAATTGAAGATACGTTGGTAAACAAGCGCAACCAGCCAACCACCAGCGCAGAAGTATCAGATAACCCGGTAGGCAGTAACGCACCTAGTGCATAACGTTTAGCTGTTAAAGCCAAATAAAAAAGCCGCTAAATGTTCATTTAGCGGCTTTTTCTTATAACAATTGTAATTAATGGCTTTCGGTAAAGTTGCTATCAAATTCCATTGCGAAGAAGTAATCGTCTAAATCAGTATCGCTATTGTCAGAGCTAGCTATCTTAAGTAACTCTTGCTTACTGTTCTCGATATGTTGCCACACTGCTTGCTTAGCATCTTCTGGAGAGCGTTTTTGCAAGGCTAACAAAATTCGCTTGTGGTCATTAATCCACATCGACTGCAAACGTTCTTCGTGTAAAAACTGATGGTTAAGCTCATTCCACAGCGGGTTGGTGGTACGTACCGTGCTCCACATGTCAACCGCTTGGTTAATCAGCACTCGGTTTTGAGTCGACTCAGCAATTAAGCTATGAAATTGCTGATCTAGTGCTTCAAACTTCTCGCTGTCGCCATTTATCTCACTCTCTTGCAGTTGCAGTACCTTTTTAAGTTCACGTAGCTCGTTAAACTTAATTTGAGTGGCGGCAAATCCGGCAATGCTGCTTTCGATAATCTGGCGCGCCTGGAGCAACTCAAAAGGTCCTACATCACTTTTTGGCAATATAGTACGCTTGTTAACTTTTTCAGGAGAATCAATGAAGTAAATACCAGCACCTTGGCGAACCACAACCAAGCCTTTCAACTCCAGCATAATTACAGCTTCTCGGATAGTTGCGCGGCTGGTTTCAAATCGTTCGCTTAGCTCTCGCTCTGATGGCAGTCGTTCACCCGCTTTAAACACGCCTGAAAACAACAATTCCTCGATTTGCACGCCAATATCATAATAGCGACGCTTGGTATCCATCTTAGCCATAATGTCATTTAACCTTTGGGGAAATATAGAAACTATCTAACTTTTGGTAAATCAATTCAAGTAAGTTCTAGACCGAAGCCTGAATAGTAACGCCTTTTAGCGCGTATCGGTAGTCAACCACAACTACCGATGTCTCATTTTGATCTAAATTGTACGACTAATAATAAATCACGCCTTAAATACATGAAATTTAGAAAATATTCATTTACCAAATGAAATTCTACAAAATTGACAGAATAACTTGTGAACCTCATCACTTTAAAGGTTAACCTTTATGGCGTAGAATGCACAAATTGGTTTACCAAATTTGTTTTATCTCCACTGGGAATCTAAAGGAAGTTAGATGAGCACAGTTACTCACAAAATGTTTATCAATGGTGAATGGTTAGAATCAGCTACCGGCAACACCATTGAAGTTGTAAATCCAAGTAACGAACAGTTGGTTGGCTATGCTCCGCAAGCGAGCCGTGAAGAAGCAGCTAATGCTTTACGCTCATCAGAAGCGGCTCAAAAAGACTGGGCTAAATTACCGGCACAAAAACGTGCAGAACTAGTAGCAGCACTAGCAGACGAATTAGAAGCAGACGCTGAGCGTTACGCCGAAATGATTACCCAAGAACAAGGCAAACTGCTAAGTGATGCACGTGGCGAAGTAGCCGGTTCTGTTGGATTTTTGCGTTACGCTGCTGAATCAGCTCGCCGCATTGAAGGCGAGATAGTCACCAGCGAAAATCAAGACGAACAGATTTGGATCCAACGTGTGCCTTTTGGCGTAACCGTGGGCCTGCTAGCTTGGAACTACCCGCTAGCGCTTGCGGCACGCAAACTAGGTAACGCCTTAGTCACCGGCAATACCATGGTAGTAATGCCACCAGCAGACACTCCGCTCACGGTATTAGAGTTCTCAAAACTAATCGCTAAAGTAGGTTTCCCTAAAGGCGTCGTAAACATTGTTTCAGGCCTAGGTGGTGAGGTAGGCGACGAGCTAGTGCGCAACCCTATTACTAAGCTTGTGACTCTAACCGGCAGCTCGGAAGTAGGCTCTATTTTATACCGCTCTGCTTCAGAGAACATTACAGCACTAAACCTAGAGCTTGGCGGCAAAGCGCCGTTTATTGTACTAAACGACGCCAACATCGACGAAGTTGTTGAAATCGCGGTTAACTCTGGCTTTGGCAACTGTGGCCAAATTTGTACGTCTAACGAGCGCATGTATATCCATAAAGCGATTTACGCAGAGTTTATGGATAAGTTCATCGCTAAAGTGAAGCAACTTAAGATAGGCGACCCAATGTTAGCTAGCACTGACGTTGGCCCTAAAGTTAATGCTCGCGAAGTGGAAAAACTGGTTGAGATGATCAGCAAAGCCAAGGCCGAAGGCGCAACCATCGCTTGTGGTGGCGGAAAACCAAGTGGCGAAGAGTTTGCCAATGGTTACTGGTTTGAACCTACCGTGGTTACCGATGTAAACAACCAAATGGACATCATGAAACAAGAAGTGTTTGGCCCAGTTGTAGCTGCAATGCCAATTGATAACCTAGAGCAAGCATTACAGTATGCCAACGACATCGACTTAGGTTTGTCTGGCTACGTATATACCAACGACATGCGCAAAATCATGCAAGTTGTTAACGAATTAGAGGTCGGCGAAATCTATGTTAATCGCCCGAATGGTGAGCTATTAAATGGCTTCCATACAGGCTTTAAACGCAGTGGTATCGGCGGCGAAGATGGGAAATACGGCTTGGAGGGATACTTGCAGAAGAAAACCATTTACCTGAACTACCAGTAATCTTTTTTATTCCTTTTGACAATTGTTAGCACTTTGCCTTGGTAGTCATACCAAGGCCTTTTTTTATCTTCCCTTCCGAGAGCTTGCTCACCAACACTCCCCTTCTGCAAAACAAAAACAATAACTTGATCACACACCTTACAACAGGTTAACAATGAACATAAATTGATCGACCAGATCGCATAAATAGGTTAATAACTGTGCGATATTTGTTATCACACTAAACAGGGAGATAACAATGAAAGGATTCACTAAGCACCCACTACTATTAGCCTGCGGTTTAGGTTTATCACTCAGTATTTATGCGGCAGACTGGGATAATATCCCAATTCCAGCAGAGCTAGACCCAGGACAAAGCTGGGAGTTACAAGAAAGCTATTCAGATTCTTTTAACTATTCGGGTAAGCCAAGCTCCTTTACCAGCAAATGGAAAGACGCTTACTTTCATAACTGGACAGGCCCTGGCCTCACCTACTGGTCAAGCGATGAATCGTGGGTTGGTGATGGTAACTTAATTATTAGTGCATCTCGCCGCCAAGGCACTAACCAAGTTAATGCTGGGGTTGTCACCTCTAAAACCAAAGTGAAATACCCAATTTTCTTAGAAGCCAACATTAAGGTAAGCAACTTAGAGCTCTCTTCTAACTTTTGGTTACTAAGTGAAAACGACCAGCGCGAGATTGATGTTCTGGAAGTGTATGGCGGTGCGCGCCAAGACTGGTTTGCCAAAAACATGTCAACCAACTTCCACGTATTCTTCCGTAACAACGATAACTCAATTAGCAGTGACTTTAACGACCAAACACACAATACCCCTACTTGGGGCAATTACTGGCGTGAAGGCTTCCACCGTTTTGGCGTTTACTGGAAAAGCCCCACTGAGGTGACCTTCTACATTAATGGCCAAAAAACCACTAAAGGCGCTTGGAGCCAAGTGGTAATGAAAGATAAAGATTATACCGGTGCCATACTAGATAAAAGCCGTTACAACATGGATCAAGAAATGTTCATTATTCTTGATACCGAGGACCATTCTTGGCGCTCTGAAG
Organism: Agarivorans aestuarii; assembly: GCF_019670125.1. Lineage (NCBI taxonomy): Bacteria > Pseudomonadati > Pseudomonadota > Gammaproteobacteria > Alteromonadales > Alteromonadaceae > Agarivorans > Agarivorans aestuarii. The sequence continues at coordinate 3,722,047 of NZ_AP023033.1, forward strand.
CAGGCCATATTGCCACCGATGCAGACCTAGCAGATGGCGATAAAAACAAAATGTACGTAGATTGGATTAGGGTTTACAAACCTACTGGTGGCAGCACTACTCCGCCAACAGGCGGCATTACTCCACCTAGCGGTTATACCAACCTTCAAGTGGCTCACTCTAACTTATGCCTAGATGTGAAAAGCGGCGCATTATGGAACGGTAGCACCTATCAACAGTGGTCATGCAACACCGGTAACAATAACCAGCGTTTCCAATTTACTGCTTTAGCTAATAACGAATACAGCATTAGCGCAAAAGTAAGCCAACTATGTATGGAGCTAGCATCTGGCAGCTCTGCAGACGGCGCTAAAGTTCAACAATGGGTTTGTAACCACGCCAATACAAGCCAAGTATGGAGTCTTGTAGATAAAGGCAGCAATACCTTTGAAATCCGCAATAAACAAAGCGGCAAATGTTTAGAAATAGCCAACAATTCGGGCGCTAATGGCGCAGATCTTAGACAATGGTCATGTGATGGAGGTACCAACCAACGTTTTAAATTCCAGTAGTATTTTTTAGCAATTCCTTCCTTTGGCCAGTGGTGATAATACCACTGGCTTTTTTAAATCCAAATAGCTATGGCTTAATACTTCAGCTTACTTACTGGGTGCACAGCAACTAGAGCGAACCAATAACTGAGTGGGCACAATGGTGTCTTGGCTGGCTTTACTGCCCTGTAATATCTTCATTAGCGTATTGGCGGCGGCTTTGCCGATGTGTTCGTTTAAACCACCCTTCATTCTATTTGCTGAAATTAGCCATTGTTGCCTTTCAAGATCAATCTCTTCCCATCGCGCACCTGCAGCTTCTGCTGGGCGAACACACGTCATAAGTTGCCGCATAAACGCTGATTTAATGATAAAAGGTAGACGAGGACTGCATTACATTACGAATTAAACTAGGAAGCTCTTGTATATCAATAGAAGGATTATGAGTGCCATGATTCGCCTTAAAGGCTTCCGCTAAACCTGATAGCGGGTTGGAGTGAATAACACCAGTATTGACAGCATAGGTGGCTATTTGATTAAGTTTAGTTCTTGTTTTTTTGCAAGGTTTCTAAGTGATTGCTCTTTTCGAGTGGACTTAAAGCATCTATAACGATTGGCGCTGAAATATCTGGCATAGGCAACAAAGCTTAGGAAACTCGTGCAACTCTAATAAGCGCCAAGCCTTACTTGCGGTAAGCTCATCAATACGCTTTCGCTGCTTCCAACGTTTAAACCAGCGTTTGGCTACTACTTGAAGAGTTTGGCTGTATTCCAGTTCTGCCTCTTTTCTCATTTGCTGGCTATGAACTTTAGGGTCTATCCCTGCCGCCACTAATGCCCTTGCTTCCGATCTTTTCCGGCGGCATCTGCAAGTGAAACTTCGGGATACTGACCAAAACTGATTTTGAAGTGCTTCTTGCTGATTGGTACAACATAATCAAAAAACCACGACTTACTGCCATTAGGGCGGACTCGCAGTGATAAACCATCTCCGTCAGCCAAGGAGTATTCTGACAGCTTGGCTTTAGCTTGCTTTATCTGAGTGTTAGTTAGCGGTACCGCTGTTCAGGCCATTCGTTCAAGCCCTCATTGGCATGGGGTTACTTGGAATTATCTGGGGTTACATTCAGGGTTACATAAAGAATCTGGATTTAACAAGACGACAAAAAACGTCTCTGGACTGAAAATGGAGGTAAACGTTGATTTCAAAACGTAAAAAAGCCGTCACTAGGACGGCTTTTTCTTAATTTGGTACCAGAGGCCGGACTTGAACCGGCACGCTATCACTAGCGGGGGATTTTGAATCCCCTATGTCTACCAATTTCATCACTCTGGCATTTATTTTTTACTCGCCTTAGCGAGTGATTGGCATTATAAGCTGCGTTTTTAGATTGGCAAGCGCTTTTTGTTTTTAAGCCCACTAAGTGTTTAAGAATTGTGCTAGCAAGCGCCTAGTTGCAGAAAGTGGCAGATTTTACTGCTTAGATTAACTCTCAGCCAGCCGAGATTTGCTACCATACAGGAAACTAATTAGAGGCAATAAAACAATGGCTGACGCTAGCGCTACCACTTCACTGCCAACCGCAGGTTTCTTTCGCCGTTTAGGGGCTTATATCTACGATGCCTTAATGGCTGTTGCTATTGGTATGGTCGCCACCATGCTTGGCTTAGCAATGGTGGCTATTGGTACCAGCATAGGTGCAATTACCTTACCCGAGGGCATGGAGCACTCTACTTACTTGGTTAGCCAAATTTGGTTTCAAGGCTTAATTTGGGGCAGCATCATAACGTTCTATATTTGGTTTTGGCATAACCATGGCCAAACTATAGGTATGCGCGCGTGGCGCTTGCGAGTGCAGAATAAAGATGGCTCCAACATCTCTTATACCCAAGCGCTTATTCGTTTATTCACATCGGCATTGGGAGCGGGAAATTTGATGGTAATAGTCACCAAAGACAATACTGCCTTCCAAGATATTTGGGGCAGATGCCAAGTGGTGACCTTACCTAAAAAGTAGCGCTAGGTTCTGCGATTAATTAAGAAGAAGGCAATACCTAGTACCAATATGCTAGGTATTGCGGCACTTAAATAAGGCGGCACGCCATACACCAAGCTCATTGAACCAAGCACTTGATCTAAGATGTAATAGCTAAACCCGGCAACCACACCCAGCATAATTTTAGCGCCCATACTTGAGCTTCTCAGTGGCCCAAATACAAAGGATAAAGCCAACAGCATCATTATGCCGGTAAGAATAGGCATCATTAGCTTACGTGCTAAGGCAAGTTCGTAACGCGCGGGATCTTGGCGATTCTGTTTTAAATAACCGATGTAAGAATACATTCCAGAAATAGACAGATCGTGCGGTTTAATGGTTACTACACTGAGTTTATCGGGTGTTAAAGTACTGCTCCAAGGGTAGTTTTCATAACGGGTTTCAACCACACCGTCATCGCTAAAATCAATCACCTTGGCTTCACGAATCACCCAACGATTAGTATCGTAAAATGCTTGATTACCTTCTACTTGTTGATACAGCTCGGCGTCGTCATTAAAGCGATAAATGGTGATGTTAAATAGCTCTTTGCTCTCTTGAACTTCACCAATATTAACAAAGCTCTCGCCATCTTTAGCCCATACACCGCGCTGCACCGCTACCATAGCACCGCCCGACATTTTGCTCGAACGCAGTTCCTTAGCGGCCATATCGGCACGTGGAGCCACATACTCGCCCAATAACATCATCGCTATCATCATCGGTACCGCTGTTTTAAGTACCGCAACAGCAATATTAAAACGCGACAGGCCAGAGCTTTGCATTACCACTAGCTCACTGGTGCTAGCAAGCGAGCCCAAGCCAATCAATGAGCCTAGTAAAGCAGCCATTGGAAAGAATATTTCTAGCTCGCGAGGCACACTAAGTAATACATACCAAAGCGCATCAACAATTTGGTAATCACCTTGGCCTACGCTGCCAAGCTGCTCAACAAATTTCACGATCATGCTCAAGCTTTGCAAAGTAACCAGTACCAGCAAGCTCGACATGATGATGGTGCGGCCTATATACCAATCAATTATCCGAAACACAGGCCTTTCCTTTAACTTTTCCGCGAACTTTTAAATAGTACTCACTACGTAAGAATAGATAACTGAGCGCTATAAACAGCATAAGAACATGCACCGACCACAAACCTACTTCGGGCGATATCTTGCCTTCTTCTAAGGCACTTCTGGCTGCACTAAGCATCAAGTAATAGCTTAAATACAGCAAAATAGCAGGCAACAGTTTAGCGTAACGACCTTGACGTGGATTAACTGCAGCTAAGGGCACCACCATTAGGGTTAAGATAGGGATAGTAAGCGGCAGAGAAATACGCCATTGTAACTCGGCTATTTGCGTTAGATCGTCAGAGCCAATCAATTGCTTGGTGGGCAAAGACCACAAACGGCGTTGCGATTGGTTGCCTTCTTGCTCTCGCAAATACACCCGATAACGCTCGAAGTGCAGAATACTGTAGTCCAGCTCTTCTGGTGCTTGCTCATAACGTTTGCCATTAGTAAGCACCATCCATTGAGAGCCGTCGGTGCGCCTTTCAATGCCACCTTCTTCCGCCATTACCACCGACGGGCGAGTATCACTGCCCTCTGCTGGGGTATGCGCTACAAATACTTTTTCAAGATGTTGGCCTTTGTTTTCGATTTGCTCCACAAAGGTCACCACCCCGCCACCCAAGGACTCAAAACGCCCTTGCACCAATATCGATATTCCGGCTTCTGCGTCCATTTGGTCAAATAGCTGTTGCTCTAACTCGTTGGTATATGGGCTTAAATATAAAGTATTAAAGCCTGCTGCTAAGGTAGACAACAAACCCAATACCATGGTGTCACGCAGTAATTGGGCGGTACTGTAACCACAGGCTTGTAGCACCACCATTTCACTATCGGCGTATAAGCGACCATGAGCCACCAAAACACCAATAAACATGCTAATTGGCAGGATAAGAATCAAAAAGGCAGGCATGTTCAATAACATGACCTTGGCGATAATTTCACCTGCAACATTGCCTTCAGCTGCTTGAGATAAGACTCGAACAAACTTTTGCGAGGTAAAAATCAATAATAAAACAGCCAACACCGCCAGTTGGGTTTTTGCTGTTTCTTTAAATAAGTAACGGAATATTAGCACTCAGTCATTCACTTCAAACATAGAACTTTGCTGGTAATAGCAAAAAATTCAGATAAACTTTCTATTTTTTACAGTTTCACATAGCAATATGTGCCTGTATAGCTCATATTTATTTAAACAGTAGATAGAATCGGCCGCCCGTTCTAGCAGGTAAGCTATCTTAACCCAGTTTTGGAGATTGTAGGAGTATTCATGGAGTTTAGCGTAAAAAGCGGTAGCCCGGAGAAGCAACGTAGTGCGTGTATAGTTGTAGGTGTGTACGAACCACGTCGTTTATCGCCCGTTGCAGAACAACTCGACAAAATTAGCGATGGCTATATTAGCGCCTTATTACGTCGCGGAGATTTAGAAGGCAAAGCTGGCCAAGTACTGTTGTTGCATCATGTACCTAACGTATTAAGTGAGCGCGTATTATTGGTTGGCTGTGGTAAAGAGCGTGAATTAAACGAGCGCCAATACCGCCAAATCATTACCAAAACCATTAATACCTTAAACGAAACCGGCTCTATGGAAGCGGTGTGTTTCTTACCTGAGCTGCATGTTAAATCGCGCAATACTTACTGGAAGGTTCGCCAAGCGGTAGAAACCACCCAAGAAACGCTCTACAGCTTTGATATGCTTAAAAGCAACCGTGAAGAAACTCGTCGTCCGCTACGTAAAATTGTATTTAACGTGCCTACCCGCCGCGAGCTCACCATTGGTGAAAGCGCCGTACAACATGGATTAGCGGTAGCCCAAGGGGTTAAACACGCTAAAGACCTAGCCAACTTGCCACCTAACATTTGTAATCCTGCGTACTTGGCTGATCAAGCCAAAGAGCTACAAAGCAATTACGACAACGTAAAAGTAACCACCCTAGGTGAAGCCCAAATGGCGGCTCTTAAAATGGATTCTTACTTAGCCGTTGGGCGTGGCTCAGACAACGAATCAATCATGAGTGTGATTGAGTATTGTGCGCCAGGCTGCGAAGACCAAAAACCGATTGTATTGGTAGGTAAAGGGCTTACTTTTGACTCTGGTGGTATTTCTTTAAAACCAGGCGCAGGCATGGATGAAATGAAATACGACATGGGCGGTGCTGCAGGAGTTTACGGCACCATGAAAGCTTTGGCCGAGTTACAACTGCCGCTTAAAGTGACCGGTATTCTAGCAGGTTGTGAAAATATGCCTGGTGGTAATGCTTATCGACCAGGTGACGTGATCACTACGATGTCGGGCATTACTGTAGAAGTGCTAAATACCGACGCCGAAGGCCGCATGGTATTGTGTGACGTACTTACCTATGTAGAGCGTTACGAGCCAGAATTAGTGATTGATGTGGCTACTCTAACGGGCGCTTGTGTGGTTGCACTAGGCCACCATACCTCCGGCTTAATGACGCCGCATAATCCACTTGCACACGACTTACTCAACTGTGCCGAGCAAAGTGGCGACAAAACTTGGCGCTTACCATTAGGTGAAGAATACCAAGAGCAACTAAACAGTAACTTTGCCGACATGGCCAATATTGGCGGAAAAACTGCGGGCTCTATTACCGCAGCTTGTTTCTTGTCGCGCTTTACCAAAAAGTACAACTGGGCTCACCTCGATATTGCAGGTACAGCTTGGAAAAGCGGTGGCGAGAAAGGCGCAACTGGTCGCCCTGTGCCATTGCTTACTCAATTCTTAATTAGCAAAACTGATCAAGAAATAGAAGAATAAGCCAATCCGCTTGTTCACTAGAAGGGAGCATTTGCTCCCTCTTTTCTTTTCAGGGCAAAATTTCTTGCTCAAAGGCCTAAAACTAAGCATTGCCGTGCATATTTCAAACAAGTAGTCTCTAGCGTATGAAAGCGAAATTTTATATCATGCCCGATTCTGTCACCACTGACAGCGAAGCCTTCGATAAAATAGTGTGCAATGTGCTTGCGCAATACTATCGAAACGGCGAGCGCATACAAGTTTATACCTCGTCTAAGCAGCATGCAGAGCGCCTAGATGAAGTGCTTTGGCAATTTGAGCCAGAGCAATTTGTACCGCATAACCTCAGTGGTGAAGGCCCCCAAGGAGGGGCGCCTGTCGAGATATCATGGCAGGCACCTAGGCAACGTCGCCAGTGTTTAGTGAATCTCACTGAAACGGCACCAGATTTTGCCAGAAATTTTCAACATATTATCGATTTTGTGCCAGCAGATGAAACCGGCAAGGCTGCGGCTAGAGAACGTTATCGTGTGTATCGCCAACAGGGTCTACAATTAGACACCGCAGCATACACAAACCCAGAAATTACATAGAGTCAGTACATCCAATGGAAAAGACCTACAACCCAAGCGCAATTGAACAAGCGCTATATCAAGGATGGGAACAACAAGGCCACTTTAAGCCGCATGGCGATACTTCAAAAGAAGCCTATAGCATTATGATCCCACCGCCAAACGTCACTGGCAGCTTGCATATGGGACATGCGTTTCAAGACACCATTATGGATACCTTGATCCGCTACCAACGCATGCAAGGTAAAAACACCTTGTGGCAAGTAGGTACTGACCACGCCGGTATTGCTACCCAAATGGTAGTTGAGCGCAAAATTGCAGCCGAAGAAGATAAAACTAAACACGACTACGGCCGTGAAGCCTTTATCGATAAAATTTGGGATTGGAAAGCCGAGTCGGGTGGCACAATTACCAAACAGCTGCGTCGCTTAGGTGCATCTGTAGACTGGGAGCGAGAGCGCTTCACCATGGATGACGGCATGTCTAAAGCCGTAGAAGAAGCCTTTGTACGCCTTTACGAAGACGACCTTATCTACCGCGGTAAGCGCCTAGTTAACTGGGATCCAAAACTACACACTGCTATTTCTGATCTTGAAGTTGAAAACAAAGAAAAGAAAGGCCACATGTGGCACCTGCGCTACCCGCTAGCCGATGGTGAAACCACCAGCGAAGGTAAAGATTATTTGGTGGTTGCCACTACCCGTCCAGAAACCATGTTAGGTGATACCGGTGTTGCGGTTAACCCAGAAGATCCTCGCTACAACGCCCTTATTGGCAAGTTCATCGAGCTACCATTAGTCGGTCGCCGTATTCCTATCGTAGGTGACGAACACGCCGATATGGAAAAAGGTACTGGTTGTGTAAAAATCACTCCCGCTCACGACTTTAATGACTGTGAAGTTGGCAAGCGCCACAAACTTCCGATGATCAACATTCTTACCTTGAATGCAGACATTCGCGACGCAGCCGAAGTATTCACTAGCAATGGTGAGCCATCAGAAGTTTATTCAACGGATATTCCGGCAGAGTTCCAAGGTTTAGAGCGCTTTGCAGCACGTAAAGCCATTGTGGCCAAGTTTGACGAGTTAGGCCTGTTACAAGAAGTAGCCGACCACAACAACACTATACCTTATGGTGACCGAGGCGGCGTAGTAATTGAGCCAATGCTGACCGACCAATGGTATGTACGTGCCGCGCCGCTTGCTAAAACCGCTACCGAAGCAGTAGAAAATGGCGACATCAAATTTGTACCACAACAATACGAGAACATGTACTTCTCATGGATGCGCGACATTCAAGATTGGTGTATTTCACGCCAACTTTGGTGGGGCCACCGCATTCCCGCTTGGTACGACGAGTCAGGCAAAGTATACGTAGGCCGTAACGAGGCCGAAGTACGCAGCAAACACAGCTTGGACGACGACGTTATGCTTCGCCAAGACGACGATGTATTAGATACCTGGTTCTCGTCAGGCTTATGGACCTTTGCGACGCAAGGCTGGCCTGAAAAAACGCCGAATCTAGCCACCTTCCACCCAAGTGATGTATTGGTAACCGGTTTTGACATTATTTTCTTCTGGGTAGCCAGAATGATCATGATGACCATGTATTTCATCAAAGACGAAAACAACAAGCCTCAAGTACCTTTTAAAACGGTATACGTAACAGGGCTTATTCGTGATGAAAATGGCGACAAAATGTCGAAGTCTAAGGGCAACGTACTTGACCCTCTAGACATGATCGATGGTATCGATTTAGAAAGCCTAGTGACTAAGCGCTGTGGCAACATGATGCAGCCACAACTTGCTAAAAAGATTGAAAAAGATACCCGTAAAACTTTCGAAAACGGCATTGAAGCCCACGGTACCGACGCCTTACGTTTCACCCTAGCCGCTATGGCGACCACCGGTCGTGATATTAACTGGGACATGAACCGCCTTGAAGGTTACCGAAACTTCTGTAACAAGTTATGGAATGCCAGCCGCTACGTATTAATGAATACCGAAGAGCAAGACTGCGGTAAAGACGGCGGCGAAATGGAGTTTTCGCTGGCTGATCGTTGGATTGAAGGCCAATACCAGCAAACCGTTAAAGCTTACCGTGAAGCACTGGATACTTACCGCTTCGACATTGCTGCTCAGCTTATTTATGAGTTCACCTGGAACCAGTTCTGTGGTTGGTATTTAGAGCTTACTAAACCTGTATTGTTTAAAGGCACTGAAGCTCAGCAACGTGGTACTCGCTATACCTTGCTAAACATTTTAGAAAGCTTACTGCGTTTAATGCACCCAATCACGCCGTACATTACCGAAACTATTTGGCGCCAAGTCGCTCCATTGGCCGGTAAAGCTGAAGCAACTGATAGCATTATGCTGCAAGGTATTCCTGAGTTTGATGCTTCACGCATCGACGAAGCAGCAGTGGCAGATTTAGAGTGGCTTAAGCAGTTCATTCTAGCAATTCGCAACATTCGTGGTGAAATGGACATTAGCCCTAATAAACCACTAAATGTATTGCTGAAAAATGCTTCAAGCGAAGATTTACGCCGCTTAAACGATAACGCCCCATTCTTAGCCTCTTTGGCTAAGTTAGAAAGCACTACAGCATTAGCCGAAGGTGAAGCTGCTCCAGCCTCTGCCACCGCTATTCTTGGTGACATGGAAATCTTGATTCCTATGGCTGGTCTTATCGATAAAGATGCAGAGCTAGCGCGTATCGGCAAGCAACTTGAAAAACTAGATAAAGAGCTGTCTAAAGTATCAGGTAAACTGTCTAACCAAAAATTTGTAGCGAACGCGCCAGAGCAAGTTATTGCAAAAGAACGCGGCAAGCTAGAAGAGATGGAAAATGCCAAAGCTAAGCTAGTGGCTCAGCAAGAGACTATTGCAGCGCTTTAGTATTCTATGATTTAAAAGTCCTCCTGCGGGAGGACTTTTTTGTTTGTGAAAGGACAAAAAATGAATAAAAGCTTAATCACCAACTTAATCACGTTAGCGTTGGTAGCGTTTGGCTACTTTGCTAATCATAGCTTGGTGTTCTCTATCGGGTTGTTTGCGCTATCGGGCGCGGCGACTAATTGGATTGCCATTCATATGTTGTTTGAAAAAGTGCCGGGCTTGTATGGCTCTGGAATTATTCCGGCACGTTTTGATGATTTTAAAGCGGGCATTAAACAGCTAATGCTTAATCAATTTTTCACTCCCGAAAACATCGACCGATTTTTGTCTGATGCCAGCGGCAAAGCGGTGCAGCTTAACCTACGCCCAGTTATCGACAAAACAGACTTCAGCCCAGCCTACCACGCCTTAGTTGAAACTATTGAGAGCTCGTCGTTTGGTGGCATGTTAGCCATGGTGGGCGGTAAAGAAGCACTTACTCCGCTAGAGCAACCATTCATCGATAAACTTAAAAATGCAGTGATTGAAATTAGCGAAGATGAGCAATTTAGTGAAGCATTGCGCGAAGAGCTTGAACAACCTGAACATTTAGACGACGTGCAGCAAAAAATCACGGTGATTATTGAGCAACGTTTGGCTGAGCTCACCCCACAACTGGTTAAGCAAATTATTCAAGAAATGATCCGCAAACACCTTGGATGGTTAGTGGTATGGGGCGGTGTATTTGGCGGGCTCTTTGGCTTAATTCATGGCCTAGTGTAAGTTTTAAGCTAGTTGCTTGCGGCTAGCTGTTTTCCTGCTATCAAGGCTTCTATCTCTCCGTTACTTAACATCCCTTTTAAAAGGTTTGAAATCTCTTGCTGACGCTCCAGTAGCGGTGATAACTTGGAGATCGCTAAATAAACTGGACGCCGTGTTTGCTGGCGATAATCAGCATGTTTAAACCAGGATGCAATACCCTGCTCTTTTAGGAAGTAATCCCCTTCCACACAAGACATCACTACGGCATCGACTCGCTTACCTTTAAGTAAGCGAAACGCAGCCATATCGTCGATAACTTCATGTTTGCTCAGCGCTTGGTCTTGGTCAAAACGCTCAAAGTACGCCACCTTGCTTTGCACCGAGATAGTTAACTTGCCCAAGTCTTGATAGCTATTTACTTGATACTGGCTATCGTTTTTCAAGTAAAAACAAATACTTTGAAAACTGCGATAAGCAGGCTCCACAAACGCCATGTACTGTTCGCGCTCAGCATTTCGGTAGAGACCTGTCATTACATCACTTTCACCCACCATCATGTGCTTTAAGCAACGTTTCCAGCCACATCCCTTGGTTTCCAATTGTAAATCCAAGCGCTCACTTATAACCTTAAGTAACTCTATTTCTATTCCACTTAAGCTACCGTCAGCTTCAATGGTTCGCCATGGCGGCCAATGCGCATTTGCGGTCATAAGGGTTTGTTGCGCCCAAACAGGTGTGCTTAGTAGCAAACAAAGCAATATCCGTAGTCGTGTCACAGCTAGTCCTTTAGGCTTATCTTGTTATAGTGTAGTCAAAAAAAAAGGCGCTAAATGCGCCTTCTAATCATGTATAGCTGAAACTTATTGCTCGTCGTCTTCTTCGCCAGACTCGAAATAAGTGCCCCAGCCATCGTAAATTACTTTATGTTTCTCTGCGATTTTGGCTAAAGTTTCAATGTCTTCTTTGATGCCTTCCGCTTCTAGAGATGCCTCAATTATCACATCAAAACACCATACCTTGCCGCCATCTTCTAGCTCAGCTTCTTCGGCATCGCTTACTTCAAAACCTGCTTTAAAAACGTCTACAGCGGCTTTCTCAAGCACTTTAAAGTCTTTGCTGGCGATGTGATGCTCAATAGTGTACTCAGCGTCAGGATCGCTGCCATCGGCCAACAACTCTTGAATAATCAGATCGGTTTCTTCTTGCCAGTCATTAATTACTTGTTGCAGGCTCATGCTTGTTCTCCCACCGCAGCTTGATTTAATTCGACTTGTTTTTTATGAACTTCTTGGTAATCGGCGGCTTCGCCACGCGCTTCCATGGTTAGCTCATAGATACGTTGTTCCATAGTATCGTGCAACTGGGTAATTTCGGCACGTAGATTTTCTTTCCATTGGCTCACATCAATCGGCTTGCCCACTTCTACAATCACTTTACCGTTATTCCAGCGGTTAAGCTTTACTTGGCCGTGGGTAGACGAGCAGCAAATTGGCAACATTGGCACCTTAGCCTGCATGGCTAAATGAAAAGCCCCGGTTTTAAAGGCTTGTAAACCACGGCCGTAGCTACGAGTTCCTTCGGGGAACATCCATACCGAGAGATGGCGTTTATCGATGGCTTCTGCGGCTTGTTTAATCGTATCAGCGGCTTTACTACGGCGATCACGGTCAATAAGAATGTTACCGGTGATCCAGTAAATTTGGCCAAAAAATGGAATTTTAGCTAGGCTTTTTTTGCCTATCGACACCACTCCTTTGCGCAAAGCAAAAGGTAAGGTGAACATATCGTAGCTGTTTTGATGGTTGGCGATCCACACTGCTTTGTCTGGCAGTTCTTCAGTAACAAAACGCACTTCAACGTCAATCCCGACAAAACGTCCACACTTGGCAATTAATACACCAATTTGATGCACCAAATCAGGGTGACGAGGTCGCGTTAAACAATACAAAATCACAAACGGAAATGCCGTCAGCATTACCAAGGCAATAAACAAAATTCGAATTACGGCTAACATGGCACCCCCATTAAAACAGCCCGCAGTATACGCGCTGTCATTTAGGTGAACAAGTGTAAGCTGAAAAACTTAATCTAAGCGTCATCTGTTGTTGGCTCGTCATTTTCTAAGGCAGTGGCCTCTATTTCAATGCCATCAACACGTTGCAATCCACGCGGCAGTTTATTACCACGACGACCTCGCTCGCCACGGTAGTGATCTAAATCGCTGGGCTTAAGGGTAAGTTTGCGCTTACCTGCAAACAAAGTGACCGACGCATCGGCAGGCACCACTTGCAGCAAGGTGACATATTCTTCGCGATTCTTAACCCGCGCCGTTGGAATGCTTATCAGTTTATTACCTTTACCTTTTGCCAGTGCTGGCAGGCTGGTAAGCGGGAAGACTAACATTCGCCCTTCGTTGGAAATAGCTAGGCAGCTATCGGTGTCATAACTGCTCACTTCAATAGGCGCCAGTACCTTGCTGCCTGCTGGCAGATTGAGGTAGGCCTTACCATTTTTATTCTTGCTAAGCATGTCGGCGTATTTGCCAATAAAACCATAACCAGCATCAGAAGCGATTAAATAGCGTTGCTCATCATCGGCCATCACCACATGGCTAAACATTTCACCAGGTGCCGGGTTAAAGCGCCCAGTTAAAGGTTCACCTTGACTACGCGCCGAAGGCAAAGTGTGCGAATCAAGTGAATAACTGCGCCCTGCGGTATCAAAGAACACTGCCTGTTGGTTGCTTCGACCACTGGCGCTGCCTAAGAAGCTGTCTCCGGCTTTATAGCTTAACCCATGAGCATCTACTTCGTGGCCTTTAGCGGCTCTTGCCCAACCTTTATCCGACAAAACCACGGTAATGGCTTCGTTTGGCATGAGTTCTTTTTCACTTAAAGCTTTGGCTTCAGAGCGTTCCACCAGTGGTGAACGACGCTCATCACCATAGGTTTCAGCATCGGCAATTAGCTCTTTTTTAAGCAATGTGCTCATACGGCGTTCGCTGCCTAACAGCTTTTCGAGCTTATCGCGCTCTTCGGCAAGTTCAGCTTGTTCGCCGCGAATTTTGATTTCTTCTAACTTAGCCAGTTGACGAAGTTTAATCTCTAAAATAGATTCAGCTTGCTTATTGGAGAGACCAAAACGTTCCATAAGGGCTGCTTTAGGTTCATCTTCCGTTCGAATAATCTCGATAACTTCATCAATGTTTAAGAAGGCAATTAACAAGCCTTCTAAAATATGTAAGCGTGCCAGTACTTTGTCTAAGCGGTACTGTAATCGGCGACGCACTACGTCTCGGCGGTAACGTAGCCACTCATTAAGTATTTGTAATAAACCTTTCACTTGTGGGCGGTTATCTAAGCCCAGCATGTTGAGGTTAACTCGGTAATTACGCTCCAGATCTGTAGAAGCAAACAGGTGATTCATCAGCTGATCAACATCTACTCGGTTTGAGCGAGGAACAACGACGATGCGGGTGGGGTTTTCATGGTCTGACTCATCACGTAAGTCCACCACCATTGGCAGCTTTTTAGCCTGCATTTGTGCAGCTACTTGCTCTAAGACTTTAGCGCCAGACACTTGGTGTGGCAATGCCGTAATAACTACTTCACCATCTTCGGTATGAAATACTGCACGCATCTTCACCGAACCACGGCCAGTTTCGTAGATTTTACGAATGTCTTTGGCTGGCGTGATAATCTCAGCTTCGGTGGGGTAATCAGGTGCTTGAACGTGCTCTAGTAAGTCTTCAAGTTGCGCTTTTGGGTTATCCAACAAATGCACACAAGCATTAGCGACTTCTTTCACATTATGTGGCGGAATATCGGTAGCCATGCCCACCGCAATGCCGGTAACACCATTTAGCAAAATGTGTGGCAAACGCGCTGGCAGCGTCTTAGGCTCATTCATTGTGCCATCAAAGTTAGGGATCCAATCACAAGTTCCCTGACCTAACTCGCTAAGCAATACCTCTGAGAACTTAGACAGCTTGGCTTCGGTATAACGCATTGCAGCAAAGGATTTCGGGTCATCGGGAGCACCCCAGTTACCTTGCCCATCCACCAGAGGGTGGCGATAGGAGAATGGCTGAGCCATTAATACCATGGCTTCGTAACAGGCCGAGTCACCATGTGGGTGATACTTACCCAGTACATCACCTACAGTACGTGCCGATTTTTTATATTTCGCATTGGCCGATAAACCGAGCTCCGACATGGCGTAAATAATGCGTCGTTGCACCGGTTTTAAGCCATCCCCAATATGCGGTAAGGCGCGATCCATGATGACGTACATGGAATAGTTTAAATACGCCTGCTCAGTGAAGTTACTCATTGATAGGCGTTCTACGCCCTCTAAACTGAGTTCATTGGCATCACTCATGCTCTAATAACCTTTTATGTTCCTTGCAAAGCTAGCACTGCTGAGGCTTTGTCAAATTGCCAGAAATAGCGTGCGCTAGCTGGTTTACCGATGTAATAGCCTTGCGAGTAATCCACTCCCAAGTTGATAAGTTCGTTATTTAATGCTTCCGACTCTACAAACTCGGCCACGGTTTTATGGCCAAGTTGATTGGCAATATCAACCAGGGCTTGAATAAATACTTTGTCTTCATTCTGATTAAGAATTTCTCGAACAAAAGAGCCGTCGATTTTTAAGTAATCAAAGGGCAAATGTTTCAACGAATGGAACGACGAATAACCTACACCAAAGTCGTCCAGCGCAATGGCGCAGCCTAAAGCTTTAAGACGACGAATATGCTCTTCTGCTTGCTTCATGTTTGGCAGCGCGGCGGTTTCGGTAATTTCGAAGATAATCATATCACCAGCGATATTGCGACTAACAAACTCGCGAGCAATGCGCGCAATCACTTTTTCGCTACAGAAAGAGCGTGCCGACAAGTTAATTGCAAGTTTATCGGTAAAGCCGTTACGCAGGTTTGTTTCCATTTGTTGCAGGGCTTGCTGTACTACCCACAAATCAATTTTGTCAATTTGGCCGTTTTTCTCTGCTGCCAAAATAAGCTGATAAGGCGAATGCAATTGCTCTTTTTCATCGCGCACTCGCAATAGCACCTCATAGTGTTCAACCTTATTGAGCTTGTTATTCATGATTGGCTGATAGTGCAGCTCTAGGCGATCACGCTCAATGGCGTTTTGTGCTAAGTCTAACCAGTAATGTTTTTTGGCTAGTTCAGTATCACTGTTTTCTGCTTGGAAGGTAACCACACAGTTTTTACCTAGCTCTTTTGCTTGGTTGTTACAAATGTCAGCCTTGGCCATTAAATCTTCAAAGCCGTTACCATGTTCAGGGAAGGCAACAATGCCCACACAGGCCGACGCTGTATGAATAATGTTATGCCCTGGTACACTCACCTGCGCCAACATGCTGATGATTCGCTGAGCCACCACTTCGGAATAGGCAAGGCTGGTGCCTTGTAAATAGATAGCAAACTCGTCACCGCTAATACGCGCCAATAAAGTATCGTTTGGCAGTAAGCGCTCTAAGCTTGAAGAGACTTGGCGCAGCATTTCATCACCCGCGCCGTGACCACTGATGTCGTTTACATATTTGAAGTTATCAAGATCCACCATTAGCAAACAGCCATAGCGCTTCTCTTTAACCATCTGGGTAATGACTCGCTCAAACTTACGGCGGTTAGGTAAATCGGTTAAATTATCGTAATTGGCCACCCACTCTAGTTCTTCGGCGCGGCTTTTAAGCTGCTGCTCCAAAGCTTCTAGCTGGTAGGAAAGGCGAATTAAGGTGTGATTAAGCTCGTCAGATTCATCTTGTAATAGACGTTTGCCATTACTCTCTAGGTTACGACGAAACAGGTTATGTGACGAGCGGGCTAATAGCGGTAAGTTGTCGATGGTACGGCGGATCCGCCTAAGTGATGGACTCAGTGCAAATACAACAATCGCGCCGGCAAAAAACAACGCGCCAATACCAAACAGTAAGTTGTTGTAATCCGCACGCTTAAGCTGATTTAGCTGAGTATTAATGTCGTTCACAATGGCGTAGTAAACAGGTTTTTGCTGACTGGTATTGTTTACCTTGAAAGCATGCAACTCGGTAAGGCCCATCTCAGTATTAAACTGCTCCACCCCGTGTATTATATTTTCAGCGTTTAAACCTACTAATAAGTCTTGAACCATTTCACGAAAAGCCGACTCCGCATACAGTAACTCAAGGCTGTTATCGTCGTTAAGCTCAACCAAAAAGTGATGGCTGCCTTGGCTTGCTGGGAAAAGCTCCAGCAAACGTAAGGAGTCGATACTGTAGAAAATTCGATAACTGCCCTGCTCTTCCATTTTATCTAGGTCAGTTGCGATGATAATGCGACAGCTTAGGGGACAATCGAGTATCCATTTTGCTTGCACGTCGTCGGGATCTTTAAGCATCCACTCTAGCGCTTTCTCGCTATGTGCGATATAACCAAACTCGTATTTTAAACCCTCTAGAGGGTCTACCACTGCAATGCTACGCACTGGTAGTTCGGTATTAGCCCGTAGGTCTTGCCAGAAAGAATCGAATATCGCAGGGAGGTTTTCTTGTTGGTAAGAATCAAAACGATAAGACTGGCTAGAGGTTACGCCTTGTAAGCGCGCAAACACATCGCGATAGTATTTTTGCAGCTGGTATTGTTGGTTGTCGATAACTTGCGCACGGCCAAGCTGGAAAAAGCTTTTTAAGTTGTCATGGTTGAAGCTGATTAAGCCCACCAAGGTCACTAACAAAACACCGCATAACAGCAGCAATGCTTTACTGGCTAAACCTAATCGCAAATCGCGCATGCTCAATTTGTTCCCTATACCAAGTCTGAGGCCATATCGCCTTTGGTTTCTAGCCACTGTTTGCGGTCGCCCGAGCGCTTCTTGGCTAACAACATGTCCATTAGCTGCACAGTAGCTTCTTCCTCTTCAACGGTAAGTTGAACAAGGCGACGTGTATTTGGATCCATGGTGGTTTCACGCAGTTGCAAAGGGTTCATTTCACCCAAACCTTTAAAGCGCTGTACATTAACTTTACCGCGTTTTTTCTCGGCCTCAATGCGATCTAGTATGCCTTGTTTCTCATCTTCATCGAGTGCATAGAAAACTTCCTTACCCACATCAATTCGGTACAAAGGCGGCATAGCAACGTAAATATGCCCCTGCTCAACCAATGGTCGGAAGTGCATCATAAACAAGGCGCACAGCAGCGTGGCAATGTGTAAGCCATCGGAGTCAGCATCCGCTAGAATACAGATTTTGCCGTAACGTAAGCCACTTAGATCGCTACTGTCTGGGTCAATACCAATAGCAACTGAGATATCGTGAACTTCTTGCGAGCCCAATACTTCTGTCGCATCAACTTCCCAAGTGTTTAGAATTTTTCCGCGCAGTGGCATTACAGCCTGAAACTCACGTTCTCGAGCCTGCTTAGCACTACCGCCCGCAGAATCACCCTCCACTAAAAACAGTTCGCCAGTTAACGGATCTTGACTCGTACAATCGGTGAGCTTGCCGGGTAATGCCGGGCCAGAGGTGACCTTTTTACGGGCAATCTTTTTGGTTGAGCGAAGTCGACGTTGAGCATTGCTAATGAACACTTCGGCCAACAGCTCTGCTTGATCGGTATGAGTATTTAGCCACAAGCTAAAGGCATCTTTAACAATCCCTGAAACAAAGGCTGCTGATTGGCGCGAAGATAATCGCTCTTTAGTTTGTCCGGCAAATTGCGGATCTTGCATTTTTACCGACAAGACATAACAACAGCGATCCCATATATCATCAGGCGTTAGTTTTAAGCCACGCGGCAGGATATTGCGAAATTCACAAAACTCACGCATGGCATCAAGCAAACCTTGGCGCAAGCCGTTTACATGAGTACCACCTAACGCAGTAGGGATTAGGTTTACGTAACTTTCGGTAATGCTTTCGCCACCTTCCGGCAACCAGCTAACCGCCCAATCTACAGCTTCGTCTTTACTTGAAAATGCACCAGTAAAAGGATCTTCTGGCAGGCTAATGTAATCTTTAAATGATTGGCTTAGGTAATCTTTTAGGCCATCTTCAAAATACCATTCGTCGTTTTGCTTATTAACCTTGTCGACAAACTTAATGTTTAGACCAGGACAGAGTACCGCTTTAGCCCGCAGTAAATGACGTAAACGTGATACTGAAAATTTAGGGCTATCAAAATAACTCGGGGTTGGCCAAAAACGTACTCGGGTGCCGGTATTTCTTTTACCTACGCTGCCCGTTACCGTTAGCTCTTCAACCTTATCGCCATTCTCAAAGGCCATTTCAAACAGTTGACTGTCACGACGTACTTGAACTTCAACCCGTGAAGACAAGGCATTCACCACGGAAATACCCACACCATGCAAACCACCAGAGAACTGGTAGTTATCGTTAGTAAACTTACCACCGGCATGTAAGCGGGTGAAAATAAGCTCTACACCACTGACTTTTTCTTCTGGGTGAACATCGGTAGGCATACCACGACCATCATCAATAACTTCGATTGACTGGTCTTCAAATAAGGTGACTGTAATAGCACGAGCATGGCCGGCTAAGGCTTCATCGACACTGTTGTCGATAACTTCTTGGGCTAAATGGTTGGGGCGAGTGGTATCGGTATACATGCCAGGACGGCGTTTAACCGGATCTAAACCACTTAATACTTCAATAGAGTCTGAATTATATTGATCAGCCATGATAGAAATTGTTACCTAAGTGCCAAAAAGTCGAGAATGGCAGCACAGTGATTTTCAAATCCTTGAAAACTGTGGTCGCCGCCTTCTTCAATGGTGAAAGTTGCTCCCTTATATTCTGTGACTGCTAAATTAAAGTCCAGCACTTCATCTGCCGTTTGTAGCATCACCCAAAGTCGCTGCTGACAACTTAAGTGACTTACTTCTAATTGCTTTAACTGTTCGATGTGCTGTTGTTCTAATTGATAATGCTGCTGAGTATAAGGGTTTTGTTGCTCGCCTAAATAGTCTTTTAGCAGTTCATAGGGTTTAACTGCTGGATTAACCAGCACCGCTTTAGCTGAGGTTTGCTGAGCTACTCGGGTGGCTAAAAAGCCGCCCAAAGAACTACCCACTACACCGAGTTTTTTATCACGGTATAAGGCGAGGATATCTTCTATCTGTTGCCAGGCATCGTTAGGGTGACAAGCAAGCTGTGGGCATACCAGCTGAATTTGAGCTTTATATGGTTCAAGGTACTGGGCCATTGCTTGCGCTTTAGCCGAATTAGGAGAGCTATTAAATCCGTGTAAGTACAATAATACTGATGGTGGCTCCACTCAATAACCTTTCGATTTAGGATCAGGAAGAAAACTGCGCTCGGATAAACGCCGCAAGCGAGTAGCAATGCGTCCTTCAGCTGTTAATTGCAAGTAACGCCAACCTGGTTGTTGATGATCTAAAGCAAAATTGGCCGATAAGGGTAAAAACTGAATACAGGTGCTGGGCGTCGCGATAAAAGCAATGCCATCAAACTGGAACTCATAGTTTTGATGAACATGGCCAAAGATCACCCCACGAACATTTGGATAGTCAGCAATAACCGCAAAAAACTTATCAGCATTTTTAAGGTTATGTTGATCTAACCATTTACTGCCCACGGGAATGGCTTGATGGTGCATGGCAATCAACACATGTTTATCGGGATACTCAGCCAAAGCTTCAGCTAAGTTATCTAGCTGACGCTGACTAATTACCCCGTGAGGTTCACCTTCTAGCTGGGTATCCAGCATAATGATTTGCCAATGCTCGCTCACCAATTGCTTAGCAGCTAATACTCCATGCTGCTCAAGGGTAAGCATATTTTCTTGCATGTCATGGTTACCGGGCAACCAAACACAAGAGCGGTCTAACTCGGCAATTCGTTCGGCAAAGCGCTGGTAAGATCGTTTGGTGTGATCTTGAGATAGGTCACCAGTAGCAAGAACATATTCGAAGGGGATGTTGTCACTTTTGATATTTTCTATAACGGCACTGAAACTGTCGTTGGTATTAACCCCCAACAAGCCTGTTTGCTCATCGGCAAACAAGTGAGTATCGGTGACCTGTAATAAGCGCACACTTCCGTCAGGTGCTGTGTTTATGTTTAATTTAGTAAATGCCACAATGTTTTCTTGTAGTTTGCTTAAGCAAACTCAACTTTAATCCGCTGTTTTAAACAAAATACTAACCAGTCATTAAGAAACTGATTTGTTTGATGCTTTTCATCTTGGTGATGCATCTTTTTATTCGGGTAATCATACCTTGGTTTAAGCTTATAAATCTGCTGACTAGCACACACTTCCGCCAACCGTGCATCGTGATACAAGCGCACCAGCAGCTGCGGCTGCAGGTAATTATAGGCTTGGGCACTGGCTTGCCTTATCTCGTAAAGCGCCGTGTAGCGAGTAAGTTCTTTGCTTTCGAGCAAATAATCTTCACCCAAATTTGGAACCAAACGTAATATTTGCCCCACTTCTAGCGGCCCTGGAAATAAACGCGTCATCAAGCTGTAATTGGCAGCATAAAGCTGCATCAACTCGTCGAGGTTGACTCGATAACGAGTAGGGCCAGTATTACTGGGCATCACCATCGCCATCATTTTGCCACTGCTGGCGTACCTTCTGCAAATTCAACTGCAGCCATTGAATAGCAATAACCGCTGCTGCATTGTCGATAATACCTTGCTGCACCCACTCAAAGGCCTGCTCGCGACTGATCACTTTAACTAATATGTCTTCGTTTTCTTTATCTAGGCCGTGAACACCGCCCGCTTGGCTGGAATCTACTTCACCTATATACAAATGGATGCGTTCACTTAAGCCACCAGCGCCCGGCAAAAAACTGTTGCAAGAAAATACCCGATTTACGCTTAAGCCCGCCTCTTCTTCGGCTTCGCGCACTGCTACCTCTAAAGGTGGCTGGCCGCTGTCTAGCATGCCGGCAACAATTTCCAGTAACCAAGGGCTAGCGCCAGTTTCAATAGCGCCAATTCTAAACTGCTCCACCAACACAACTTGGTCTAACTTGGGGTCAAATAACAAAATACCGGCAGCGTGACCACGATCCATCATTTCACGCTGAATCCAGTTACTCCAACCGCCTTGATACAAACGATGGCGCAGAGTATAACGCTGCATTTTGAAGAAGCCTTGATATACATCTTCTACATCTTTGATTTCCACATCTTGATGAGAAAATTGACTACTATTTTGCAACTTTGTCATATTGACCAAGACTCCTTTTTGTAACGATTGGTATAAAAATTGTCAGAACTTATTGATCAAACACAAGATTGACCGTAAATTTATGCTTTTTCTTTGTTATCTAGGTCTTACTCTACAAATAAAGCTGGTATAGACTAGCATTAATTAAACTGTGGTAGTTTTAAACTATTAAGATTTAGTCTACACAAAGTAAATATCTATTCCCGAAATAACCTCGCTAACACAGCGACCAAAGGAAAGGCGTAATGAAGCTGAAAATCAAATCGTTAATATTAGCTTGTGGAATGAGCTCTTTAGCATTCCAAGCCCAAGCTGATGATTTATTGCAAATTTATCAACTCGCTCAAGAAAAAGATCCTGTAATTTTGCAAAGTAAAGCTCAGCGTGACATCGCCTTTGAGCAAATTACTGAATCTCGTGCATCTCTGCTTCCACAAATTGGTTTTGGTGCCGGTGCTAAATACACTGCTACCAGTAACGACACCATTGACAGCATTACCAACACTAATGCATCGGTTGGCCTTAGCCAGTCGCTTTACTCTAAAACCAACTGGACCAGCTTAAGCATCTCTGAGAAGAATGCGACACGTTCTGAAGCCGTATATGGTAATGACGTTCAGAGTCTGATTATTCGTGTAAGTAACGCTTACTTCAATGTATTGCGCGCCATGGACAACGTAAGTTTTGTTGAAGCCAACAAAACGGCCGTTGGTCGTCAGTTAGAGCAAACTAAACAACGCTTTAACGTTGGTCTTACTGCGATTACCGATGTACACGAAGCCCAAGCTGAATATGACCGTACCCTTGCCCAAGAAATTCAAGCGCGTAACGACCTGTCTAACAGCTACGAAGACTTACGAGAGCTAACCGGTTTAGAGCACCGCGAGCTTAACATTCTTAATACCCAGCGTTTTGAGCCAAACCCACTTGAGCAAGGCTCAGACTTTTGGTTAGCTACTGCGACCGACCGCAACCTAGAGCTAAACGCTCAGCGCATTAGTAAAGAGATTGCTCAAGAGCAAATCGAATTAGCACAAAGTGGTCACTTACCAACCCTAGACCTAACTGCAGGTATTGGTTATGACAATAACCAATACGGTAACGACGCCTATGATTCACTTCAAGGCGGTAGTTCAAATGCTGGTAATATTGGTCTTGAGTTCAACTGGCCAATCTACTTAGGTGGCAGCATTGATTCACAAGTACGACAAGCGCAGTTTAGCTATATCGCTTCTTCAGAAGCGCTAGAGCAAACCTTCCGCACAGTGCAAAGCACGGTTAACTCGGTAGTGAATAACGTAAGTGCCAGCATTGGTTCGGTTAAAGCCTTTGAGCAGACAGTAGTGTCTTCACAAAGTGCACTAGAAGCCACCGAAGCAGGCTTTGAAGTAGGTACTCGTACCATTGTTGATGTACAAGACGCCACACGTAACTTGTATTCTGCAAAAAGCGATTTAGCTAACGCCCGTTATGATTATATTCTTAACATGCTAGCGCTTAAACAAGCAGCCGGTACCTTAACTGAAGAAGACGTAGCACTGGTTAACTCTGGCTTAATGCCTCCCCAGTAATATCGTTGGTAAAGATTCGAAATAAAAAAGGGCGCCAATTGGCGCCTTTTTGAATCAACAACAAAACTAGTCGATTTGATTTTGACGAATAGACTTAATGATTTCCGAAGTTGAACAACCATCTTCGAAATTAAGCACTCGCACTTCACCGCCATTGGCAATCACTTCTTGCCCACCAGCAATCTCTTCTGGCTTGTAATCGCCGCCTTTCACCAATAAGTCTGGCAATAAGTTAGCAATTAACCGCTGTGGCGTATCTTCACTAAAATCAACCACCCAATCAACCGCACCTAAACCAGCAAGCACCGCCATACGGCGATCGACACTATTTACTGGGCGCCCTTCACCTTTTAGGCGCTTTACAGAATCATCATTGTTTACTGCAACAATTAAACGGTCACCCAAAGTACGTGCGTGATTAAGGTAAGACACATGACCGGCATGCAAAATATCGAAACAACCGTTGGTCATCACCACCGTTTCGCCGCGACGCTTAGCAGCCTCCAAAGCAAACTTAAGCTGTTGTTCACTTAGCACGCCAAAGCCAGTTTCCTGCGAACCATATACTGCGTTGGCAAGCTCAATGGTAGACACCGTAGACGTACCTAGTTTTCCAACCACAATGCCTGCAGCGGCATTGGCTAAGGCACAAGCATCGTCTAAGCTCGAGCCAGCCGCTAGAGAGCTAGCTAAAGTAGAAATCACCGTATCACCAGCACCGGTTACATCGTAAACCTCTTGTGCTAGCGCGGCTAAATGCAACTCTGGTTGGCCCTTACGGATAAGCGTCATACCGTGTTCACTGCGTGTCACTAGTAAAGCTTCTAGGTCTAACTGCTCGATTAGAGCTTCACCTTTGCTAATAATTTCGTCTTCATCTTTACAGTGACCAACCACCGCTTCAAACTCAGAAAAGTTAGGCGTGAGCAAAGTTGCACCGCGATACTTATCAAAGGCACTGCCTTTTGGGTCAACCAATACAGGAACACCGGCATCGCGTGCCAGAGCAATTAAATCGCCAACTTGGTTTAATGCGCCTTTGTTGTAGTCAGATAAAATAACCACTTGATGTTGCTTCACCTGCTCAGCAAAGCTAGCGCTCAAGTCTTTACTATCTACTTCATGAAAATTTTCTTCAAAATCTAAACGAATTAATTGCTGGTGACGGCTTAGTACCCGTAGCTTGGTAATTGTTGGGTAATCAGCAAACTTAGTAAATTGGCACTCTACACCAACCGCTGCCAACTTGTTTTCTAAGGCTATGCCTGCTTCGTCTTCGCCGCTCATACCTAATAACGTAGAGCCTGCGCCTAAGGCCACGGCGTTTAAGGCTACGTTAGCCGCGCCGCCAGGGCGTTCTTCAATTTGTTCAACTTTAACCACTGGAACCGGGGCTTCAGGCGAGATGCGTCCGGTAGGTCCATGCCAATAGCGGTCTAACATTACATCGCCAACTACTAACACCTTAGCTTGGGCAAACTCAGGGAGGGTTATTCTCATTGTTCACTCTCATCGAAAAATAATTATTAACAGTTTATCATAGTTAAACTTATGGTCTGCGGCATAATCTCTTGATATCCAGTAGACTTTACACATTATTACAGTGACAAAGTAAAATATGGCGAAAATTTCATCACCCAAGCTTAACGCACAATCTTTTCACCCAAAGAACTGGGGGGCCTGGGTATTAATTGGCTTTATGTTCAGTATTAGTTTGCTGCCTTATCGCGTTCAGCATTACTTGGGTTTAGGCATTGGCCGCTTAGGCCGAGCATTGATGAAGTCACGTGTACATATTACCCGCCGCAATTTGGAAATTTGTTTTCCAGACAAAAGTGAAGCAGAGCGAGAGCAACTGGTTGAAGGCTGTTTTCGGCATTTAGGGCATTCGGTAGTGGATACCGCCAATGCTTGGTTTTGGCCACAATGGCGCTTTGAAAAACACTTTAAAGTAGAAGGCCTTGAACACCTTAAAAAAGCGCGTGAGCAACAAGGGGGGATTTTATTAGTAAGTGCCCACTTCTGGACCTTAGAAAGCCATGCTCGCGCTTATGGCACCTTGGATCCTGGTGTTGGGATCTACCGTCCTAACAAAAACTCGGTTTATGAGTACTATCAATATCACGGTCGCACTAAGTCTAATAAATACTTAGTAGATCGCACCGATGTGCGCGGCATGATTAAAGCGCTGCGCCAAGACAATGCGGTTTGGTATGCACCCGATCATGACTACGGTACCCATGCTGCGGTGTTTGTACCGTTTTTTGCTCAAGATAAAGCTGCCACTATTACCGGCACCGCCACCTTAGCTAAAGTGAAAAACGTGCAGGTATTGCCAACCTATGCACTACGTAATGAAGATGGCTCAGGCTTTACCTTGGTTATTGAACCAGCCCTAGATAACTACCCGCAAGGTGATGATGAACAAGATGCCCACACCATAAACCAAGTGGTAGAAAAAGCCATTCTACGCGCGCCCGAGCAATATATGTGGATCCACCGCCGCTTTAAATCTCGCCCAGAAGGTGAACAAGGCATTTATTAATAAAAAGGCGCTGACTTAAACTTAAAAGCAGCGCCTATTCTAAACCTTGAAACTGTTGTTTAGTACTAAGTAAACAGCTGTTGCCAAGTATCGGTAACTACACTTAGATCTTGCTTAAACTCGGCTTTGTTGGCCAAACGTGGCAAACCTTGCAGACCACAGCGATGACACTCATCACGAATATCCAAATAGCTTTGGCTTAGCCCCTGCGCTTGTTCAGGCTTTAACAAATCAAGCTCGGCACAGCTTTCAAATATTCTTACGTTGTCAGTCCATTTACTTAACTGAGGGTACTCTTGGGTATGCAGTAATACTAAGTATTGAGCAATGAATTCAATGTCTACCATACCGCCAGGAGATTGCTTGAGATCCAGAACGTCTTCAGTTTCTCGGCTTAAATGCCCCTGCATTTTACTGCGCATCTCTTGTACTTGTTTGGCTAGCTCTGAAGCTTGGCGTGGTTGAGCTAAAATTTTATGGCGAACTTGGGCGAAACTCTCTGCGAGTTCTGCATCGCCATAAATCACTCTGGCACGCACAAGCGCTTGGTGCTCCCAGGTCCACGCTTCCTTCACTTGATATTGCTCAAAGGCTTCAATGGCGGAAACCAATAAACCAGAAGCACCAGAAGGGCGTAAGCGCATATCTAATTCATACAGTACACCTGAGGCGGTGCGTGTATTAAACAGATGCATAATTCGCTGTGCCAGCTTTAAATAAAACTGCTTACTGTCGATTTGCTTTGGGCCATTGGTATAGGTGCTACTATCGCTATTGTGCAAAAAGACTAAATCTAGATCGGAGCTATAACCAGTTTCGATGCCACCAATTTTGCCATAACCCACTACCGCAAAACCGCGTTGTTGTTCACCTAAATGCTCTGGGTAACCATGGCGCTCAACCATCTGGCTCCAGGCTTGCTCAACCACCGCGTTTACTATTACTTCGGCTACCGCGGTTAGGTGATCGCTCACTTTCATTAGCGGCAATGCACCGGCAATATCGGCGGCAGTAATACGCAGCTGCTGAATTTGTTTGAACTGACGCAGCGCCTCCATTTGCTGTTCCATATCATCGGGCGGAATACGCAACATAAACTCACGGAGCTGCTGGGCGTAACTGTCTTCGCTGGCCGGGTTATACAGAAGCTTAGGATCAAGTAGTTCATCCAAAAGAATAGGAAAGCTCGCCAGCTTTTGCGCCAACATGGCACTGCCTGCGCAAAGCCTTAATAGCTGCTGCAACGAAGCTGGGTTTTCGGCTAACAGCTCTAGGTAAGCGGTTCTTGATAGAATCCGCTCAAGCAATACCATTACCCGCGGCAATACCAAACTGGTTTGAGGATGCTCAAACAGCTGCTGTAATAAACTTGGCATCATCCGCTCTAGGGTTTGGCGACCGCGCTGACCAATTTGGCGCTTCTCTACGGCGTGCATAAAGTGATACATGGTCTCTACGCGAGCTTTTTGTTCTTCCTCGCTACAAACATGTTTGCTCATCAAGCTAGCGAGAGCTTCTCTATCGGCGCCGCAATGCCACAAATCATCATATTCTTGGCCTGCTTGATGCTCTTCTTGTTCCTCTTCACCAATGGCAGATTGGAAGCAGGCGTTTACCTGAGCAAGCCCTTGCTGCAATTGTTGGTAGAAGCTCTCCCAATTTTCATGACCCATTACCCAAGCAACGCGCTGTTGGTCACCGCTTGTATCTGGTAGGGTTTGAGTTTGCTGGTCGTCTATTTGCTGCAGAATGTTTTCCACTTGGCGTAGATACAAATAGTGTTCGCGCAGCATCTTGGTTTGAGCTTCACTCAACTCACCGTGCTCACTTAACTGCGACAAAGCCTGTAGTAGTGAACGGGTTTGTAGCACCGGCTCGCGCCCACCACGAATAAGCTGGAAGGTTTGTACAATAAACTCAATTTCACGAATGCCGCCTGAGCCCAGTTTGATATTATCGCGCAAGCCTTTGCGACGGATTTCAGAGTTAATCATAGCCTTCATCGAACGCAGTGCTTGAATAGCACTAAAGTCGATGTAGCGACGATAAACATAGGGCTTAAGCATGGCCTGAATATCTTGATCAAAGCGCAAGTCTTGGTTAATAACTCGCGCCTTAACCATGGCGTAGCGCTCCCAATCTCGGCCATGATGCTGATAATAATCTTCAAAGGCCGCGTAACTAACGGCCAAGGGACCAGACTCACCAAATGGTCGCAAGCGCATGTCTACCCGAAATACAAAGCCATCTACGGTGGTTTGATCAATCAGTTGAATAAGCCGCTGCCCCATGCGAATAAAGAACTGCTGATTGGCAACACTACGGCGGCCACCTTGGGTTTCTCCGTTCTCGGGAAAACAAAAAATCAAATCGATATCGGAAGAAAAGTTAAGCTCACGCCCGCCTAACTTGCCCATGCCAATCACCACTAAAGGCTGGGCATTACCCTCGGCATCACTGGGAGTACCAGACTCACTACAGCAACGCTTATACAACCATTGATTAGCACAATCTACGCTGCTATCAGCCACTGCTGAAACTTGCGCAAAGCTGTCAGTTACCGCTTGCTTAAGTAATAAATCGCGCCAAGCAATAAGCACCATTTGCATACGGCGAAACTGGCGCAATACCTTTTTAGCGCCGTCATCAGTAATTTGCTCAGCTAACTCGGCACTTAGCTGCTCACGCATTTGCTGTTCGTTTAAGGGCTGGGCTAATAGTTGTTGCTGCCAAATATCCGCTAATAAACTCGGCTGGCAAATGCAACTGCGAGCAATAAAATCGCTCAAAGCAAAAGCGGTTTTACTCTGTAATTGTTGCTGTGGGTCTAGCTGTTCTAATAAATTAGGTGCTAACTCAATGAGGCGCTCCCAAGATTGCTCAGCAATAGTAGATAGCTCGCTAGGGACAGGAAGAGTACTTGGCATGATGAAGAAAACCCGAATCCAAAATTTGGCTTAATATCATCATGATTCATGCTTGAGTACAAGCCAGATCGCAGGGAGTGTAAGCCATATCAAACTGCCACCTAAGCTTCGCCGCAGATCCAAGCAAAAATCTGATTCGACAGCCATTTTTAGTGATGCCCAGCGGTTGTTAGACAAAACTGGCGTATAGTAAAATTAGCGCTAGTTACCATTCGGAATTCATCAATGAAAACACACGTCAATGCCTTTGACCTAGTGATGCTTCTACTGTCACTAATCGCCATTGTGATTGTAAGTAGCTTGCTGTTCTATCCTGCAGACTCTCAGCTCCGCGCCTTACTGATTAACCTTGATACGCTTATTTGCGTGGTGTTTATAGCACATTTCTTGGTAAGCGCTATACGCAGCAAATCCCCGCTCAGCTATTGCAAACACCATTGGATAGATTTAGTGGCGAGCATCCCCATGGTTGAGGCTTTACGTTTATTACGCTTCTTCCACGCGATAAAACTGATAAAAGCCATAAGTGAACAGCGCCACCTGTTAGCAAGCTTAAAACATCGGCGGGTAGAATCGGCCGCAGCCACTGTGTTGTTCACTCTACTAGTGATTATTTTATTGGGTTCCATTGGCATATTACTGGCCGAACAAGACCAAGCTGGCAGCCAAATAAGTAGTGCGGGTGAAGCGCTATGGTGGGCGGTTGTAACTATCTCTACTGTTGGTTACGGTGACTTTGTACCAGTCACCGATGCTGGTCGCATAATAGCCGGCGTCATGATACTCACTGGCGTCGGTTTTTTTGGTGCCATATCCGGTTTAATGTCTACGGTGTTGCTGCGCGGAAAGTCTCAACCTGAACATCAAATAGAACAACTATTGTTAGAGCAGCAGCAAGAACAACAACTTATAAAGCAGCAGCTTAATCAAATCCAACAACAACTGGATGAACTGGTAACTAAGAACAAATAACAAGGAGTATGGTTTAGTTACTACGTAACTTAAGCCAGGCCATGGCCAACGCTTCATAAGCAGCGGTATCGGCTTTACCAATATGGCTCAGCCGCGGTATAAAGCTTTGCCAAGTACTATCGGCATGCCAATTTTTCACCTGATAGTAGGTGGGTGCAGCGGTAGGGTGAAGCCCATTCATTGTAAACAGCAGCATCGCTCGTGGCATATGAGAGGCTTGTGTGATTAGAGTGAGCTTGGTATTTGGGTAAAGCCTAGCAATGTTGGCCGCCTCTTCAGCGGTATCTTTAAGCTGATAGCTACGAATCAGTCGCGATTCAGGCACTCCTAGAGATAATGCCAGCTTGGCAAGCATATCAGCATGTTGTACTCCGCTGCCTTCGTTGTCGCCACCAGACAATAAGATCTTAGCCTGTGGTTGTTGACGCCATAAACGCACCGCTTCGGCAACTTTTATCGCACCACAAGGCAAAACTTGACTAGTAATTGGCTGATTCTCATCTTGATAATGTAAGCAGCCTAGTACCACTATCATTTGGGTATCGGGGGGAAGAGTATGTAAGCCGTTGTATTGCTTCTCCCAATGGTAGATAAGTGCACCACTTACCGGATATAAGCTTAAACAAAACGTCAACAACAAACTAATTATGGCGCAGCTGCGGGCTAGAAGTTTATGACCTCGCAGTCCAAAAAAGAGAGCCAGTAACATAAGCAGCCAAAGTGAGGTACTGGGCATAGCCAATACGGTGAGCAGTTTTTTTAAGGCAAAACCGTCCACGTTTACCAATACACCGCTTGTTGTAAAGCTTGCTGGCGAGAAAACTCGAGGGCATCCAGTAAGGAACGCTCTTTACGACGCACCCACTTTTCAATGGCCTGCTGCAACTCAGCATCTTGCTCTGGCATTAGCTCGCGCAGTGGTTTAAACAAACTCAGCTCTTCAATACCCGATAGAATATCAACCCAAGGCAACCTAAAGTCTTGACGAAGCTCCTGGTCAAACAGCTCGCCAACACACATACCCACCAGTAAATTACGACGTAGTTTAGTGGCTTGTTTCATGTAAGCATTACAATCGAGTTGCGGCTCGGCCAAGGGAGAACGCTGCAGATTATCCCAACTGGTTTGCAACATGATGGTGGCGATATCCTGAATATTCTCTTGCTGCAAAGATTGACGATGCTGCCACTTAGCCTGATATAACCAACGGGTAATCTTTAGCATCAAGCTACAATAACGGGCACTGTGCATCAGTTGGTAAACATCGTCGGGTTGAGGCAAATCGAGCTGACGCTGTTGAAGGGTCTTCAGTAAAGAGCGCTGCTGCGGCAATTTTTTAATTAAGGCGCCACGTTCAGCGGTAAGTTTATTTAAGCTAGCGGCCTGGGTTAGCCAAGCAAACTGTTGGCGCAACCAGCGTAACTCATTAATCCATGAGCACTCCACTAAATCACGCTCACTAAACATTTTGCAAGCCTGATACAACATTTGCACAGCCAAAGATACTTGTTCTAATGCGGCAAAACTGCGCTGCTCTACAAATAGCTGTTCATGATATTGCCAATGCTCTAAAGCACCTGCAAAGATACGGCTTAGGCACTCACTGCTACTCTCGGCGTCACTCAACTTAACCGCCGTTAAGCTTTTTACTTGCTGCGCATAAGCGGTGGCCAGCATATAGCCGCGCTGGGCCTTGCTAATGTTGGCCAGGCGCAAGCTTTCAATAGTGGCAATCTCGCTGGCTAATTCAAATAGTTGGCTAATGTCGCCTTTCACAAACTCAAGCTCAATTTCACAGATTGCTTCATGCTCGCTGCCCGCCGTAAGCGAACCTTGGTCGAATGCTACTTCTATTAAGGTATCGTTAGGAAGGTCAACTAACCAAGTTTGCCTATCGAAGGTGGTGGTAAATAAAGGATTTAACTGATTATTGAGGCTGGCGAGATCGGCACCGGCTGGCCACTCAACCTCTTCAAACAAGGCTAAGTGAGGCTGACTAGATTGAAGTACACAATTGTATTCGGGCCGCTGATGCAAGCCGCCCACACTAAGGCCATCAGTTTTAATGGTTTGAACGTTATCACCATCGCCACTGCGAATACGTAGGCCCATGCCCCAACGCATCAGTTGGCGGTCATCAGTATCAAAATAAACACTGGTGAGGGTTTTCACTTCGGTTTGCAGCACACTATACTGATTGAGCCGAGCCAATAACACCGACGCGCATTGAGGTGTAGCTAAGAGCTTGATTTCAATTTCATTGTTCATGGTTTATCCATGTAGGCTGATGCAGCGACCTGCTCCCTCTGTTCAGTTTTCATACAAAACCTTTGATTCAGCTCAAGTAAAAAGCAACAATTTGTAAGATAAATGCTTGCACTTAAGCTCCGCTACGTTACCATGCGCCTCGCAAAAAATATATCCTTTGCATAGCTAATTGGAACACAGATTATGTCCGGAAATACAATTCTAGGTTTGTTCGCCAAGTCGCCAATTAAACCTCTAGAAGAGCATATAAACGTAGTACACGAATGCTGTGAAGGTCTTGTACCTTTTTTTGAAGCAGTACTAAGTAAAGATTGGAAAACTGCGGCAAAGCGTCGTAGAGACATTTCAAACTTAGAAAAAGAAGCTGATCGCATGAAGCGTGAAATTCGCTTGAATCTACCAGGTGGTATTTTCATGCCGGTTGAACGTTCAGACGTACTCGAACTGCTTACTCACCAAGATAGAATTGCTAACAATGCAAAAGACATTTCAGGCCGCATGTTAGGGCGAAAGATGGAGTTACCTCCCAAGCTTGCAGAAATGTTTATGACTTACTTAGCTCGTTGTTTAGATGCAACAGGTAAGGCTAAAGAAGTTATCAACGAACTAGAAGATCTACTGGAAACTGGCTTTAAAGGCCGTGAAGTAGACCTAGTGAAAAAAATGGTACACGAACTCGACATCATCGAGGACGATACCGACGCACAGCAAATCAAAATTCGTCGAAAATTACAAAAGCTAGAGAAAAAACTAGATCCTATCGACGCAATGTTCCTTTATTTCATCATTGAAGCTATCGGCGAACTGGCCGACCAAGCGCAGCGTGTTGGCGCTCGCTTAGAACTGATGATCTATCGCTAAACAAAGAAAATACTTAGGTAACTCCAATGGAAATTCTTGCAACTTACGGCACTACGCTGATTGTTATTGCGGCCGTTTTTGGCTTTGTTATGGCATGGGGTATTGGTGCCAACGACGTAGCCAACGCTATGGGTACGTCGGTAGGCTCTAACGCTATTACTATTAAACAAGCGATCATTATCGCGATGATCTTTGAGTTCGCTGGTGCGTATTTGGCCGGTGGTGCAGTAACCAATACTGTACGTAAAGGCATCATTGATTCTGGCGCCTTTGTTAATACTCCCGAGCTATTAGTATTCGGTATGATTGCCGCACTACTTGCTGCTGGTACTTGGCTATTAATTGCCTCTTACAACGGCTGGCCGGTATCTACTACTCACTCTATTATCGGCGCCATTGTTGGTTTTGCTGCAGTAGGCGTAGGCACCGAAGCAGTAGAGTGGGCTAAAGTGGGCGGCATTGTAGGTAGTTGGGTAATTACCCCGGCTATTTCAGGTGTATTTGCTTACTTAATCTTTGTTAGTGCCCAAAAGCTCATCTTTGAACATGACAACCCACTAGAAGCTGCTAAGCGCTACGTACCGGGTTATATGTTCCTCGCTGGCTTTATGATGGCACTGGTTACCATTAAGAAGGGCCTTAAGCACATTGGCTTAGAGTTAAGCAGTGTAGAAGGTTACGTTTGGGCTGTAGCTATTGGCGTACTGGTTGCGCTGGTAGGTAAAGTAATTATTAGCCGCTTGAAAATTGACCCTAAAGCTGACCGTCAAATGCACTACACCAACGTAGAAAAAGTATTTGCGGTATTAATGGTAATCACTGCTTGTTGTATGGCCTTCGCCCACGGTTCAAACGACGTAGCTAACGCAATCGGTCCTTTGGCTGCGGTAGTTAGCGTAGTAAGCAACAACGGTGAAATTGGCGCTAAAGCGACCCTAGCTTGGTGGATTTTACCACTAGGTGGTTTAGGTATTGTGGCCGGTTTGGCATTGTTTGGTCACCGCGTTATTGCCACTATTGGTAAAGGTATTACTCACCTTACACCTAGCCGTGGTTTTGCCGCAGAACTTGCTGCAGCAACCACCGTAGTTGTAGCCTCTGGTACTGGCTTGCCAATCTCTACTACTCAAACCCTAGTGGGTGCGGTATTAGGTGTGGGTATGGCGCGTGGTATTGCCGCACTTAACCTCGGTGTAGTACGTAGTATTGTAGTATCTTGGGTAGTAACGCTACCGGCTGGTGCAGCACTATCTATCGTGTTCTACTACATTATGTTGGCTATTTTTAACTAGTACAGCGCTAAACTAGTTAACTTTACTCACATTAACAACGTTGCTGGTTGAGACTAGCAACGTTGTTTCGTACACTAACGGCGAAACTATTCTAAATAAAGAGATACGCCGTGATTGTCAGAACCTTATCTGCTGCTTTTTTATCGCTTGCCCTCGCCTTTCCTGCTCTTGCTCAAACTCGTTACATCTCTGATGACTTATATGTCTTCATGCATTCAGGTCCTAGCAACCAATTTCGTATTGTGGGTAGTGTAAACGCGGGTACCAAAATCAATCAGGTTGAATTCAACCAAGAAAATAAATACGCCAAAATTGTGCTAGAAGGCGGCCGTGAAGGTTGGGTTGAAGCTAAATACCTAAACCGTTCTCCGGGTTTAGCCACGCAATTAGAGCAAGTAAAAAGCCAGTTAGAAAAAAGCCAAACGGCGCTTAAGCAACAACAGCAAGACAGTGGTACGGCCTCTGCTGAGCAAGCTGAAAAAATTAATGCCCAACAACAGCAAATAGAACAACTTCAGCTTACTAACGATCAGTTAAACGAACAGCTAACTCAAATCAGCCAGCAAAATAATGCTATTCAAAACGAATTAGACACCAAAGATGAAGCCGTGCAAATGCAATGGTTTATGCGTGGTGCTGGTGTAGCGGGTATTGGTTTAATTCTGGGTATCTTGCTGCCAATGATCCCACGCCGCAAAAAACGTGATAATCAGTGGATGTAATCATTGCTATTTTCCCCATTAAAAAAGGCGCTTAGTGCGCCTTTTTTGTTAGCCCCACTTTTTTGTTAACCCCAATCTGACAAAGCGTTGAGTCGACATAAGTTACCTGCTACCCGCAGCACAATGTCATCAAGACGAATCGCCACCAACTCAATGTTTTTGGTAACAAAGTCGCCCTCAACTAATTCTTTATCATTAAGGGTGACATAACGACGATTAGGATCTGAAGAGAATACATGTGAGTTAAAGGTTATAGCCGGTACCAATTTTTGCACCTCTGGGTCGAGCGCCCCAACCATGGGTGCGTCGTCATAGTTACTAGGGTCAAGTTCCTCATCCCAACTTAAGGTATTGGTTGCTTGTACAGCCGCAGCAAAACGCTGCTCTAAGCCCTTTTCTTCTGTTGAACTAGACTCAGCAGACGCTGACTGCGGCTCTGGCTTACTGGCTACTACAGAAGAACTGGAGTTTGACCTAGCCACTGGCTCAGCCGCTTGATACTGCGGAATAGGCGCATTTAATAAAGTTTCAAACTGCTTTTGGCGCAGCGCTAGTAAATCAACCTTTTCTAGCCCTTCTAATTGAGGCAAGGCTAAGATCTCTATTTCTAAGTCAGGTTCAACCACCCGAGAAACCCGCATTATTGGTTTGGTTTCTAGCTCTTTAGTCACTGGCTGAATCGCTGCCTCCACTTTAGGCGGCGCAGTATCCTTGGTTGATTGCTGCCACAGCCAAAAACCGCCAGCGCCTAAAGATAAAGTCAGTACCGAACTTAGCACTGCGGTTAATATCGGATTAACTGAAGAAGGCGCAACTAAAGCAACTGCTTCGTTTGGCTGACTACGGCGCTGTGCGTCTAAAATACTGGACATTAGTTCAACTCCTGCAAGCGCGGTTGATCAACATAAATCTGTTGGTTAAGACGCAATAAAGTAAACACACCAGCTATACCATCGGCACTTAGACGATTTTGTTGCTGGAACTGCTGCACTTGGCGGCTTAACTGGGCATCAAAGCTAAAGGTTTTACGTGGACGCTGTCCTTGAATCAACGACAAACTTTGCTCTAGCCAATAAACCGCTTCGCCTTGGTTGCCTTGCTTAAGCACCCCAGTAAAGCCTGGGGGTTGCTTCCAGAGTACTTGAAACTCACCGCTCCAACGTTGCCCAAACCAAGATCGGCTAACCATAATTGCGCGGTCACCCATCCATAATTCTAATTTAGGCCCCCAATGGCGCACCACCGCATAAAAATAATGGCCATCTTCTTCTAACTCAACCACCGCGGGAAGGTTTACTTCACGCAATGCCCGCTCGCCGCCAGTAAGGTTTAAACAATATAAGTTTAAGCTGGTCACCAAGTTACAGTTTGCTTGCGCATTCGCCACATCGTAACCCCAAGTGCGTAGCAATAATTGCCAAGAGCGTGCTGGCAAACTGTTGTTCGCGCGCAGTTGCTGCCACTCTTGTTTAATTGCTTGAATATCATCTTGGCTTGGTTCTACCAGCACTGGCTCAACAGCTACGATTTCCACTTCAGGTTCTTCAACGGTAGGAACAGCAGCGACTTCTGGGCTTGTTTCTGCAAGCTTGGCGGGTTGCTGCAAGATAAACCAGGCCATCACGATTAAACACCCTAACAAGGCACCACTTAGTACATAGTTAAGATTAATACCTTGTGCTTTCGGCTCGCCAAGGGCCACCTCTTCAATCGCTTGATTAAGCGCCTTTTTATCCACCTGCATTTGGTCACGACCATAGGCTGCTAACAAAGCACGATCGCATAGCAAGTTAATAACACGCGGAATACCATCAGCAGCTTTAAATAATTGTTTAATTACCGCAGGAGCAAATAATGGTCGCTCACACCCTGCCACCATTAAACGGTGGCGCACGTAAACTTCTACTTCATTTACCGTTAATGGTAACAAATGGTAACGGGCAGTAATTCGCTGCGCCAGCTGACGCAAAATTGGCTGCTTTAGCTTTTGTTGTAGTTCGGGTTGGCCAATTAATACCACCCGCAATAACTTGCGTGTATCGGTTTCAAAATTGGTTAATAGTCGCAGTTGCTCGAGGACTTCTACCGACAAGTGCTGAGCTTCATCAATTAGCAGCATGGTATTGCCGCCTTGGAAATGGTTCTCTAACAAGCGCTTACGAATCGCGTCACCAAAGTCTTTAACACTAAAGGAATCGCGGTCGTATTCAATGCTAAGCTCATCACACACAGTAGCTAATAACTCTAGCTCGGTAAGGCTAGGGTTTAATACCAAGGCAACTTGGGTGTTTTCTGGTACCTGTTTAAGTAAGGCGCGCGACACGGTGGTTTTACCGGTACCAACCTCACCGGTAAGCAGAACAAAGCCGCCAGTCTCACCCAAACCAAAAGTAAGGTGAGCTAAGGCTTCTTTATGCCGCTCGCTCATAAACAAGAAATCAGGGTTTGGCGCTATCGAAAAGGGACTTTCCGTTAAGCCAAAATAATCCAAATACATTAAACCGCTATCCTTTCACCGATTATGGCTGCTACTTAATCTACAAGTCGCAATCCAAGCCCTATTGAGCATTGATAGGTGTATAATACCCCCACGCAAAGCGTTTGTGGATATTAGTTAGCGAGGAGTGATAAGTGGAAACCTATTTAGTCGGCGGAGCAGTACGAGATCAACTACTAGGTTTGCCAGTAAAAGACCGCGATCACGTAGTAGTTGGCGCAACTCCCGAACAAATGCTGCAGCTTGGTTACAGCCAAGTTGGTAAAGATTTCCCGGTATTTTTGCATCCACACAGTCAAGAAGAATACGCTTTGGCCCGCACTGAGCGCAAACAAGGCATCGGTTACACCGGCTTTAGTTGTGATTTTTCCGATGATATTCGCTTAGAAGACGATCTACTGCGACGCGACCTTACAGTAAATGCCATTGCCCGCGCCGAAAATGGCGATCTCATTGACCCCTATGGCGGGCAACGCGACTTAGAAGCCAAACTGTTACGCCATGTATCACCAGCTTTTGTTGAAGATCCGTTGCGAGTATTGCGAGTAGCTCGCTTTGCCGCGCGCTTTCATCATCTAGGATTTAAAGTAGCTGATGAAACCATCGAGTTAATGCGAGAAATTGCTCAATCTGGCGAATTAGCCAGCTTAACCCCAGAGCGTATTTGGCGAGAGTTAGAAAAAGCGCTGAGTAGCCAATCACCACAAGTGTTTTTTGCGGTATTGCGAGAAGCCGGCGCACTGGCTGCCCTTATTCCTGAGCTAGACGATTTATTTGGTGTACCTGCCAGCCCCAAATGGCACCCAGAGATTGATACCGGTATTCACACCTTAATGGTGATTGAGCAAAGCGCTAAGCATGAATACCACGAAGTGGTGCGGTTTGCCGCTTTATGCCATGACTTTGGCAAGGCCCTCACTCCCGAAGAAAAGCTACCTTCTCATCCAGGCCACGGGCCCAAGGGCGTGAAACTCATCAAAGCCTTTTGCCAACGAATAAAGGTCCCTAACGAATACCGCGATCTGGCCCTGCTAGTTGCCGAGCATCATATTACTATTCACAGCGCTTTGGAGCTTCGCCCCGAAACAGTGCTAAAGCTGTTTAACCGCTGCGATGCTTGGCGCAAGCCGCAGCGTTTTACCCAAATACTAGAAGCTGGCGTGGCCGATATTCGTGGGCGCTTAGGCTTTGAGCAACACGATTACCCGCCCTATGACTATTTGCTAGCGCAACTTGAAGTGGCCAACAGCGTGAATATTCAAGCTATTGTGCAACAAGGCTTTAAAGGTGAGGCAATTAGAGAACAAGTGCATCTAGCGAGGCTTAAGCTGATTAAACAAGAAAAACAGCGTTACTTGCAACAGCTTGAGCAATAACTTAATCAGGCGCTAAGCAAAATAAAAAGCACGCCAATTAGCGTGCTTTTTTGGTTCTAGCGCAAAGAGGTTTAACTTAAGGCCAAAAAGGCAAATAAAGTAATTCCCAACACCATGCGGTAGATAACAAATGGCTTCATGCCAACCTTGTTCACCCACTTAATAAACAGGTGGATACAAGAATAAGCACTGATAAACGACACCAATATACCTAGCGACATAGCAGACCAATCAATATCAACCGGATTATCAGCCATGTCTTTGCCCATAAGTACACAAGCACCAACAATTACCGGAATAGACATTAAGAAGGAAAAGCGAGCAGCTGCTTCACGGGTTAGACCCAGCATTAAGCCAGCGGTAATGGTTATACCGCTACGCGATGTTCCAGGAATAATGGCAATGGCTTGGGCAACACCCACAAACAGAGCTTGTTTCCAGCCAATTTTATACTCATCGTGCACGAGCTTCGCTTGAGAGTCGGCCCACCATAACAAGCCACCAAACACGATGGTGGTGGTTGCAATCACGTAAGCCGAACGCAAGTACTCTTCAATCATCGATTTAAACAAACCGCCAAACAATACCGCAGGAATGGTGGCTAATATAATTAACCAAGCTAGCACTGCTTCGGGGCTGCGATTACCGGCAAAGGAGCCTAGCCAAGCCTTTAGCATTGCCCATACTTCTTTTCTAAAGTACCCCAGCACAGCAAACAAACTACCTACGTGCACGGCTACGTCAAAAGCGATGCCTTGATCATCCCAACCAAAGATTTGCGAAGGTAAGATTAAATGGGCTGAACTGGAAATTGGTAAAAACTCGGTCAAACCTTGGATCAAAGCCAAAAAAATGGTCTCGAATGTACTCATTCTTGGTTCCTTGCTGCTAAAAAATTATAAATTGAAACTCTCTACAAGAGTGAGCGCTTGGCTACTATGATCAAAATCTTGCCATAGTTGCGTGTAAGTTTGATGAAGTGTTGGATGTATCAATTCGCCAGCAATATCTGCCAGTGGCTTTAATACAAAGGCACTCTTACTTATCTCGGCTCTGGGTAATACACAGGGTGAATCTACCACTAAGTGGTTATATAAAAGGATATCGATATCTAGCGTTCGTGACGAGTACTTTTGTGCATCCATTGCTCGCCCATGTTCAAATTCAATCCGTTTGATCGCCTCAAACACCGCTTGCAACGATAAGGGGCTAGTAAACTTAGCCACTAAATTGTAAAACGCAGGCCCATCAAATCCCAAGGCCGGGCTTTCGTAAACAGGGCTTAGGCTTAACTCGCCAAACTGCTCGCGTAAGGCCGCCACTCCCTGACGAATGTATTGCTCGCGCTCAATATTACTGCCAATACCTACAAAGATATCGGCCATTACGAAAGGTAATCCTTTTGCTCGCGCTGGATTTGTACACCAACATTGCTGGCAAAAGGCACCGCACCGGGTTTATTAATGGTGACTTTTATCCACGGCACAGAAAACTGTTGAATCACCAAGCTCGCCACTTTTTCAGCTACCGTTTCAACTAATTCGTGGGCTTGCCCAGTCACTAAGTCGCTCACCGCTTGGCTTACCGAAGCATAATCCAAGGCAAGTGACAGATCGTCGCTTTGGGCGGCAGGCTTGTTATCCCACGCCATTTCTAGATCGATAAGCAACTTTTGCTTAATCTCTTTTTCCCACTCGTAAGCACCGATGGTGGCTAATACGGTGAGATCTTTAATAAATACTTTATCCATAATTCTGGCTGCTGTGCTGCAAACGTGCTTATTAGCCTTAGCTAAAAAAACAGCGTATGATTTGATCTTTGAGAGAGCGCGATAATACCGCAATTCAGCAATTGGTGGAATGCTTCTAAGCTAATGGGTTTACTCGGTTTATTTTTTATTACGGCGGCTTATTTGCTGGGTTCTATATCCAGCGCCGTACTAATATGCCGAATTTATCGCTTACCCGACCCTCGCCAAC
Source organism: Agarivorans aestuarii (assembly GCF_019670125.1). Taxonomy (NCBI): domain Bacteria; kingdom Pseudomonadati; phylum Pseudomonadota; class Gammaproteobacteria; order Alteromonadales; family Alteromonadaceae; genus Agarivorans; species Agarivorans aestuarii. Next base: position 3,762,890 of record NZ_AP023033.1, read on the forward strand.
ACGGCTCAAACAACCCCGGCGCCACCAACGTTTACCGCATAGGCGGCAAAATTCCCGCAGCATTAGTACTGGTGTGTGACCTACTAAAAGGCATGGTGCCAGTTTGGCTGGGCTATTACGTTGGCCTAGCGCCTATTGTTTTAGGCTTTGTCGGCATAGCCGCATGTTTAGGCCACATGTACCCCATCTTTTTTCACTTTGAAGGCGGGAAAGGCGTAGCTACAGCCTTAGGCGGCGTACTACCCATTGGCTTAGACTTAGCCGCCTTGCTGATAGTCACCTGGATTATTACCTTAAAACTGCGTGGTTATTCCTCTTTGGCGGCCATAGTGAGTGTAAGCCTCGCACCTTTATATACTTGGCTCATTAAACCAGAGTACACCTTGCCAGTCGCCATGCTGGCCTGCCTGATTATTATCCGCCACCAAAGCAATATTAGTCGCCTACGCAACCACACCGAAAGCAAAGTAGTAAACAAAGACCAATAAAAAAGCGCCTCATCTGGGCGCTTGAATCTAACTACATCACTTTAGCCGGCGGCAGCTCATCAAGCGGCCAACGAGGCATCGCTTTTACTGATAAACCTTCGGTTTGCCCCGCCTTAAAACGCTGCATGCCAGCGTAGGCAATCATAGCGCCGTTATCGGTACAAAATTCTGGACGAGGATAAAACACCTTTCCGCCTCGCGACTCCAATAACTCACCCAACTGCTCACGTAGTGACTTATTGGCACTCACACCGCCAGCAATCACCAAGCGCTTCAAGCCAGTTTGCTTTAAAGCGCGACGGCACTTAATGATCAAGGTCTCGACTAAAGCTTGTTGAAAAGCCAAAGCAATATCAGCCTGAGTTTGCTCATCTTTGCCTTCCGCATCAATGGTGTTTTTAGCAAAGGTTTTAAGGCCGGAAAAGCTCATATCTAAACCAGGACGATCAGTCATCGGCCTAGGAAAAGTAAAGCGGCCTGGTGTGCCCTTTTCAGCCAAACGGCTTAGAGCTGGGCCACCTGGGTAATCTAAACCTAATAGCTTGGCGGTTTTATCAAAGGCTTCACCGGCTGCATCATCAATAGACTCACCAAGAATTTGATATTCGCCAATGCCGTCCACTTCTACTAATAGAGTATGGCCACCGGAAACTAACAAGGCTAAAAATGGAAACTCCGGTGGATTGTCTTCCAACATTGGGGCTAGCAAGTGCCCTTCCATATGGTGAACCGGCACAGCAGGCTTATTCCACGCCATCGCTATACTGCGCGCTGTAAGCGAGCCCACTAACAAGGCCCCAACTAAACCCGGACCAGCAGTGTAAGTAACTGCATCTATGTCTTCGGGGCTGCAATTGGCTTCAGCCATTGCCTCTTTTATTAGCGGAATGGTTTTACGAATATGGTCACGCGAGGCTAACTCGGGCACCACACCACCATAATCGGCATGCAGCTTAACCTGGCTGTAAAGAACATCGGCCAATAAACCTTGTTGGTCATCATAAATGGCCACGCCCGTTTCATCACACGACGTTTCAATACCTAGTACACGCATAATCTTGCTTTTCCTGCTTAGTTACTGGCTTAAAAATAGGTGTTTTTAATGCTTAAGCCCGCTTAAAATCGCAGCTATATTACTTGCTAGCGGCTTATTTCACCAGAGGATTACAAATAGGCTTTACATTGCCCCCTAGTTCGGCTTAAAATTCCGCACCATTTTTAAACACTCAGGCTGATTTTTGTTCGGCCGTTAATAAACCGGAAGGTGATAGGCATATGCCAATCGTTAAAGTACGTGAAAACGAACCATTTGACGTAGCTCTACGTCGTTTCAAGCGCTCTTGCGAGAAAGCAGGTATTCTTTCTGAAGTTCGCCGTCGCGAGTTTTATGAAAAACCAACTACAGCTCGTAAACGTGCTAAAGCGTCTGCTGTTAAACGTCACGCTAAGAAATTGGCTCGTGAAAACGCACGTCGCGTTCGCTTGTACTAAGCGCTGTTAATAACCTATGTCATTAAAAGCAACCTTACAAGATGAGCAAAAAGCAGCAATGCGCGCCAAAGACAAGTTTCGTCTTGGCACACTGCGTATGTTGCTTGCGGCTGTTAAACAGGTAGAAATTGACGAGCGCATTACTTTAGATGATGACCAGATCCTGAGCATCATTGTTAAACAAGTAAAACAGCGTAAAGACGCAGCTGAACAATTTACAGCAGCCGAACGTCAAGACTTAGCTGATAAAGAACTTGCCGAGATTGAAATCTTGGAAGCGTTCCTTCCTCAAGCGCTTAGCGAACAAGAAGTGGCTTCGTTAATCGAAGCAGCTATTGCTCAAACAGGCGCTGCAGGAATGCAAGATATGGGTAAAGTGATGGGCATCCTGAAACCTCAGGTACAAGGCCGTGCAGACATGGGTGCTATTAGCGCCGCTGTTCGCAGTAAACTAGCCTAAGCTCGTCCCTTAGAATACTCGAACAAGCCGTGTTCTCATTGAGTTCACGGCTTGTTTGTTTTTAAATTTCGCTGAAGATGGTAGTGAATGGCTGGAAGAATACCGCAACAGTTTATCGATGATTTATTGGCTCGTACCGATATCGTAAGCCTTATCGATCAACGTGTGCGCTTAAAAAAAGCCGGCAAAAACTACTCAGCATGCTGCCCTTTTCATAATGAAAAATCTCCCTCTTTTACCGTAAGCCAAGACAAACAGTTTTATCACTGCTTTGGTTGTGGCGCGCATGGTAATGCCATTAGCTTTTTAATGGAGTACGACAAACTCGAGTTTGTAGATGCCATTGAAGACTTAGCCAGCCAAATGGGTGTTGAAGTAGAGCGAGAAAACAGCAACAACAGTAAATTTGATAAAGCCAAAAGCCAGCAACAGCGCCAAGCCAGTAAAGACTTATACGAGCTAATTGGTCATGCTAGCCGCTTTTTTCAACAGCAGTTACGGGTTAACCCAAACAAACAACAGGTTATCGACTACCTAAAAAGCCGCGGCTTAAGTGGCGAAATAGTACAGCGCTTCTCTATAGGTTACGCGCCCGATGAGTGGGACGCACTAGGCAAAGCCCTTGGCGGTTCTAAGCAAGCAAGCCAACAGCTAGTTGATGCCGGATTATCCATAGAAAATGACAAAGGTCGCCGCTACGACCGCTTTCGTGACAGGGTCATGTTCCCTATTCGTGATAAACGTGGCCGCTATATTGGCTTTGGTGGGCGGGTATTTGGCGACGGCACACCTAAATACTTAAACTCTCCAGAGACTAGCGTATTCCATAAAGGACGCGAGCTTTACGGCCTTTACGAAGTGCGCCAAGCGCACAAACAAGTACCTCAAATTTTGGTGGTTGAAGGCTATATGGATGTGGTGTCCTTAGCCCAGTTTGATATTGATTACGCGGTTGCCTCACTGGGTACTTCTACTACCCCAGAGCACTTGCAAACGCTATTTAGAGCCAGTGAGCAAATTATTTGCTGTTATGATGGCGACCGAGCTGGCCGCGACGCCGCATGGCGCGCCCTAGAAAATGCCCTACCGCATTTACGCGACAACGTAGAACTTAAGTTTATGTTTTTGCCCGACGGTGAAGACCCTGACACCCTAGTTCGCCAAGAAGGTAAAGACGGCTTTGAACAGCGCATGCGCGACGCCATGCCGCTTTCGCGATTCCTGTTTGAACGCCTAAGCCAAGAAATAGACGTCACTACAGACGCAGGTAAAAGTCACTTGGCAGCCCGCGCTTCTGAGCTAATTAAACCGGTTCAGGCTGAATTTTATCGCGAAATGCTCAAGGGCGAATTGGCCAAATGGTTGCGCTGGGATAGTAACCGCTTAAATAAGTTTTTTTCCGCAAGCGACCCCAAGCCCCAAAACAATCAGGCCAACACACTCAAAATCACCCCAATGCGTAAAGCCATTGCGATGATTTTGCAACGTCCTAACATTGCCAATGAATTACCGCCATCAGAGCAGCTTAAGCAAGTTAACATTAAAGGCATGCCACTGTTATTGGCACTGATTAGCGAAATACACAAGAAACCCGAGATTACCACCGGCCAGCTAATTGAACGCTGGCGCGAACAACCTGAGCAAAAGCACTTAAGTGCATTGGCAGGCTATAATTTAGAAATTGACGAATCAGGCTACCCAGACGAGCTGCAAGATATTATTGCCAGTTTTGTGGAGCAACTGCTACTGCAGCGTTACGAGCAACTCAATGTTAAGTCACTGCAAGGCACACTTAGCGTAGAGGAGAAATATGAAATGCAGCAATTGGTAGTGGAATTAAAGCCTTAAATGGCTTGTTTAAGGAATAAACAAAAAGTTTTTGGTTAAATGCCCTTGATATAGAAATTTTAACCCATACTTGATATAATTCTTCGTTTGCGCTTGCAGCGCTTACGTTTATGGTTTTGCTAGCTTAATCTACTTCGGATGACATCTATGGAACAAACCCCACAGTCTCAACTCAAACTCCTTCTCGCAAAAGGTAAAGAGCAAGGCTACTTAACTTATGCAGAGGTAAACGACCATTTACCTGCTGATATCGTAGATTCCGATCAAGTTGAAGATATCATTCAAATGATCAACGACATGGGTATTCAGGTACATGAAAATGCACCCGATGCCGATGACTTATTGTTGGCCGAAAATACTACCGACGAAGACGCCGCCGAAGCGGCAGCCCAAGCACTTGCTACGGTAGAGTCAGAATTAGGCCGCACCACCGACCCAGTACGTATGTACATACGTGAAATGGGTACCGTTGAACTACTTACCCGCGAAGGCGAAATCGACATTGCCAAGCGCATTGAAGAAGGTATTAACGAAGTTCAACGCAGTGTTTCTGAGTATCCAGAAACCATTTCTATCTTGCTTGAAATGTACGACCAGTACCAAGCAGAAGAACTAAAAATTAGCGATATTGTAAACAGCTTCATCGACGAAGACGAAGTAGCCGAAGCCGCACCAACAGCGACTCACATCGGCTCAGAGCTTGAAGAAAAAGATCTTGAAGACGAAGACGAAGATGAAGACGAGGAAGAAGAAGACACTGGCCTTGATCCAGAGCTAGTAAAAGAGCGCTTCGACACCCTACGTGATCAATACGAAAAAACTCACGCTGCGATTGAAAAGCACGGCCGTATGTCTGCCCGTGCAACCAAAGAGATTTTTGAACTAAGCGAAATTTTCCATACTTTCCGCCTAGTACCAAAACTGTTCGACAAGCTAGTAGCCAGCATGCGTACCATGATGGAACGTGTGCGTACTCAAGAGCGTCTAATTCTTAAGTTGTGCGTAGAGCAAGGCAAAATGCCCAAACAAGCATTTGTAAAAGCCTTCTCTAAAGACGAAACCAGTGAAGAATGGTTTAACGAGCACAAAACCTCTGCTAAAGACTACGCACCTGCGTTAATGGCCGTAGACGAAGAAGTTCGCCGTTGTATCTTCAAGCTGAAAAGTGTTGAAGAAGAAACTGGCCTAACCATTAACAACATTAAAGACATCAACCGTCGCATGAGCATTGGTGAAGCAAAAGCTCGCCGCGCCAAGAAAGAAATGGTTGAAGCTAACTTACGTTTGGTAATTTCTATTGCGAAGAAATACACCAACCGTGGTTTGCAGTTCTTAGACCTTATCCAAGAAGGTAACATTGGCCTAATGAAGGCCGTAGATAAGTTTGAATACCGTCGTGGTTACAAATTCTCTACTTACGCGACTTGGTGGATCCGTCAGGCAATTACTCGTTCTATTGCAGACCAGGCGCGTACTATTCGTATTCCTGTGCACATGATCGAAACCATTAACAAGCTAAACCGTATTAGCCGCCAAATGCTTCAGGAAATGGGTCGTGAGCCTACTCCAGAAGAACTGGCAGAGCGCATGTTAATGCCAGAAGACAAGATCCGTAAGGTGCTTAAAATTGCCAAAGAGCCAATCTCCATGGAAACACCAATTGGTGATGATGAAGATTCGCACTTAGGTGACTTTATTGAGGATACTACCCTGTCGATGCCAGTAGATGCAGCAACAGGCGAAAACCTCAAGTTTGCCACGCAAGAAGTACTAGCCGGCCTAACCCCGCGTGAAGCCAAAGTACTACGCATGCGTTTTGGTATTGGTATGAACACCGACCATACACTTGAAGAAGTAGGCAAACAGTTTGACGTAACCCGTGAGCGTATTCGTCAAATTGAAGCAAAAGCACTGCGTAAGCTTCGTCACCCTTCTCGTTCTGAGCAGCTACGTAGCTTCTTAGACGAATAGGTGAGCTAAACGGCGAATAAATAAGCGCTTAGTTTCAAACGCATAGACAAGGCTGATATGATTTTTTATAATCCAGCCTCGTTGTTTGAGCTAAGCTCGCAACACCCAATTTGGCCCTTTAGCTCAGCTGGTTAGAGCACACGACTCATAATCGTTAGGTCCACAGTTCAAGTCTGTGAAGGGCCACCATATACAAAGGCGTAGAAGGTTAGTAACCACTACGCCTTTTCTATTTCCGCTCTCTGTGTAGCAAATATGTAGCAGATTTTTGTGACATAACGCTTTTTAAAGCTAGTTTAAACCCAATTACTCTTGATTTTGTATTTCTGTTCGCCACTAGCATTCACAACCCAATCACAAAACTAGCTCAACGCTCACTGCATCAATTCTTGGGGTTAATTGTTGTTATTAGATTTGAAAGCTAATGCGATAGTTCAGAGTGAGGCTGAGAGGCGATTATCTAAAGATGCTTACTTTAGTAGACTCAATGGGCTACATTGCATGTCTGAGTTTTCGATATTCCTTAAACAATACAGGTAAAAGACTAGCTCTCGTATGTAAGCTTTTAGCCTGACGCTCTTTCTTTTTAGTTTCACTAAAAAAATAATCCGTACAATTTTTTAGTCCAGCGTCTTCAAAGTAATCGGCGGAGTTATATTCAGGAATAGACAAAAAAGCTCCACTGTTTTTCTCGTATGCAACAAGCTTAACTTGAAAAGACTCCAACATATGCTTTAAATCGTCGTCGAATGTCATAAAAATAGGGATGAAATAGTCAGTTCCCCCCCCTAAACCGGAAGACATTAGGCGCTCCATTAATCTAGGTGTGATCATGTCCCATGCAATGTTATCGAGCTTCTTTAAAAGTTTCCTTTTGTTTCCGCCTTTTTGTATTTTTTTTAATATCGGCAGGGACTTGGAGTCACAAAAATACTCATGTGCCAATATTGCTTCTCGCTCCATATAAATTCCCACTTTATTATGCATAAAGTCGAAAAATTCGAGCATTTTATTTCTACCATTTTTGTTAGATGAGAAATTTATCCGTAACATTCCGATCAGACTCAACAAAACAACTCTTTGAAAATCAGCAAACTGCGATAAGTAACTTCTTCCTTCACTTGTCATATATAGGCCAAATGTAGCATCAATGGCACGCCGAGCACATTGTCTATAAGTAAGGAGAAAGTTAGGTCTTAAAGTTTTACGATATTCCTTGCTATCAATACTTGAAAAGTAATGTAAGCTAACGAGGTTTTTCCTGAAGTTAATATTTAGGCTCATCCAAAATTCTAGCTTACTATTTGCAGAAAAATTGGCTGACGGAAGAATATTTTTAATATTTTCAATCATATAGAAAAGAAAATCAAAATTAAGACCATCACGCAGAAGATCATCAATGATAGGCAACAACTTTGAACCAACAGTACCTAATGGCTTACCTCTAACAAGACTATCGATATAAGAACAGATATTTGAATCCATCATTACTGAGTGATCAATTGGAAATACATTGGTTCCTTTTATGAACATATTTTTAACCATTTCATCATCGATGAAATATAACTTATCTGACTTAAAGTAAGGGACTAAATAATTATCTGACTTCGTTGTGTATTTTTTAACACTTTGAGGCAGTACATTGCGGTCGTAGTCATCCAGCCGAATTACGCTACTCAAATTTGGGTATTGCCCTTTAAGATTCGCCCATGCCTTTCGAACATCATCAGGCTTATCTGCAATAGACAATCCCCTAATGCACATAGAAACGTCAGAATTATTAAAAATGTTCAATATATGTTCTCTATAACTCTAGCTGCTTGTTAAACTCATGATGTAAGTTAAATAATCAATAAGTTACTTTTACCCTCATGAACAATGTAGCGACCTTTAACCACGATAAGTCTCATAGCAGTTAATAATGTACTTTCCAATATAAGTCTTAAGCACTCACTTATGTTGGCTACCGCTAAAGGGTTAGTAATCGATTAGCCCACATTTCAAGATTATAAAGGAACTTCTCAAGTCCGATATCATGTGCTACCTAATTTGAGACAATAAAACACCTGAAATTACCACCATGACGTCATTATTGAAGATAAAATAAGTATTACAGATATTTAATCAAAGCACCCAAAGAAAAAATACAAATACTAGGAGACATTATTGGGGAGAGTTAACCGCCCGAAGGCGGCTTAGGGAAAGTTAAACCAGCTGAAAGTCTTCTACGTTATTAACATTCGAAAAATCAGCAAAATCATAGATTTTCTGCTTATCACCGAACTGTAAAACATTAACACGAAGCTCCCTCATTCCATTTACGACAGTTTCAAAAGCTAGTGAACAATCTGCCCCTAGTTTTTCAGGCTTCTCAACCGTAAAGAGAAAGTTATCTTCAACTATAGAGTTAGCATTGAGTAAGTGCTTAACACGTGAAACCCATTTATCACCATGCTCAACCATTTCCAATGGTGTTTTTTGATTGAACGCGAGAGGTTTGATAGCTTTTAATACCTTATGTTGAGAGCCAACCAAAGGCAATTTAAACCGACCATAAGGAACATCTAAACGCTGCTCTTTATACTGAAAGTTTAAACGATTAAAGAGTTCTACTTTTAATGTTCGAGCCATTTGAGCTTCCCTATACTCTTTCGTATTTTTGAAACTACGACCAATTAGTTTGGAAAATAATTGCTCAACAACCAAACTAGGCTCTTCTTCGGTGAAAAGAGTTTTAGTTTCTCCAAAGGTCATAACGCCTTCTCTAACTCTAGTAACTTCATCCATAAAACTAGCTAGCTCTCGTCCATGGAAGCTTTGAGAAAACTCCTGAACTCGATTTAGTTCATGCTCAAAATTATGTAAACTTGCGTTGTATAGCTTGTGATCAAATTCATCAAAGAACTGCGCCACACGCTTAAAGTTTTTTTCCGCTAACTTATAGCCAACGAAACCAATATCCGGCGCATGAACTAGTACACCAACATTGGCGAACTCGCGAGTTTCAACAAATGGCATAAAACGTAATACTGCATAACGTATTATATGTCTCATCTTATGTCCTCCCAAAAGTCTGCGTGTTCGTATCTATGCAATACTAGCGTGATCTCTTCTTCAATTCTATCTAATGGGTACAATTCTAACCATTCTTGAGGTAGTTGATCGACCACCGCAGGTAGCTTATCTAGAGCTCGTCGACACTTATCTCGGTACTGCACATTATCAATTAATTGTAGTCCACCCCAGGCATCTCTTCCGACGTGACTAAAAATGTGTTCATCAATACTAAAATCTACATCAAATGCTAAGTTGTGGTCGATAACTATAGGCTCACCTGTTTTTTGATGAATAAAAAAATTGGGGTTTCCCCCTAGTTCAGTTAAGCAGCGGTCGCCGTTTTTTATCCAGTAATCAAAAAAATAAAGGTCCCTCAGTATTTGAGGCTCTAATTGAGCTAATTGGTAATATTTTATGTCCTGTATATGTTGCTGATAGGAAGAAGCAAATCCATACTCGCATTCAGTATCAATAATTGAATATCTAGCAAAATTTTCATCAATATAAGCCAATCGGAATTTAGGAATTGGTAAGCCGAATTCAATTCCAAGCTCTGCAGCGATACACTCCTTAATTAACCCTTTATATGTCGCAGAAGTCCCCTTTAAAATATATTGGTTACCGTCTTCGGCTTCACAAAGGTAAGGTTGAGTTCTACCTTGCTCCATAGTTTTAATTACATGAATGATTTCAATTTCTTCCATCAATAGCATTCCACTTACGAATCAACTAGCATACTCGATATACAGTACCAGAATGACCAATCCATAGCAGCCTTCTATAAACAGCTTCGCTATATTAGTGATCTTTAGCTAGTTATTTGACGTAAGCACAAAAAATTTAAGCTCTATCGCGTACACTTATTTACAGAACTCCAAGTAAAGCCGAAGAGCTAGAGCCTCTAAGCACCTGCCATTCAAAGTGACGGGTGACTATTTCCAAGCCTTGGTAAAGTACCCCTTTAAGCCGTTTCACAAATACATCGCCATAAGCGTTGGTTTTGCATTCGCCCGTTTCGCTATCTATGGTTTGCTGGTAGTACACCCTTAATGGCCTGTTGGCTAACTTGCACCAGACACCGCCCATGACCTTGTTAAACTCTTTCCAGTTGGCAGTATCAGCGGCTTTAAAGGCTTGCTGGATAGTTTCATCAAACTGGCAAACCTTCTTTAGTCTGCGTAGCTCTCGCCAAACGGTAACTGATGCCCCGCCCACTTGTTGAAACTGTCTTATGCGCCAACAAGCCGCCCACGCGTTAACCCTAGCGGCTGCCTCTATTGGCTCTTCACCATGTATGCCACTCTCTAATGATTTACCGTTAATGTTCTTAGAGACATATTTAGCTAAGTAGCCTGCTGCGCTGCCTTTGTTTGGGTCTATTTCTAACGCTTTAAAGCGGTGTAAGTCTGCGCCTTTTTCATCACCATCCACTTCAAAGGCATAGTGGCGGTAAATCTCTAACATGCGTTGCTTTTGTTCGGGGGCAATAAACACCAGTAAGTGCCAATGCGGTGTCCCGTCATGATGGGGTTCAACCACTCTTATGCCATAGGGTTTGATATTGTCTCTATCGAGTTGGGCGCGGATTTTGGCGTAGATATCGCGTAAGTATTGTTGACCATCTTTAGGCAGCGAACCATCCCACTTGGAATTACGGTGGCCGGTAGTACCATAACTAGAGTGATACTTAGACGGGCATGTGAGTGTTAAGAACAAACCAACATGCTTATGCTCTTCGGCTAACTCTTGAAAGCCCCTCGCCCTTACCATTAATTCTTGCCTTCGAATTTCGGGATTAGATACGTTTAAGTCTGACAGCTCTTTTAGGCTGTAGCGCTGCCCTGCATCGTTTATCACAAACGAGCTAGACATAAGTTTGTCTTGATAGGCCAGCTGCGCTGTTCGGCGGTTAAGGATGATGTTACTGCAATAGATTTGTTTCTTTTTGTTCACTAGCCCTAAGTGCTGCGCGGTAGCTTCAATATTTTGATTAAGCTTTTGGCGTAACTTTCTTAGCCACCAGCCTTTATCTTTAGCGCGAGCAATAGCGCCTTGATAGGCATGTAGCTGGGTAATAGGGGTATATACATCACCTTGTAATAAGGTAAGCGGAATAGGCGGCTCAAGGCCTTTACCTCGTATGTAATCGGCTATGTCTTCATAGGCAGATTTAGGTGAGCTACTTAAGCGTGTAAGCCTCGTGCAATTGTCGGCCTTTTCAGCGGCTTTTTTTCTTAAATCTTCTTCACATAAATCTAGGTTTAACGTAATCGGCTTAGCGCCAATGGCTTTGGCTACATTATCGCGAGTAGTGCGGATGCCAATATTGGCATCTCGCTTGGTCGGCGCAGCATGATACTGCGCCATAAGTGGCTTTCTAAACTCTTTAGGGAAGCCCGATAGAATACCTGCTACATACGCCTTATCATCTTGCTCAGGTGCGGGCATTGAATATCTCCCAGCCTTTGGTGCTTATGCGATATTGCAGCCAAAGCACACCATATTCGCGAAACCGTGAGCCATAGATAAGACCCAAGGCTTTTAAACGGTTAAAGGTTCGAGTATCAAAGCGTTTGCTCAACTCACCTTGCACCAACATTCCATCTTCATTGCCTTCAGGTGTGACGTAAAATTCAATGCGTATACCGTTGGCAAAATCGCCCAGCATTCTTAAGGCTTCGTTGGTTATTAGTTTAGACATGAGCCACACCTCCCAACTGCCCTAAATGCTCAAGGCGTTGAAAGCTGCAAAGCCATGCGTCTAAGTCTTCGCGTAAATAGCGAACTGCTCGGCCAATTTTAATGAAAGGGGGGGCAGGGGTGTGGTTGTCACGATTACCGCTCATACGCGCTTGGCGTAAGTAAGAGCGACTCATGCCAATATAGATAGCGGTTTCTTGTTCGGTTAGTACCCGTTTATCGGTGTTGCGTGTAGTGTGTTCCATACTATGTACCTCGATTAATTAACTTCGAGGTACATTGAAACTCTCACTTTTCTCACGTGAGACTAACCGTGAGAAAAATGATTAATATTTTTTTCTTAGTGCAGACATTTTGTTATCAAAACTACGCCTAGTTAGCTGTCGTTCATTCTCTGAGGCATCAGACCAAACTAAGAACTTATCACCGATCTCTTGAATAAATTCATTTTGGTCAAAGCTAAAAAGCTCTTCATTCACATCTGCTTTTAATAAGGCCCATAACTTAGTAGAACTTTTTCCTGAGTGCGCTTCAAAAAGTCGGGTCAATACCTCATCAATTGCATAAACACGCTGCTTGTCTTCTTCAGACTTAACATCAGTTAACAGTTCTGCAGGACCAAAGATCTCTGCCTCTAACTTAGCTAATGAAGATAAGCTAATGCCAAGGTCTTTGTACTCAAATTCGAAAGGGTGCTCTTTCAATACATGCTCTGGCGTATGCTCCGCTTTCTCTCTTAAGCTGTCACTTACAAAGGGCTCGGTTTCAAAACCTGCTGGAGCGTTTTTTTCAAGCATGTTCTGAATCATATCCAAACCCTTAACCCAGTCATGTGTTTCTGATAAAACCTGCTCAAAAAAGGGGAAAATGTGAATAACGGGATGCTCGGTTAACTCTCGGGGGTATCCCCATTCGCGATAAAGCTCATTTGGAAAACTTGCGGTATATGGAATAGGAGCTGATAGTAACTCTGCCCCAGTAATATCAATGGCTCGTCCGAAACGTAATCGGACTTTTTTCTCGTCAACAATCGTTACTGCATGCTCAGCAGGAATACCCACCCAACCACGGTAATTGTAGGTTCCTAAACCTCGAAACCCTTCTTCGAAAAACACACCTAAAATTGATTTAGTTTTTCCGATAAAACAAGCCCATTCAAGCTCAGCTAAATTAGCACTTCGGACAACTTCCGTTTCCGTTAACTTGGAATGATTACCAACTTCAGATAACGATATAAACTTTTCCAAAACAACTCCCTTTATTCATCCACTATTTACATTACAGATAGGGGAAACATGCCACTTTACCTATTGCGTAATTCGTTTATACCCTCGCATCTTCACCAAGTTTTTCACCTTTCTTGATTCGACCAGCCAAAAATACTCCGCCACATATATTGGTAATACACAGAACATTGCCAAAGTCGAATTGGCCTCGATTAAGCTAACTAGAGGCCCTAAAAACAAAAGAATAAGATAGAAGCCTATGGCCCCCCAGAAGAGAAGAAAATAGGTGTGCGCTTTCATCATTTGAAACATAACGGCATCATCATTGAATCTAATTTCCAAAATGCCTTTAAGCCTATTAAGCCTTCGCTTACGAAAAACGCCCTTTATACCAGTTGGAACATCCCTGACGAGAAAATTTGAGAGTTTCTTAACAAATGAGTCTATATAAGGAGCTAACTTAGGAACGATGTAAGCCAATATGGCGCTACCCAATAAACCAATTACAACATTCTTATCCATTATACGAACTCCCTGCCTTTCTTCAGAACAACTAAACCACAACTTCGCTGTTTACTTAAGACTCAATTAGATACACTAACAGCATGAAAATAAAGAACAAGCATCAAGCTAGTTGATATTCATCAAGATTATCACTTGGCAATTTTGTATAACGTTAATCACGGTTCAGAAAAGCGGTAGCCAAAATGGAAACAGGCGTATTAAAAAAATGGGATGATGCCAAAGGATTTGGCTTTATCTCGGTAACTGGAAAACCCAACGATGTGTTTATCCACATTTCATCTTTAAAATTAATGCCCAGAAAACCACAAGTTGGCGATACCATTTTATTTCAGATCGAGCACCAGCCGAATGGAAAAACCAAAGCCTACAATTGCAGTATTCAAGGGCTAACGCCTATAAGCTTTGCGAAGTCTTATAGCCATTCACCTCAAAGAGAAAGAGTTAGCCAAAAAAGGCCAAGTGTATTGGCTAAATTGATTCCAGTTCTTACGGTTATAGGTGCTGTTTTTCTGTATCAAACTTTTGCGCCTCAATACTTGAATACTGAGAGCGCATCACATATCCCCAATATAGAAAGTTCTGCATTGGATAGTTCTTCAAGCTTTTCTACCAGCAGCAACTTTAGCTGTGAAGGAAAAACGCATTGCAGCCAAATGGTTTCATGTGAAGAAGCCAAGTTTTACTTAGCAAACTGCCCTAATACTAAAATGGACGGTGATAGGGATGGTGTTCCATGCGAGCGGCAGCACTGTACCTCAAATTGGTAACATTGCAGTGAGATCCAGTCTTCGAGTTCATAAAGATTAAGTATGAAAAAGCTAGTTTAACCAGAGCTTAAGTATTTCTAAGTTTTGCTTCTTGTTATTTGAACTCACTCAGATAACCCATTAGGAGAGCAATCATTGAATTGCTGAAGCTCTGAAACTCCTTCCCCTAGAACGTCAGGGCTATGGGATAACAGAGAAGAAATTTGTCTAATTCCATTTCCCTCAGCCCCTACTAAGTTTTGATATCCAAGTATACGTGGCGTAAGAATCGTACTGTCTTTATTAATATCAGCTTTTATAGAGGCCATTGATTGAATTGCGTTTTGTATAGTGGTGCCATCAATCTTAGATATGAACAAAAGACTTGAACGAATGCTCTCACCATTGATACCTAATGTTTGTACAGACATATTTCCTGAGATAGAACCTGCCTCAGCGGCTATAGAAAGAGCTGACAAACTACCTAGGTCTACCTGCCCTTTCAGTACATTAATATTTGCCGTCAACCTAACCCCAATACCTACATATATAGGGATATTAAATTGAGTCGGAGTAACTACATATTTAGACAAGGAGTCTGTTTCTTTAGGGTGAATAATTTCGGTGAAACCTTCGCCAGTCCAACTTAGTTTAGTTCCGCAATTATAGTCTGTGTGGGTTAGATTATCATTAGGGTATTCTTCAATAAAAATGTTCTTCGTTTCCTTTTCCTTAGCAACAACAACCAGCAATGTCCATATTTCGCCTGCATCCACTAAGTGAGCATGACCAATTCTCCGCTGATAAGGATAGCAACGATTACGCGTATAGGTGGTTTCAGGAACATCAATAATCCATTTACCATAAAAGCCCACAGCCCCGGTCACAGAGTTCAAATAATCAATAACAATTTGGTAAGAGTTTCCTTCTAACCCGATGCCCATCCCTACTGGTGCAATATTAGCATTTACACCTAATTTGTAATTCGTTTGCCGAGTGGATATTCGAATCGAATTATCAGGCAATAAAGCAAGAAACTGCTCATTACAACTTTTAGCTTGTAAGCCTTTACCACTAGCTGCATCATCACATTTAAATGAGTAATCTATAGGCAACGGTTCCAGAGGGACGTAACTGTAACTATTTATAGCTTCCGCTTGCGTATGAGGCATTTGTTGATTTTGTAAAGACTTGTTAAATGCTGTGCAAGAAATGAGAAAAAAAGTAACCGCCATTAACAAAGGTGTTCTACTCATGATGCTGCGCTCTGTCCGTTAAGCTCTATAAAGTTATAGCTCAATATAAGATAGTTTAAGTACGCATATGAGGTTTAAATGACCGAGATCAATATGACTTGCGGCATTCCTTATTTGTGCATCATTTCATTACAATCAAAGCAAATTAACTGCCGCCGCTTTATGCTCTGGCGCTAAATGAGCATAGCGTAATGTCATGTTCATATCGGCATGACCTAGCAATTCTCGAACAGTGTTTAAATCGACACTTTTCATCACTAACTTACTGGCAAAATGGTGGAGTAAATCGTGAAAGGTAAAATCTTCTAGCTCGGCTAATCTAACCACCTAAGCTCAGCTTTTTTATGTCAAAAAACCACATCTCCAACTCTGGACACGGTTCGTTCTATATTTCTAAAGGTCACTCCAAGCCACTAGCCAAAGCAAACGACTCCGAATCTAGTTACTAAGCGCTTTCACAATTAAAGATTTGGTTTCTTCTAACTCGTTAGAAAGATTTCCCATTGGATAGCCTTCTTTAGCCATTTCCTCGACTTCGAGAACATTCTTATCGAAGTAATTTATTGCAGCTGTATATTCCACATACCTAAAATCTTTTTCTAAAGCCTCATCAATTGGATAAGCGGCTTCTAACTCTTCTAAAGATGCATCCTTGTAAACAACCACTTTAATAGGGTATTCGCGAGGTCTTGAGTCACCATGCGATTGCCACTGAAACCACTCCACACCCAATAAATGGCCACTCATAGAAGGTGGTCCAAAAGCCTTGTAAGGTAAAACGACAGTCTTATCTTCTATAGATGACTGGGTGCATCCCAAAGTGAGGAATACGCTAGCAATGAGAATGAGCAAGATTTGTTTCATGTGAGTCCTTATGAAGCGCATTTTAACTTGGCTAAGTTGAGCTTTGTTGCAGTATCCTGAGGCACAAAGATAGCACTAGACAACCAAGGGTAGTTTCTTAATGCTGTTTTCTCGTACAACCCTTTCCCTATAGCATCCCAGTGAACCTCATACACAAAACCTTCGACAAACAGCCATGTATGCATGCCACCCCTAGATAAGCCGAAACCAAATGGTATCTTTGCTAGCTCTTTGTAATCAATATCATTAAGTTTTGTTTTGCCCAAATAAGGGTATAAAGCCTGAAAGTTAGGATTATCCTCTTTAGTTGGGTTGTAATTAACTACCCTGTGCTTGAGTGGAACATTATCCGTACTATAGATACATTGCTTTCTGGCAACTACGCTGGCATAGGTATGTTCTTGGTCTCCGTCTGAAGGATGAATGCTATCAGGAGACACATAGATACCTGCCCAATTTTTTTGCGTCACTAAACGCTTAGCGAGAATTGTACCTCTGAAATCTGAACGAGAAGTCTCCCTTCCCATTGTCCAGACATCTTTTGCCATCTGGCCATTCCCCATTTCCTTATACGCATGAGACAAAACATTCAGTACATATGTAATACAGTCAGTAGACTCGTATTTTTCATATTTTTTAGGGTCACTTTGTTTAAGCACCGAGCCCACTTCGTGAGAATGGTTTTCGTAGAGTTTTATGGTTTTGGCTTTAGCGATACCAGAAAAAGAAGTCACTGAAGTTCCTTGAGAGACTTAAAATTACCGCTATTATTTCATTGGTCAATAACAATTTAAAGAGAAATGATAAATTAATTATTAAGTTACACGTATTCACTAAATCTAAAGCAGATTAACCGCTGCTGCTTTGTGCTCTGGCGCCAAATGCGCATAACGCAATGTCATATTCATATCAGCATGGCCTAGTAGTTCGCGAACTGTGTTTAAATCGACGCTTTTCATCACTAGCTTACTGGCGAAGTGGTGGCGTAAATCGTGAAAGTTAAAATCTTCTAACTCGGCCAACTCAACCACCTTAGCCCACCCCTTTTTAATATCGGTTAGCGCTTTGCCCTCTTCACCCTCAAATACATAAAGCTTACTGGTAGTTTGTTTGCGCCAATCTTGAATGACTTGCTGCACCGTTGGGTTTAAAGGAATGTGGCGGGTTTTACCAGATTTTGCGGCTTCACCACGGATGGTTAGGCTGGGAATGTTTAAATCTATGTCTGTCCACTTTAACCCTAAGATCTCGCCTCTACGCATTCCTGTATTCATAGCGATTAGCACTATCGGTTCGATATGGTCAGCAAACCGGCAGTTATCTAAGCTTGGTAGTAGCTCGTAGCCGCGTTGCTCTCTAAAGGCATTACCACTATTGCGTTTTGCTTTAATGGTTTTATCTCGCTGGCGCAAGGCTCCTAGCAACAGGACTTCTTCATCATCATTTAGATAACGCACCCTAGAGTTATCCAATTTGTAGGCTTTTACTTTGCTTAACTCGTGAGACTCAATTATCCCCCAATCAACTGCTCTACTTAATGCACCTTTTAAGGTGTTCACGTTGTAGTTAATGGTCGCCATTGAAGCGCCCTGTTTCTTGCGCTCTGAACGCCACTTCTCTACATCCCATGCGCTAATATCAACTAACTGCTTATCAGCAAAGCTGGCAAAGTTCTTTAGCAATACATTCTTAATTTGGTTTGCAGTACGAGTATTGTTGGTAACCAGCCAAGGGTGATATTTGTTTTCTACATAGGTTGCAAAACGGGTGAACTTTTCAGCAGCTATTTTGCGTTTCAGCGCTTGTTTTTCCAGTTGCACATCTCTGCCAGCAGATACCTCCCCCACTTTTTGTTTGGCTAAATCACGAGCTTGAACAGGGCTAATGTGCCCTGCTTTGCCCAGTAAATAATTAACTTGTTTACCGTTAATTCGGTAATAAAGGTAGTAGTTTATTGCCCCAGAGGACGAAATCCGCGCATGAAAGCCCTTTATTTCGGTGTCATTTATGCGTTTATCGGCAGGAGACAGAGCCTTAAGCGTTGATGTACCTATCTTTCCTGTAATAGCCAAGTGCAAATCCTGTGTAGCAAATATGTAGCAGATTGGCAGTATAACAGTGTTTTTCAATATTATTCAGTGAACAAACAATAACAATATAAACCATTGATAAATAAATACAAAATGACACTTTAATGTTCATTTTCGTACACTGCGATATACCCTAAAATACCCCCAAATCGGACTCATAATCGTTAGGTCCACAGTTCAAGTCTGTGAAGGGCCACCATATACAAAGGCGTAGAAGGTTAATACCTACTACGCCTTTTTTATTGCTATTCCATTGCGCAATCAACTCGGTCCTGAATGTTGTTCATACCCCCTTTGCACCAGTCCTTGAGGTATCGGTGACAAACTTGGCAAACTTCCAAAGGTAAAAAATATCAGATACCGCCCCTTCAGCCTGGTCCATTTATTTCTTATCAATAAGCTCCATCTATAATCGCAGTGCAGCCGTCACTTTCTGTTGCTCATTACACAAATAACTCACCCGATAATAAGATGCCTCAAAGCCTGCTAGCGAAATAATCTGATTAGCCGGAATAACCTCTCCAGCAGTATTGGTGATCTCTTGAGCGAAGCTGACTGAATTAGCCACTTTTAAATTAGCAATAACCGGTTCAGGCAAGCCGTGGCTTAAATCCACCGCTAAAGCCTTACCATCGAGGTACAAAGTTTTATGTTGAGCGCTTAAAATGTTGTGATCGACCCTTACTCCACCCTCGGCAGCACAACTAAGTTTAAATATGCCGTAATGCTTAACTAAGCCAACTAAACCATGAATGTTCGATTTAAGCACTCCCGCACTAGTGAACAGTTCTTTATAGGTGATTTGCGCATTGTTACTAATGGTTTCGTTGGGTTGGTTTTTAACCTTAAAGCTGTTGTAGGCAAACAAGCTAGGAGACACAAGCATTGAGAACAAGCCCAGCCAAATAATCGATTTCAAAACCCACTCCTTGTGATGACCAATTTGTTGCATGTTGCTTCCCTAGTTGACAATGCTTAGTTCAGGCTATCAACCACTGAGCCTTGCTTTACTTAACGCAGCACATCCTTGTGCTTTATCTGACGCTCTTTACACTTTAAAGCCCAATACCAGCTCATTTTGCTGATGGGCTAATTCGTCGAGCTTATTACTCACTTTGGCTACAAGCTTCATTGAGTGAGTATTAGAATCGGCAACATTATTAATGTCCTCCAAACTACGAGCAATCATATTGGCGGTAGTCGTTTGCTCTTCAGCGGCATGAGCTATTTGATAGCTCATTTGGCTAATTTCGGCGATGCTAGTTTGAATATCATTCATGGCTTTATTGGCTTGCTCTGAATGCTCCACACTGTTTTGCATTTCACTCACACAGCGTTGAATCACCGCGTTAGCATCTTCAGATTTATCTTGTAGACCTTGGATCATTTCTTCAATTTCACTGGTTGCGTCTGTAGTGCGCTTTGCCAGTACTCGCACTTCGTCGGCCACTACCGAGAACCCGCGCCCTTGCTCACCTGCTCTGGCGGCTTCAATAGCAGCATTTAACGCTAGTAAGTTGGTTTGCATCGCTATTTGCTGAATCACGTCGAGAATAGAACCAATATCTACACTCATTTGTTGCACAGCCGACACCGCGTCTACTGACTCATTAAGTTGACCAGATAGGGTGTTGATAGTGTCGGTATTGTTGCTCATTACTAAGCTACCGGTGCGCACTGCCGACTCTACATCGCCCACCTTTTGCATCGAGCTTCTCGCACTGGCCTCTACATCTTTAACTGAGTGCTCCATTTCGGTCATGGCAGTCGCAACAGTGGCAGTTTGATGGCGTTGCTCGCCAAGGCGAACACTTGATTCAGACATAGCAGACTGATTTTGCGCAGACACCTCGGCCAAGTTAGTAGACGTAACCCCAAGCTTTTGCAAAATACTCTGCAAGTGGCTCGCTAAGGTATTAATGTGCGCGCCCAATTGTTCAAATTCGATAAAGCTATGATTGTCCACGCGCTGGCGCATATCACCAGCGGTAAGCGCTTCTAAAGTTTGCAGCATGCTGGCTAGTGGTTTGCGCACGTTACGTGACAAGATCCACGCCAAAAATAGTAAGAAGGCACTCACCACTCCACCAATAACAAAAGCGTGTTGGTAACTGTCGCGGTAAATAGTTTCGGCGCTATCTATGGCGCTATCTTTTAGTACGTTAGCCGCTTGTCTAAACTCGCCTAAAATGGCTAGCGCGCTATCCACTTCTTCGGCCAGTACTGCAATGTTTTGATACAGCAAGTTGCGTGATTTCACTGAGCGGTGATGTAAATCTAATACCCCACCCTTTTTGCCAACGTCTTGAATAAACTGCTTAGTTGCTTGATCAAAATGCTGGCTAAGTTCGGGCAGCTGGGTGGCCAAACCTTGGTAAGAAAAGTTAAGCCTAGTAACACTTCGCTTGTTATTTTTGATTGCCTCAGCAATGGCTTTAACATCATCGCTAGCCAAGGCATCTGAAGTAATAGTTTCGGTTTGTTTTAGTTTTTCAAAATAACTTTTAGCCATTAGTTTTACGGCGAGATCATCTTGGCTATTTACAAATTCGCTCATGCCTAGGCGCAATTCGGTTTGTAGTTTTTGAAAACGGCGAGCGGTTACCCTGCGCTCGCTTTGAGCAGAAAGCTGGTTACGGTAGTTAACCATAGCCAGTTTAGATTCGGCAAAATAGCGTTGCTCTAGTTCTTCTAATGCAAACAGTTGCTCAGTAAGTGAAGAATCTTTAGGCGTAGCTTGCTTAAGCTTTGCTAATGCAGCTAAAAAGGCTTGATGGTCTTGCTCGAATTTGTCGGCAAACTCCTGCTGTTTAGCATTGTTTTCTGTGGTCAAAAAATCTTTAAAGGTTTTATCGGCAATTAGCAAATTTACGCTGGTGAGGTTGGAATAGGTGACTAAAGGAAGGGCATCGGAGTTAACCATCAGCAGTTGCTGGTGAACCCGGCTGGTGCCATTTAGCATTAAAACCACAGTAACAATAAATAGCGACACCATTACTGCAAAGCCTAGGTACATACGTCTTACCAAAGAGGTATTGCGGGCTTTTTTATTTGAGAACAATCTAATCATACATCACCAAGAGTTTACTATATTGACAATATCCATAACAACGACATAACTAATTACCAGTAATATGAATACTCCTATCAAGACCATGATCTGACTCCTAAGTTGGCAAGTCGCTAAAAAAAGGGCGAAACAAAAACGCGACTAAACACAGTCCTACACAAACCAGTGTTAGTGGCTATTTAGGCAAGCAAGCTCTTGTTCAGCTCTCTAATGCTCACTACCTAATTAACCGCGTAGTTGCCTCGCCTACCCCAATAAAAAGGTAAAGAACGAAAGGAAACGTTATGAACTAGCTAGAGCCTCTAGTTAAGTAGAGGCTCTAAAGGGCTTACCACCAAACGTCTGCTTGGAAGCCCAAGATGAAATCACTATCTGATTCACCAGATTCGTTAGTGTGGGTCCACGACTTAGGCAAGTAAGTGGCTAACAAACGAATTTCTGGTGCTGGTCCCATACCGGTAGGTAAGATAAAGGTTGGTGCAACAGTAATTTTAGACTGGTTAGACGTACTACCACTCCAGTTGTTGTGCACATACCCTAACTCACCCTGCACGTAGAAATGATCGCTAACTGGGAACGTTGGGCGAACCATTGCAGAAATCCAGTAGTCGTAACTACCTAAATCATTTTCGTGGTGATCGTTGTATTGGCCTTGAATAGATGGGAAGAAGCCAATGCCATTATCGAGGGTGTAACCGCCCCACAATAATAAACGCGCAGAGGTATCTTTCTCATCAACCATAGTTAGCAAGCGAGTAGCGTCACCTTGTCGAGAGGCTGAACTCCAACCCCAATCAGGGTGCTCACCTTGGAACTGCGAACCAGGGTGATAAGCATTGTAATCAGTAATAGTACCGGCTAGTAAATTACCCGAACCTAAACCTTTACCGGCTTGAGCAATAATTTTAGAGAAGCCGTTACCAGGAATACCAAAGAAGCTGTTGAGGGTATAAATCGCAGTTAAATCGTAGCCCGTTTCAGCCCACTCTTTACCGTCCAAATCCCAGTTATCTGGCATGGTTTTATACATAGCCGACAATTCAAGCGCGCCGTAAGTCACAGCAAATTGAAAGGCATGCATGATGTTGTTAAGGTTTTCTAAATTGCCTGCATTGTCAGTAGCCCAGCGGTCAATATCGGGATCTACGCGGTCACTGGCAATATAAGCGAAATCAAGCAGGGCATCACCTACTTCATAACCGGTAATACCTAAACCAGTACCCGACATATCACTGTAGAAAAAGTCGGTCATAAAGATGTAGTTATCTTTGCCGTATTCTCGTTTGCCGCCCCAGAATACGCCACTTGAAGACACACCATCAAACTCTACAAACAGTTGACCAAACCCCATTTGGAAGGCATCAGCGCTTGCGCTTAGTGAGCTTTCTTGACCATAATCTCCCAAGCCAACATTTACCTTAACTGAGCGGCCGTCATCAAAGGCCCAAGTATTGGCAAAGTTAAGGCTAGCATCGTTATCAGCTTCCAAGCCTAGACGTCCTAGGGTTTCTTTTTGGCCAGCAAAGTTAGATTTTTTAAAATCATTTTCGGCACTTGTTAACAGTCCTGCGCGAAAGTAACCATGAAACTCAAAACCTTCGGTAGACGCATTAGCACCACCAGAGAGAGACAAGCTAGACACTGCTGCTAAGCACGCGAGCGATAGTTTAGACAATTTCATTTTAACTCCATTAAAAGTCAGTATTTTCCATATAAAACAACCGTCAAAAAGTAAGCGCTTTCTTTTCTTGGCTAAAAAAATGAAAATCTCTAATGCGCAAAGCTCACAAAACAGCCCTAAGTGGCTTAATGAGACAAAGACCAGTAAAAACACATTAAAAAACTTTCATTTTTAGTATAAATATTTAGTAAATAACATAATGTGACCGCCCCCACACAAAAAGAAAGCGCTTTCTAATTGTTAAGATCGAAAAATAACCAATAAAAATCAAACACTTAATAAGTTATCGCTAGGAGCTTCTGGAGATTTATTTAGGATTTTGTAGCAAAATCACACTCTAAGCCTTTGGCGGGCGCCATTAACTAGAGTGTGAAGAAGGTTATAACTAAACTTTACTGTGCTTTTACAGCTTTAACAAAAACCTCATTGGCATTCACTAAGCCTGCTTGCTCTGCGTCTTTAACTATTTTTAGAGCTTTGTCATAGTTCCCATCGGCAACTGCTTGCTGAATAAGTTGCTCAAACATGGCTGCCACTTCTGGTTCGATGCTAGATATTTGCGTATTGCTACTGGCTGAGTTAGCGGAAATACTATCGACACTAGATTGACTAGGTTCTACCTTTACTGCGCTAGCGCTGGTTGTTACTACTGCAGCTGCAGCAAGCGCGTCTGCATTTTGCTTCTCTGCCGGAACATAATCAAAAGCGAGACGAGCGGCACCAATGGCAGTATGAGGTATTGGCTTGTTCATATGAATTTTCATGTTTACATCTATCCTGCCAGTCTCTGCGGCTTTACTGTCTGGCGGGTTCAGCTTAGTTTGCTGCTGCATTGCCTCTGCGGTTGTAAACACCAATAGATATTTCGCCTTCTGCTGGTCTCCATAGCGGCTTGGTAACAGAATATTGCCGTAATAGCGATCTACAGTAACAATTGAGCTGGGATCGTAGTTAATCGTGTTGTCGTCAAACAACTGCAATGGTTGATGATCTTCATCTAGCACCAATATCGATGGTACAAACACACTATTTACGATAGGCGCCGATACATCGATATTGGTTACCCCTTGCGCATTAGGCAGTTCAAAAGCCTTAACAAAGGAGCGTCCAGAGCTAAATTTGAACACAGGGTCACTATCCGTAATGGTAAAGTCTAACTTGCCTGGTGCGGTAACCAACTGGTAATCAAGCTGCTTTAAAGAATCACAACATATTGCTGCTTGCTTTAAGGCTGCATAACCCTCTTCTGGCGCAATTTTTTGAATATCTTTGGTATCGTCGGTTCCGTAATCAACAATCATGCTTTGATTATTACTACAGGCGGTCAAGGCTAACACTATACTTGCGGCCAAAATTGTTTTCATAACAGTTCCCTTTATGTCTAGCAATGCACGCCATACCTTGTGCCACGGGCGATACAGCCATTGCCATTTAGTACCTATAAATGTGTTCCGCTTAGCATTTTCTAGTAAAAACACCGACAGACTTCACGTTCAACACACCAAAGTAAGCGCTTTCTTTTTAACAATGTAATAATTCTGTTGCCAAATACAAGGCAAATATTAATCAATAACGCGTTTTGTGAGATGCCTACCAGATAGCATTACTACGCCAAGCAATACCAGAGGTAACAGAGTAATGAAGTATTGTCGACAAGAAATCTACTATCCTTTGTTGGTGGTATTCACCATAAGCCTTATGTTGTGGCAACAGTTTGGTATGAATATGTCGCTCAACTACCCCATTAATCAGCATTTTAATGCGAAACCACTTAACGATGACATCAATGGGGGAGCATCCGTTGGCACTCTTGAGGTTAACGATGCCAATGTGACATTGCACTGTAAAACCGTAAACTCTCATACCTTCCCGTTTTGCAGTATGTTAATTCCACTCAAAGCCAAGCTAAAACAATATGCCGACTTATCTAAATTTGACACTTTAACGATAGACTTAACCACTGTTGATTTAAGGCGCGACACGGTGCTTATTTACCTGCTCAATAATGAGCAAGACTTACCTAATGGTAACGACAAAATCAGCCATACTCGCGCCAATATTCAAGCCATCAACCCAACCATTGGGCGTGCTCAATATCAGCTAGCGCTAAATCAGTTTTATGTGCCTTCGTGGTGGGTGTTTGCCAAACCCTATGGCATAGACACTGGTGCTAGGTTAGACAATGTAGAGTATTTACAAATTGCCACTGGCGACAATCGTGCACTTAAAGATCTAGAGATAACCCTGCATGCCTTTAGCTTTAGTGGAAAATGGATAAATGCTAGAGACCTATATTTTTTGCTGCTATCGCTATGGATAGCCAGCATAGTAGTACATGCTATTTTCCTTGCCGGAAAAATGCGAAACAAATACATCATGTCTAAAACACAAGCTGAAGAGCTTAATAAAATCAATAGCTTTTTGAGCATAGAACGCGACAAGTACAAAACCATGGCTAAGCATGATCCGCTGACTAAATTGCTTAACCGAGCCGGCTTAAGTGGCACCCTTTCTACATTAATGAGTGAGTTTTCTCATTCATCCAAAACGGCCAGCTTAATCATGTTTGATATTGACCACTTTAAACAGATCAATGACCAACATGGTCATGATGTGGGTGACCAAGTATTAGTCTCTATCAGTCAGCGGGTCTCTGAGATAATTAGAGGCGAAGATGTATTTGCCCGCTGGGGCGGCGAAGAGTTTGTGATTGTGTGTCCTAATACCCAGTTAAAAGGCGCGTGTGTATTGGCCGAAAACATTAGAGCCCTTATCGCTAACAGCCCGCTAATAAAGCAACAGCAAGTAACTAGCTCCTTTGGCGTTGCTCAGCTAAATTCAGCCAACATTGATACTTGGTTTAAGCGTGCAGACGAGGCGCTATATAAAGCCAAGATGGGTGGCCGAAACAAAATTGAGTTTAATTAAAGACTATGCGATTACCACTACGGTCTTGGACACAACAAACACTGGCCGCGATGCTAATGCTAAGCCTATTACTGCCCTATGGCGCTAAAGCTGATAGCCCGCAAACTATTAGCTACCCCAAGTTCAGCCAACGCTCAGAGTATTTTGAAAAAGTTCTAGCACTCGCCTTAACCAAAACCGAAAACGAATATGGTGTAAGCAAGCTTCGGCCCTATGAGCGAGAATTGAGCAATGAGCGCTTACGCCGCTATCTACAAGACAAACAATACATAGACGTAATGTGGTCAACGGCCACTAAACAGCGTAATCAAACGCTGCGCCCGGTTAAGTTCGACTTATTACAAGGCCTTGGTCAGTATCGTTTTTTGTTAGTACAGGCAGGCGACAGTAAGCGATTTGAAGAGATAAACAGCTTACGCCAACTTCGCCAGTTTAGCGCAGGCTCTGGAACCTACTGGAGCGATACCAAAGTAATGCGTTATAACGGCATCGAGCCAGTTACCTCGGTAAACCATAGCTTATTACCTATGTTGGCTGCAGGTCGCTTTGATTACCTTTCACGTGGTGCTCATGAGGTATGGTCTGAGCTTGCCGCTCATGCCAATCAGTTTGAATTGCTGAACAACGTGATACTTAAATACTCTTGTCGTTATTTTTTCTACGTGAATAAAGACAATGTCGAGCTCGCCGAACGTCTAGAAAAAGGCTTGTATTTGGCGTTAAATGACGGCAGTTATAATCAGCTATTTTTTAGCGAAAGTGATTTTAAGCAAGGCTGGGACAAGCTCAATGAACTAACTCCAGCAAGCGTAATCACACTCAATCCACCCAAGGATTAAACCGGCAAACCATCAAACTAAAAAAGGAAGCAAGGCTTCCTTTTTGTTAAGTTAAGTTAGCTTTTCTGGCTAGTAGAAGTAGATATTGTCTAGGTATACGCTATCACTGGTGGTTCCCCAAAGCTGCACGCCAAGTTGCGATAAACTGGCAGCGTCAAACGCACCGGGTTGAACCATATCTGCAAATACCAGCTCTACACTAATCCACTGCTCGGTTGCTACAGGCAGCATGGTATGGATAACCGGGCCACTGGCAGAAACAATCTGGAACACCGCTTGGCTAACACCACCGGTAGCATACATATCAAAGCGCAAGCCGGTCATGCCAGATGCATTCACAACCCCATCTTGAATGCCATATTGAATGCCCGTTACACCACCTTCTACACCATCTGGAATAATCTGCAAGCGAGCAACATTGTTCCCTGCTATTTGCAGCTCACTGTGGCTTGGCGCATTCCACCAATTATCCGACCAATAAGAAATCGGCTTATCTACCTGCAAACTATCACTGTATAAAACCAATACCTCGTCATCGCTCACACTAGGGGTATCGGCAGCCACACTTGGCCCAGGGTTTTCGGCCGCTAGCACAATCTCTAGGCTGGCATCACTTCCCAATAGCTGCTGATTTTGTTGCGCCGCACCGTAACCACTGGCATCGGCTTTAACCTTATGCTCGCCTTCTGCAAGATTAAGGTAAGCCACACCACTGGCGTTAGTAGTTGCACTTTGCTCACCCACACTCACCTCTGCTCCTGCAATGGCTTGAGAGGATTGGTTTACAACACTTACTGCTAACTCGAAGGTATTTGACTGGCCAGAGAAGTACAGGTTATCTAGAAACACTGCTTTGCCCTGCTCTCCCCACAACTTAATGCCGGCCATAGTTAACGTTGCTGGGTTTAATACGCCGTCACCGTCGCCATCAGCATCTTGCATTTCAGCAAAGGGAATTTGATAAGACACCCATTGCTCAGTTTGAGGAGAGATAACGCTATACAAAGCTGAGCCATCACTGGAGACTAAGTGGATCTCCATTTGGCTAATGCCCGCCTCTAAATACAAATCTAGGTTCATATTCACGTGAGAAGATGCATCTACACTGCCATTTTCAATACCAAACTCGATACCAGTAACACCGCCTTCAACGCCCAATCCAGCGATCTCATAACGGGCATAGGTGTTACCGTCGATAACACCTGGCGAGTAAAATGGCGCATTCCACCAGTTGGAGTTCCACACCGATATATATTGGTCTTCATTTAAGCTATCGCTAAAAATCACTACTGCTTCGTTGTCGGCTAAGGCAGGTGGCTGTGGTGCAGCGCTACTTGGTTGGCTAGTCACTAGCTCTTGGCTTAACATGTAAATATCTGTGAGCAACAAGCTATCACTGATGGTGCTATCAAAAATTAAACCCAGCCAAGTCAACTGGCTAAAGCCATAAGGCAGAGGAACTTCCATTTCTACCCAACCATCATCTAATGGCGTTCCTGTGTCCAAAGCGTAAGCAACTTTAGATTCAGGATTGCTTGGCCCTTGCAATACCACCTCTACCGCTGTAAATGAATTGGCTTTTATCTTAAATCTAAGGTGGGTATAAGCATCAATCGCTACCGCATTCTCAGGCTCGTTCCCCCAAGCAATAGACGCTTTATTGCCCCAGGCGGTGCCACTGGTGATATTAACAACGCGACCCATACTTGCATCATCAAGGTCACTAATTACGCTGCCAGATCCCCAGTTATCTCCCCAGTGTTCAATGTTATAGGAGCTATCATTGTCGGAGTGAAAAACATATAAAGGCCCGCTAACTGTTGGCAGCGCTTCCAAATTAATACTTACGCTTAAGCCTTGCTCGCCAAGCTCTATAGACTGTTGGTGAGTTTGATATCCAGCCAAACTCACGCTTAAGGAATAGCTACCAGCAGCTAGATCAAAGCTAGAGTAACCTTGCTGATCACTTGTTCGAGCCTGCTCTGCAATGCTTACCTGGGCATCTGCTAATGGTAATTGGCTATTTGCATCCACTACCGTGACAGCAACTTGATAAGCATTTTGTGGCTCTGGGTCTGTATCGCTGCTGCCTCCACACCCTAGCATTAAGGCACAACAAACAGCCAAAAAGTAAATTTTGAGCATTTCAATCATTACTATTATCCTTATTAATTTTAATAAATTTCAGGTACAAAGTGCCTACCCGATTGGGACAGCAAGGCGAAAGGTAAAGGCTGGCTAAGCTCAAAAAAGCTTAGCCAAAAATGAAACAGCGCTTAAATCAGCTCTTAAATCAGCGCTTATTTGAAGTGTTTACGACGAAAAACCAGCAGACCAGCTAAACCAAGCAAAGTTACTAAGCCAAAGCTGCCACCACCCGAATCACCATCAGATTGATCATCAGCAGGCTCACTGCTTGCTTGAACAGTAAAATCTAAACCATCGCGGGTGCTAAGTTGGTTATCGGCGTTATGCTCTAGGCTTACTTGTAGGGAGTAACTGCCATCAAGCATTGACGCAGGGTCAAATTGCAGAGTGGTTCCTTGCATAATTGGACTAGGTAATTCATCTGCTTGCCAATACAAACTGTAATTAGCAAGTGGCTCTTCACTCTGCTCAATGTTGGCAGTTACCGTAACCATACCGGCAGAAGGGTCGACTAAGCGAGTATCATTACCTGCTTGAGTAAGGCTAAGTTCAACACTGGCTAAACTGTCGCTAGGCTCAGAATCATCGGCTCGGGGCGCATTCTCATCACAGTAGCTGGCGTCACTGCTATCACTGGCTTGGCAATGGGCAATGTAATCAACTTCCATAGTGGCGAGTGCTAAATTAGGATCGATAAAACCACCCAAATTGCCGCCCATGGCCAGATTAAGCAATACAAACATAGGCTCTTTATACTGGTTGCAGCCGCTAATATCCTGGCTAACTACCAGCGTTTCATCTACGTAAAAGTCTATTTTGTCTTGGGTCCACTCCATGGCGTATTTGTGCCAATTTAGTACATCGCTACCACCGTTTGGATAGCTATAACGATGCTCTTCACCACAACCTGATACATTAAAGAAATTAGTGATATAGGTGTTTGGTTCATTGGAAAACCACTCCCATACATCAATTTCTCCAGCCCCAACATTCGGCCAATTAACGTTGTCTCCATCACCTTTAATTGGCTGCTCTGAAATGCGGTTTTCTAGCATCCAAAATGCTGGCCAAGTACCTGCTTCTAGGTTGTGAAAACGGATCCTCGATTCAACCCGACCATACAGAAACTCTCGTTTGTCTTTTGAATTTAAGCGCCCCGAGGTCCAGGTTTTTTGTTGACCGCCTAAAGTTGCGCAGTTTTGAGTTTGTTTGCGGGCAATAATTTTTAAGCTACCTTCCGAAACCTCATAGTTGCGCTCATCAGAGTAATCGTCGTCGGTATAACATTGCACTTCATTGTTATAGTTTGCTTGAGTTTGGGCGGTCCAGTTGCTCCAATCTACCCGGCTACCATCAAAGGTGTCGATCCACTGTACTTCCCAGCCTGCTTGAGCCGACTGAGTAGCTGCAAAAAACAAACCGGCCAACAGCGTTGCTTTTTTCGCGACTGTAAAACGGCTTACTGCATCATCTTGAGAAAACATTTTGCTTACTATCCTTGAGTTAAGCTGAGCCGTTTTGCTAACCGTGCAGATCGCAGCTTAGCAAAGGGCCAAATAAAAAAGGCGATGATCAAACAGGTTTAATCATCGCCTCTGGCTTACGCGCTAACGACTGGTACGCTAGCTAATGGTTAGAGGCGCTTTACTCCAACCAAGAAATGTTACGAATTTCTATGTTGCTTAAGGTTGGCGCACTGCCACCTGATTCAGCATAAAGATCCGCAATAGTGAACGGTGAATTAACCACGCTAAGATCAGCAGCAGCAAAGTTAGAGAAGCTGCTTAAGCTAATGGTGTGTTCAACCCACTGGTCAGTTAGGGTGTAACCTTGGCCTTCGTTAAAGCGAACCCAATGGTTAGTGCCGCCCGAGGCCGTTGTTTGGAAACCAAGGTAGAAGCCATAAGCTGCATCACCTTTAATTTCGAAGGTAATCTGGGTAGAGCTTGAAAGGTTACTAGTTTGTCCAGGAATACCTACGCCAGCACCCCAGCCCCAATCTTTGGCGGTGGCAGGGTCTGAAGCAATGGTTAATACGCCAGTGGCATCATCTACGCCAGCCCAAGCGGTAGCTGGGCTATCCCAACCATAAGCAACAGCACCTTCGTATAAAGCAGTATTCAATACTACAAACTCGCCCTCTTCAGGAGGAGTAACAACAGGAGCATACGGAGGTGGCAAAATAGTTGCCATTAAAGTATCAAAGTCACCGCCAAAGCTAGCTGTAAACGAAGATACATCACCACGGGTTAAACCAGCGCTGTTTAAAGCATCTACTTTATCCCAGGCTAGGTACTTAACGTTGCCGTCAATATCAATTAAGCCAAAGTGTTTTTCTGAGTGCCCAGGGTTGCTTTCATCGCCTTTCCACGGTTCGTCAAAGGCTTGGAAGAAAAACAACGACGCACCAAATTCGTTGGTAAATGTACGCATTGCATCGTAAAACGCTTTTTGCTTGTACTCGTCGGCAGCTTGGGTACCACCCGCACCAAAGTTTTCATTTGAAACCGTAGACCAGCCCGTTTCACCGATGTGAATCTGCTTGCTTGAGTCAACAGTATTGATAAAGTCTTGCGCCACTTTAATTTGTGACACTGTATGCAGGTAGGCTTTATCCATTGCTGAATCAACTTGCTCTTGCACAGTCAATTCTTGCTCGCTGGCAGGTACTTTCCAATCAGCAGAAAAAGTAGGGTCGTAAAGGGTGTCGTGGTGAGCATAAGTATGCAAAGACACGTAATCTACCGCTTCAATTAATGCGATTAGATCTGCTTGTTCACCAGTATTAGCACTATCGTCTATACCTGCCCATACTGCATGGTTATCAGAACTGGTAATCCAAATATTGGCTACCGATGGGTTCTCAGATTTCCATTGCTGTAAATCATTAACGTGGCCAAGAATAATGCCAGGTACTACGTGGTATTCGGCCCAATTAACCATTGCTTCATTACCTACCGCAATCACTTTGATGATTTCAGGGTAAGCTAAGGCAAGCTCTTTGGCCTTAGCCATTTCTAAAGCGTTTGCTGGGTTCTCTTGGTCATGAATCACTTGTTGATCAGTCCATGAGTTTAGAGCATCAATCCATACCCCTAACTGCACGTACATTTCAAAAGATTCATCTTCGGCCATTAGCTCGGCAATGGCTTGTAATAGGTTCTCGGTATTGCTCTTACCATCAAGGCCAATGAAACCTTGAGTATTGTAGGTACGGAGCATTTTTATGCCCATGGCCGATAAAATTTGCATGTCTTCTTTATGCATATCAACGGTAGGTACATTAACGCCACTTTCTCTTACTGTTGAACGCCAAGCACCATAAGAAATCGCCAAGTAATCGGGGTTGCCCAAGATTACATCGCCATTTAGAGCACTAGGATAATTGCTGCCAGGGCCAGGTTGAGGAGCAAGCTCGGTGCCTGTTCCTGGACCAGGATCGCCTAATTCCCCCATAGGCTCATCGGCACAAGCCACCATTAATACCGACATGGCGGCCAGCAAAATTGATTTTAAACTACATATTTTCATCTTTTTTCCACCAGTTAAATTGAAACAATTAACCTGATACTTCCTTGAAAATGAGAATACTTTTAGCGCATTCTCGGTGACTAATAAATGCAGGGGCACTTAGCAAAATGCCCCTGCAATCTAAGCTTACGGTTGAGCGCTAAAGCTGATGTTGTCGAAATACATAACGGTATCAGCAGGGCGAACCTCTACGATGGGGTCATCAAAGTCTGGGAATACTACGACTTCAATCATATCTCCTTGTGCAGCAGCTGCGGCAAACTCTGGATGCTGACTAAAATCAAAAGTCAGCTCTTCCCATTCACCCACCTTAGTATTGCTAGCAATAATCTCTGCTCCCCATTGGTTAGCCGCTGCCAACTTAAGGCGTACCGCGCTAATTTTGTCTTTATAAACCATCATCTTCACGGTGCTATTGCTAGTGTTAAGCTCGAAACCTTCTACTGATCGAGTCACTGTACCAGCCCATGGTGCACCAGCTGCGCGAGCGGTAATTTTGGCGACCGTAGCAGAGCCGTTAATGCCAGAGGTATCGGGGTTAGCAACAAACTCAATAACTGGGTTGTCGTCGTTTTCAAATACTTCCCAACTCAGTGTTTTGTTTTCAAAGTCAATACCTTCATCAATGGTTACAGTGTTGTCATCACCAGCGATTGGCGCTTCTGTTCCGCCAGTGGAAGAGACTTGAACATTGTCGACTAAGTATTTAGAACCAATGCCGGTTCCCCATGCTGGGAAAATCATCACCACGTCAATAGCACTTGGATCTAGACCTGCAGTTTGCAGATCGCGTAGATCAAAGCTGTAGTGCTTCCAAGTATCTAGCACCGGCAGTTCAGCTAGGCTCAGTTCCGCAAAACCAGTTCCACCGTTTGATTCAACTTTAAACTTCCAATCGGTTGCGCCACCTTCGGCGGTCAATTTCAAGTCAAAAGAGATAGATCCACCGTTTGCCCAAGCACTTGCATCAATAGGCGTTCCGTCGGTAGCTCCGTGGTCGGCACGACTACTAAAGCCATTAACCTGCTCACCAACTACTTCGAACTCTGTTGCTGCACCATAGGTATCATCGCTGTCGGTTACCACTGGAGGGGTGGTTCCGCCACAACAATCCCAGGCTATCCAGCTTGGATCTTCGGCATCGTTAAAGATAACAACAGACTCACCTGCAGGCGGGTCTACTGGGTCTACTGGGTCTACTGGGTCTACTGGGTCTACTGGGTCTACTGGGTCTACTGGGTCTACTGGGTCTACTGGGTCTACTGGGTCAGTAGTGTCTTCTTGTTCTACAAAGGTCACGTCATCCCAGTAAAAAACTTTGTCTTCACTGGCGTCGACTAAGAAATCGAAGAAAATTGATTTTTTGTTAAAGGTAAATTCTGGGTTAAGTTGCTGGGTACCATCTGCAACATTGGTAAAGTCGAAGCTAAGTTTTCCCCAAGCTTCTGCCACGGTAGTGTAAGCAAGCACCTCAGCGGTTTGCGTATCGTCATCAGCGTTTTCTACTTTAAGTAGCACAGGTACGCCCGATTCAGGTGAATACACCCAAACACTAATGATGCTGCGATCTTGGGTAATTGCTAATGTTGTGGTATCGCCCAGAGTGGTGCCAGCCCAATCTTCTGCGGCAGCTGCTTTAGTAGTTTTAATTACCGTAGCGCTTGTGCTGTAAGCAGTAATGCCATTTAAGGCCGGATTAGCTGCGGATAACTCGGTTACTGCGCCGCCAAAATCCGTCATGGGTAAATCTAATGATAGTTTTGTTCCGGTGTCAGCATCTGGGTTAGTTGGTTCTACCGGATCAACAGGGTCGGTAGTGTTACCGTCTGCCACAAACTCTACATTGTCTACACGGTAAACTGCGCCTTCTCCTTCTCCCCAAGCTGGGTAGATTAAGATGTTATCAATACTGCTTAGGTCTAAGCCTTGGGTCGCTAAGTCGGCAAGGTTCACACTAACGTGCTGCCAAGTATCTAACACCGGAGCGGTGATCATTATTTCAACTTCTTCACCACCAGCGTCATTTTGTAT
The DNA here is from genome assembly GCF_019670125.1 of Agarivorans aestuarii. NCBI lineage: Bacteria > Pseudomonadati > Pseudomonadota > Gammaproteobacteria > Alteromonadales > Alteromonadaceae > Agarivorans > Agarivorans aestuarii. The sequence goes on from NZ_AP023033.1 coordinate 3,797,840, forward strand.
GCCGCCATTACTTTCTAGTTTTACCGCCCAGTTCACATCGCCTGGGCTGGCTGTCATTTTAAGGTCAAATTCCAAAGTACCGGTGCTTTCCATCGCACTCGCATCTAGAGCACCACGTTCACTATCACGTACAAAACCTAAAACCGCAGGCTGAGCATTAATCGCAAACTCGGTGACCATACCGTAGTCACTAAGCTCAATTGGATTCGTTGGCGTGGTACCACCACAACAATCCCACGCAGGCCAATAAGGGTTTACCGCATCATTAAACACCAAAAGGTCGTTACCTACTGGATCAGTTGGCTCAACTGGATCGGTAGGCTCTACAGGATTTTGGGGGGTTTCGCCATTTACGACTTCGTCAGCACAACCACTTAACGCAAGAGCCAAAGCGGCAGCTAATACGGTATTGGCCAGTTTGAATTTGCTATTTGTCACTGTCATTCCATGTGTCCTTGATAGTTATTAACATCATGTTTTAACTAAAAAACGGATTATTTTTGGCTCCCCTAAAAAAGAAAGCGCTTACTTTTTATTGCTAAAAAAATGACTTTTCAGCCAGTTTTTTTGTCCATGAATTTGTTTAGAGCGCAATGCTACATCGCCATTACACGTATAAATAAACAACAGCCACCGGAATCTGTACAGCGTTACTGCAAGGCTTAACTCAAAATATTGAGGCCCATCACGAAAAGTAAGCGTTTTCAAAATATTCTTCATACAAATCCTATGAAAAGGCTACCAAGATCAAATCTGCATTAGCTAAAACCCAGCCAAAGTGTGTGTTATTCAACCGAAAGCACCCCTTAATAGGTAAAAAACGAGCTAAATGTGACCTAAGTAGAAAAACAACCGCCTTTAGATTGCCTACATTTCAATTCTCAAATAGAGTGCCACAAAAGAAAGCGCTTTCTTTTTGGTTTTTAAGACTTATAGTAAGGGCCTTAAGCATTAATAGGAAAGCGTACCTAGCGAGAGTGCCGATAAAAAAGGATTATCTAATGCAGAGTAAAACGGTTTTATCTTCAATTATTTGCGGTTTAATGTTGTCATCAGGAAGCGCAATAGCCAACGACGTTAAACAAGGCGGAACCCTTACCGTACCGATCATTGGTACTGGTTTTGTAGAAAACTACAACCCTTATACTTCTAAAGACTTATTACACGGTGTGATGTTTGAACCATTAATGGTTTTCAACAATATGACCGGTAAAACTGAATGGCGTCTGGCTAAATCAGCTGAATATTCTGACGATCTTAAAACCATTAAACTCACCCTTCGTGATGGTTTAACGTGGTCAGATGGCAGTCCACTGACTGCTAAAGACGTTGCCTATAGCTTCACTATGACCAAAGAAAATGGTGCATTTGACCAACGTGGTATTTGGACAGACGGCAACCTAATTAGCATTGAAGCAACTAATGACACAACGGTTGAATTCAAGTTGAACCAAGCCGATTCAACCTTTATCTGGAACTTAGAAAAATACCACATCATTCCAGAAAAGGTATGGAGCAAGGTAAGTGACTTAACCACTTTCACTAACCCTAACCCAATTGGTAGCGGTCCGATGACCGAAGTGAAGTATGTAAAAACTCAGCAAATGGAGTTGTGCCGCAACCCTAACTATTACTTAGAAGGGTTGCCTCACCTAGATTGTATTACCTACCGCTCTTACAACGATAACTCGCAAATTCAACCCGCTTTAATGAAAGGCGAAATTGACTGGGGTTCAAACTTTATTGCTGACATCGACAACACCTTTGTTGCCGCAAGCCCAGAAAATCACCACTACTGGTACCCAGCAAATGACGCGATTCATCTATACGTAAACACTAAAGAAGCGCCTTTTAGCGATTTAGAATTGCGTAAAGCTTTATCAATGTCACTTGACCGTGAATCTATCGTAGATATTGCGGCTTACGGTTATCCAACAGTTAATTTTAATGTTGGTGGTATTGGCGAATTGTACAGCACCCATATTGATGCTGATGTAACTGCTAAATACAAGGACATCACAACTTATAACCCAGAGAAAGCAAACCAGATGTTAGACGCAGCTGGTTACATAGACAAAAGCGGTGATGGCTTTCGTCAAACTAAAGATGGCAAGCGCATCGAGTTTGATATTGAAGTTGTAAATGGCTGGACCGATTGGATCCAAGTAGTTCAAATGGTGACTGAATACTTCGAAGAAGTAGGCATTAAAGCCAATGTAAAAACCGTTGATTGGGCAGTATATGACTCGTCACTAAAAGACAGTAAATACAAAATGTCGATTAACTGGTCGCTAGTAGCTACCCATCCAATCTTAGCCTTCCAAGATTACTACTCTACTTCACGTATTGGTAAAACATGGCACGCTGGACATGGTGTACATACCCCTGAGATTGATGCGCTTATTGAAAGCTTCGGTCAGACTAACGATACTGCTGAGCAAGCAAGTATTATTAAGCAGTTACAGGTGTTCACTGCAGAGAACTTGCCTTTTATTCCGCTATTTTCTAACCCAACTTGGTTCCAATATAACAGCTCTAAAATTGTTGGTTGGCCAAACGCAGAAAACCCATATGTACAGCCAGTATGGTACGACGGTGGTAAACGAGTGTTAATAATTAACAATCTTCACCTTAAGTAACACAACTGAAGAGAGCCACTAGTTGGCTCTCTTACTTTGGAAAATATTATGAGTTTTTTATTACGCCGACTGGGCTTTTACTTTACAGCCTTCTTGATAGCCATCTCCTTTAACTTTTTGTTACCCCGGTTAATGCCAGGCGATCCAGTTGACGCATTATTTGCAGCAGCTCAAGGCAGAATGGACCCCGCGCAAATGGACGCGGTTAGAGAAATGTATGGTTTTATGGATGGCTCGGTTTTTGAGCAATACATTGCCTACATTAAAAGTGTATTTACCTTGGATTTAGGTCCTTCAGTATTAATGTTCCCGGTGGGAGTAACTGAAGTGATAGGTATGGCCCTGCCATGGACCATGTTCCTAGCCCTAGGTTCACTGATTGTAGCGCTAATTATTGGGGTATCAATTGGCACCTACGCTTCTTATCGACGTGAAGGATTTTTTGGTCAGGTATTCCCTCCTGTACTCGCCTTTATTAGTAATTTCCCGTACATCGTTACCGCATTATTACTGTTCTACTTTTTTGGCTTGCAGTTAGAACTGCTGCCACTGGCTTATACCTATGACCCTACTTTAGACCCTGCCTTTAGTTGGGAGTTTATCGGTAGCGTACTTAAACACGCCATATTACCGATGGGCTCGATGGTTGTGGTAGGCATTGCCACCTGGGTATTTAACATGCGTAACGCCATGATTAATGTGCTGGGTGAAGACTATGTGACGATGGCCGAAGCCAAAGGGCTTTCGAGTTTTCGGGTAATGTACCGCTACGCTGGGCGTAACGCGATCTTACCGGTAGCAACTGCTATTGCCATGGCCATTGGTTTCTCGTTTGCCGGTTCAATCATGACCGAAGTGGTATTTAACTACCAAGGCTTAGGCAACATCTTGCTTAAAGGTATTGTGGCGCGCGACTACCCGCTTATTCAGGCTATTTTGCTCATTCTTGTTACTGCGGTACTTACTGCAAACTTCATCGCCGACTTGTTGTATGTCTGGCTTGATCCCCGTATTTCGAAGTAGGTTTTACTATGGAACATCATCACAACTCCGCTAAGTGGCGCCAAGTATTAGCCAAGTGTTTAGCCTTTTTTCATGGTAATCCACCGGCAATTATTGGCGGATTACTAGCTACAATTATTTTGCTCGGTGCACTATTTGCTCCAGCAATTGCAACACACGATCCACAAAAACGTGTATCCAGACCTCACCAAGCGCCAAGTGCCGAATACATTATGGGCACAACCCGTAACGGCCGCGACGTTTTTAGCCAAGTGCTTTTTGGCGCCCGTAAATCACTAACGGTTGCGATTACTGCCGGTATTATTGCCATGAGCATTGCGGTAGCCGTTGGCGTTAGTTCTGGTTACTTTGGTGGCAAAATTGATGAATGGTTAAACTTCATCACCAATGTGTTTTTGGTTTTTCCGCAACTGCCCTTATTGATTGTATTAGCCGCCTTTCTTGGGCAAGTGGGCTCCTTAGTGATAACCGTGCTGCTGGGGGTCACCTCCTGGCCATGGGGCGCTAGGGTTATCAGAGCCCAAACAATGGCAATACGAAACAAAGAGTTCATCATCTCGGCCGAGGTAATGGGCGAATCCAAGCTGCGCATCATCTTAGTGGAAATTCTTCCTAACTTAGTTTCTATCGTATTTGGTGGCTTTTTGGGTACGGTGATTTACGCCATGGGCTCTGAGGCCGGTTTAGGCATATTAGGTTTAGGCGACGCCACCGAAGTTAGCTGGGGCTCTATGCTCTACTGGGCGCAAGTTTCTTCTTCTCTCTACACCGGCGCATGGTGGGAGATGTTAGTACCAGCCTTAGCTCTAGCCTTTACCGGTGGTGCGCTAGCGCTAATTAACATGTCAATTGACCAAGTAAGTAATCCAAAACTTAAAACTGGTCCGCACCTAAAAGTATGGAAAAAACTGCAAAAAGCAGCCAATCAACGTCGAGGTTTAGCATGAGCCAAGCATTACTAGAGATTAACAACCTAAGCGTTGACTATGTTTCACCCAATGGCATTGCTCGCGCGGTAAACAATGTAAGTTTAAGCATTGCCCCAGGCGAGACCCTTGGCCTAGCCGGTGAGTCGGGTTGCGGTAAAAGCACCCTCGCCTTCGCGATTTCTCGTTTACATAAAGCACCCGCGCTAATCCCTGAAGGAGAAATCCTTTATAAGGGCAAGGACGTGCTGAAAATGAACGATAAACAGCTACGGGCATTTCGCTGGAATGACACCTCGGTAGTATTCCAAAGTGCCATGAACTCACTTAACCCAGTAATCACCATTGGTGAGCAGTTAATCGATGTTATTTTGGCTCACAAGCAAGTCAGTCTAAAACAGGCCAATGAGAAAGCCACTGAGTTGCTGTCGGTAGTGGGTATTCATGGCGATCGCTTAAAAAGCTTCCCTCACCAATTAAGTGGTGGCATGCGCCAACGTGTCGTTATCGCTATCGCCTTAGCGCTAGAGCCAAAGCTAATCATTATGGATGAACCAACCACTGCACTAGACGTAGTGGTTGAACGAGAGATCCTTAATGAGCTTTACGATCTAAAAGAGAAGTTTGGCTTCTCGATTTTGTTCATTAGCCACGACTTAAGCTTAATGGGCGAAATAGCCGACCGTATTGGAGTTATGTACGCCGGTAACTTGATTGAAATTGGCGACGCCAAAACAGTATTTAACCAGCCTAGCCACCCTTATACCAAAGGTTTGGTTTCGTCGTTCCCAACCATTCATGGGCCAAAAGAGCGCTTATACGGGATCCCAGGCGACCCGGTAAACCTGCTCAAATTACCTAGCGGCTGTAACTTTCAAGCACGCTGTAACGATTGTGTAGAAAACTGTAAAAGCGATGAACCTATTTTGCGCGCACAAGCTAGCGGTGTTCATGCTGCTTGTCATATTTTGGAGGTTCAAAAATGAGCGTAGTAAGCGAAAATCAAACCGTACTTGCGGTAGAAAACTTAATTAAAGACTTTCCCATTGGTTTATCGTCTAACCCAAATAACCTAATGCGGGCAGTTAACGATGTATCTTTTGAGCTTAAAAAGGGCCAAGCCTTAGCGATTGTTGGAGAGTCTGGCTCCGGTAAAAGTACCGGTGCTCGGGTGCTAACACGCATCTATGAGAAAAATGGCGGTGACATCCTATTTAAGGGCCTGCCTTTGGATGAGTTTGTAAAACAACATGGTTCGCTAGAATATGCTCGCCAAGTACAAATGATCTTCCAAGACCCCTTTGGCTCACTTAACCCAGTGCATTCAATCTACCACCATATTGCTCGCCCCTTGCTAATTCACAAACGCGCCAGCAAAAAAGAACTACGCAACAAGGTTTACGAGTTGCTCGATTTAGTAGGCCTTTCGCCAGTAGTGGAAACCGCCGAGAAATACCCCCATGAGCTAAGTGGTGGTCAACGCCAGCGGGTTGCTATTGCCCGCGCACTAGCGGTTGACCCAGAAGTTATCTTAGCTGACGAGCCGATTTCAATGTTAGACGTATCGGTGCGCTTGGGCATTTTGAACCTTATGGCCGATTTAAAAGACAAACGTGGCATCAGTTTCATGTACATCACTCATGATATTGCTACCGCGCGCTACTTTGCAGAAAAGACTGCTGTTATGTACGTAGGCCACATGGTGGAATGGGGCAACAGTGACAAAGTAACCCAAACGCCCCAGCACCCTTACACCAAGCTATTACTGTCGGCGGTGCCAGAAGCAAGTAAAAGTGGCCGCCGTGAACTAGGTGCGAAAAAGGGAGACATACCTATGTGGCACCCTAACTCAGTGGGTTGCCCATTTGCTGCGCGTTGTCCAAATGCATTGGACAAGTGTAATCAAGCATTTCCAGAAGTGACTCAAATTGCCGACGATCACTTCATACGTTGTTTTAACGTTTAACAAGAATTTTTTTGCGCTGCAAAGTAAGCGCTTACATGGATTTTAAGCTAATGAAAGAAGAAAACATGGATACATTAACAAAAGACATCACCGGAGAGTTTGTCTCTATTGATGGTGATAAATACTACCAAATCAAAAACGTCGATCAGATGGCCCCGTTTTTTATCAGTGTGGTTTCAGCCAGCGACCATTGGTTATTCATCTCTTCAACCGGTTGTTTATCGGCAGGGCGCATTCGCCCAGAGAACGCTTTGTTTCCCTACAAATCTGTAGATTACATCCATGAAAATGCGGAAAACACTGGCAGTAAAACCATTGTTAAAGTGACTAGCGAAGCCGGTATCCAGCAGTGGGAACCCTTCAACCAACATCACGACAGCTTGTACCAATTGCGCCGCAATATTTACAAGAATATTGCCGGTGACAAAATCATCTTTGAAGAGCTTAACTTTGATTTAGGCTTAAGCTTTAAGTACCAGTGGAGCAGCAGCGAAAAGTTTGGTTTTGTTCGCCAAGCAACACTCACCAATACCACCCATAAAACCCGTGAAATAGAGCTAGTGGATGGTATTCAAAACTTGTTGCCGTCTAATACGCCGTTCTCGATTATGCAAGGCAGCAGCGCCCTGCTTGATGCCTACAAATGGAATGAGCGCGAAGCCAACTCTAGCCTAGCCACCTACAGCTTATATGCCAAATTAAGCGACCGCGCCGAGCCTGCAGAATCACTGTTAGCCACTAGCGTGTTCTCGCTGGCAGAAAACTGCCAATCAATTCTATTGTCTAGCCAACAGTTAGCGGCATTTCGCCGTGGCAGCTCAGTAGAAGACGAGCAACTAACCCGTGGAGTAAGAGGCTCGTACTTCATTCATAAGAAGTTAACACTTGCCGCGGCTGCACAGGACAGCTGGAGCATTGTCGCCGACGTAGACCAGTCACACGCCCAGTTAGCAGAGTTGCAGCAGCAAATCAGCAAGCCGCAACAACTTGAGCAAGCGGTTATGGCATCGGTTGAACAAAACCATCAGGAACTTCTTAAGCTTATGGCTGGCAGCGATGCTTACCAAAAAACCGCAGAAGACGAGACCAGCGTACACCACTACGCCAACGTATTGTTTAACAACATGCGCGGTGGTGTGGTTGTTGACCAGTACTGGGTTGAAAGTGCAGATTTTGTGAAAACCCTAAAAAATGCCAATACCCAAATAGCGCTAGACCAAGCAAGCTTCTTAAATAGCTTGCCAGCTAAGATCAACTACGACGAGCTACTATCTCTAGCGGCTAAACAAAACAGCCCGCAATTATTGCGTTTGTGCCACGAGTACTTACCGCTTACTTTTGGCCGTCGCCACGGCGACCCAAGCCGCCCTTGGAATCATTTCGAGATCAAGCTAAAAGATAACCAAGGCAACCGTTTATTGTCTTACCAAGGTAACTGGCGGGACATTTTCCAAAACTGGGAAGCACTAGGCGTAAGTTACCCAAGCTTTATTAAGAGCTTTATTGCCAAGTTTGTGAATGCCTCGACCATTGACGGCTACAACCCTTACCGCATCACTAAAGCCGGGGTAGATTGGGAGCTATTGGAATCTGACGACCCATGGAGCAACATTGGTTACTGGGGCGATCACCAAATCATCTATTTGCTTAAGTTTTTGGAGCAGTCAGACAAATACCAACCTGCAGAGCTAAAAGCCCTGCTAGATACAGAGATTTTTAGCTACGCCAATGTGCCTTACGAGATCTCTTCAGCAGAAGCGATTTTTGCCGACGCCAAAAACACCGTTGAATTTAACGAAAACAAACAGAAAATCATTGAAAGCCGCCAAAGCGTAATGGGCAGCGATGCTCGCCTATTGCTTGACCAAAACCAAGAAGTCTACTTGGCAAACTTGGCTGAAAAACTATTGGTTCCGCTGCTCGCTAAGCTAGGAAACTTAGTGTTAGACGGCGGTATTTGGTTAAATACCCAACGCCCAGAATGGAACGATGCCAACAACGCGATTGTGGGTACTGGCTTGTCCATGGTAACCCTTTATTACATGCGTCGTTATGTGGCCTTTATGCAAAAACTATTTGCCGACAACAAGCAATACGCCATGTCTAAAGAGCTCGCCGAGTGGTTAAGCGCTAGCAGTAAAATTTTACAAGAGGCTAGCCAACTAGTCGCGGCTGCGCCAGTAAACGAAACTCAACGTAACCAAGTATTACGTGACTTGGCCAAGGCCGCAGCAGATTACCGCCAACATGTTTACCAACATGGCTTCTCTGGC